>NZ_CP019508.1:600000-900000 GCF_002002865.1 Brevundimonas sp. LM2 | reverse complement strand
GCAGATAGTCGGTATAGGGGGTGGTGCTGTCGGCGATGTCGCGCGCCCGGGCCGAGACGATGCCGGCCGTGGCCGTGCCGCCCAGGCCGAAGGGATTGCCCACGGCGATGACCCAGTCCCCGACGCGCGGCTCGGCCGCTTCCTCGAAGCTGACGAAGCTGAACTCGTCGCCCTGGACCTTGATCACGGCCAGGTCGGTGTCGGCGTCGCGACCGACCAGGGTGGCCGGAAGCTCGCGGCCGTCCGACAGTTTGACGGTGATCTTGGTGGCGTTGGCCACGACGTGGTTGTTGGTGACGATATAGCCGTCGGCGGTGATGAAGAAGCCGGAGCCGGCCCCCTGGGCGGTGCGGGGCTCTTCCTCCTCGCCCGGAGGCTGGGTGTTGGGGGCCTGGAAGCCGAAGCCGGGCAGGCCGGGGATCGGGATGATGCCGCCGCGCGGCCGCTCGACCGGGGTCTCGACGTCGATCTGGACGACGGCCGGGGCGACCTGTTCGAAGATGTCGGCGAAGCTCAGCGGGGCGCCCTGCGGCGGGGCGAAGGCCAGACCCGCGGCGCCGGCCGAGGGGATCAGCCGACCCACGGCGGTGGAGCGTTCGGCCGCATTGGCCCCGGGCCAGTCGATGACTCCCCCGGCCGTGGCGACGGCGGCGAAGGACAGGCCCACGGCCGCCCCCAGAATGAATTCCTTGCGCTTCAGCATCGTCTCTTTGCGATCCTTCAATGGAACCCCGCCGGAATGGCTCAGGCGGGTCCGTTTCGCCTTTGAATATAGGACGATGGCGGCGTTCGCCAACCATCGCTGCACGAGGCTTCTACCCGCTCAGCGCCCGTCGTGAGGCGCGCGTGCGTCAGGATCAGGGCGAAGCCTGTCCGATCGGAGAAGATCGGCCAGCCGGGCCTCCTCGTCCGACGACAGCGGCGCGGCCTCGACGGGTCGGCGCCGCGCCATGACGATCAGGGCCAGCCCGCCCAGCATCACCAGCAGCAGCGGTCCGAACCACAGCAGCCAGGTCGCGCCCCGCACCGGCGGGGTGAACAGGATATAGTCGCCGTACAGCCGCACCAGATCGTCGCGCACCGCGGCGTCGGTGTCGCCCGAGGCGATCTCCTCGCGGATCCGCTGGCGCATGTCGCCGGCGATGCCGGCCGGGCTGTCGGCGATCGATTCGTGCTGGCAGACCACGCAGCGCACGTCGCGGAACAGGGCCTGGGCCCGCGCCTCCTGCCCGGCTTCGGGCAGCGGCCTGTCCGGGGCGGCGGCCGGCTCGGCCGCCATCAGCCCGATCGAGGCCACGGCGATGAGCAGGGCCCGCCTCATGCCGCCACGACCTTGCGCCGCCCGCCGACGGCGATCCTGAGCCGCCGGTCGAACAGGCTCAGCAGCCCGCCCAGCGCCATGATGAACGGCCCCAGGAAGATCAGCCGCGCCCACGGATTGTAATAGACCCGCACGCTCCAGGCGTTCTGGCCCTGGTCGCCCGCGCGGCGCTCGCCCATGACCACATAGACGTCGTCCAGCCCTCGGAAATCGAGACCGACCTCGGTGGTGGTCTGACCGCCCGCGGGGAAGAAGCGCCGTTCGGCGACGACAGTGCGCGTCGCCGGACCCGGACGGACCGGGGCCACGGTCAGGCCGCCCCGTTCGGCCAGATAGTTGGGGCCCTCGACCACCTGGACCTCGTTCAAAGTCACGCGCCAGGGCCCGGCGGTGACGCTCTGTCCGATCGACACCGGGGCGGCGGCCTCGATCTTGAACTGGGTCTCGACCACCGCCCCCAGGACGAAAACGCCCAGCCCGGCGTGGGCCAGGGTCATGCCCCAGGCCCCCAGCGGCAGGCCCCGCGCCCGGCGCAGGACCTCGGCCAGAGGTGCCTTAAACAGACGCACCCGCTCGATGACCTCGGCCAGGGCCCCGAAGATCAGCCAGGCTCCGATCGCCAGGCCCCCGGCGGCCAGGGCCTTCTTCGGCTCGAACGCCAGCCAGCCGACGAACCCGGCCCCGATCGCCAGGGCCCCGGCCAGGGCCAGCCGCTGCATCGCGCCGAGCGCATCGCCCCGCTTCCAGGCCAGCAGGGGCCCGGCCGGCAGGATCAGGAAGGCCACCAGCATCAGGGGCGTGAAGGTCATGGCGAAATAGGGCGGCCCCACCGAGATCGTCGCCCCGGTGGCCGCCTCCAGGATTAGCGGATACAGCGTGCCCAGCAGCACGGTGACGGCGGCCACCGTGAGGAACAGGTTGTTCAGCACCAGGGCCCCCTCGCGACTGACCGGGGCGAACACGGCCCCGCCCTTCAGCTGCGGCGCGCGCCAGGCGAACAGGGCGAAGGCCGAGCCGGCGGTGAAGCCGAGAATGCCCAGAAGCATGAGACCCCGCTCGGGATCGACGGCGAAGGCGTGGACGCTGGTCAGGACGCCCGACCGCACCAGGAAGGCGCCGAGCATGGAGAAGCTGAAGGCCAGCAGGGCCAGGAACACGGTCCAGCCGGCCAGCGCCCCGCGTCGCTCGGTCACCACCGCGCTGTGCAGCAGGGCCGCTCCCGCCAGCCAGGGCAGGAAGCTGGCGTTCTCGACCGGGTCCCAGAACCACCAGCCGCCCCAGCCCAGTTCGTAATAGGCCCAGAAGGCCCCGAGCGTGATGCCGCCGGTCAGGAAGACCCAAGACGCCAGGGCCCACGGCCGGACCCACCGGCCCCAGGCCGGCCAGAAGCCGGAAAAGGCCTTGCCCTCGATCAGGGCCGCCACGGCCAGCGAGAAGGTCACCGAGAAGCCGACATAGCCCATGTAGAGCAGCGGCGGATGGAAGGCCAAGGCCGGATCCTGCAGCAGCGGATTCAGCGACGACCCCTGGATCGGGGCTGGATCCAGCCGCGCGAAGGGGTTGGACGTGAAGACGGCGAAAGCCAGGAACAGCGTGCCCAGTCCACCCTGCACCCCCACTGTGGAGGCCTTCAGCCCGAACGGCAGGCCGCGCGCCCGGGTCAGGGCCGCGCCGAACACGGTCATCACCAGGCACCACAGCACCAGCGACCCCTCGTGGCTGCCCCAGGCGGCGGCCACCTTGTAGAGCATCGGCTTGTCGGTGTGGCTGTTGTTGGCCACGTTGGCGACCGAGAAGTCCGAGGTCGCGAAGGCGAAGATCAGCGCCCCGAACGACAGGGCCACGGCGCAGGCGGCGGCGACGGCGGCCCCCTCCCCGCCCCCGGCCAGCAGCGGACTGCGGGTCATGCGGCCCGCGGCGGACAGGCCCATCTGCAGCGCCGACAGGGCCAGCGCAAGGATCAGGCAGAACGACCCGAACTCGACGATCATGAGGGCGTGGGCATATTGGTTTGGCTCCCGCCCCGCGGGCTGCCCGAGGCCGAGCCGTCCGGCCGCCATTCGCCGTCGGCCTTCAACCGATCGGAGACCTCGCGCGGCATGTAGCGTTCATCGTGCTTGGCCAGGACGGTGTCGGCCTGGAACGTGCGGTCCGGACCGAAAGACCCCTGCGCCACCACCCCCTGGCCCTCGCGGAACAGGTCGGGCAGGTCGCCGTGATAGACGACCTGGGTGGTCGCCTTGTTGTCGGTGACGGCGAAGCTGACCGTGGCGCCGTGGGTCTGAACGCTGCCGGTCTCGACCAGCCCGCCCAGACGGATGACCCGTCCGGTCGGGGCCTTCTGCTCGGTGACTTCGGAGGGCGAGAAGAAGAACGTCACGCTGTCCTGCATGGCCCACAGCGACAGGCCGACGGCCAGGACCAGCACCGGCGTTGCGGCCCCGACGACCCAGAGACGGCGCCGGGCCTTGGGTGATTTGGGCAGCCAGCTCATGGACGACGCAGACCCCGGACAAGGAAACAGGAGGCCGCGTATAGACCCGTCGCGGTCCGGCTCCAACGGGTCATCCCGCCGCTGCCAACTCCGCCTGCAGACCGGCCCGGCGGGGATCGCCCGGGTCGAGCACGGCGATCAGCGGCTCCCACATCACGCGCGCCCGCGCGCCGTCGCCTCGGTCCAGGGCCGCCCGGCCCAGAAAGAAGCGCGCCCCCAGCTGATCCGGATCGCGCCGAATGGCGGCGACGAAGGCCGCCTCGGCATCGGCCCCGACCGTACCCTCATTGGCGCGGACGAGACTCTCTCCCAGCCGGGCCCAGCTTTGCGCATCATTGGGGTCGATCTCGAGCGCCCGACGGAAGGCGGAGGCGGCTCCGATCGGATCGTCCGCCTGGAACCGGGCCGCCCCCAGCATGGTCAGGGCGGTGCGGTTGTCGGGATCGCGGCGGACGGCGCGGGTCAGGACCGCCGCCATCTGCCCGGCATCCAGCGTTTCCGGCGACGTGGTCCACTGGTCGATCCGCCGCTCGTAGACCTGGTCCGGCAGGCCCGGCTGTCCGATCAGGACATACAGTCCGACGGCCACCGCTGCCGTGGCGACCAGCCCCGACAGCACCACCGTCCGGTCCCGCGGTCCGACCCGCACGACGGGCTCCGGCGCGGTATCGGCCAGAAGCCGGCGGCCGGCCTCGGCACGGGCGCCGACATAGGCGTCCTCGTCCAGCAGACCGCGGGTCCTCAGCCGGTCCAGCTCCGCCAGTTCGGCCGCCGCGGTGTCCGATGGCGCGGGGACGGCCACCAGGCCGTTGCGCGCCGCGCCCAGCACGAGCCAGCCCGCGAGGGCCGCGGCAAGCCCGGCCAGAGTCCAGAACACGATCATCCCAGCGGCTTAGCGGATCAGGCGGCGCGGGGCGAGGCCTCGGTTGTCGCGGTCCCGAGGGCCGCGCTGGTGGTGGCGGCGCGGCGGCGGGCGGTTTTGGCGGCGTCCGTCGCCTCGATCAACAACAGACATTGCGCCAGGGTCTCGATCAGATTCAGCGCCGCGCGGGTGTCGGGGGCCTCTCCCGCGTTCACCGCCTCGATGACCAGATTAACGTACAGGGTGACCCGGTCGACCACCGACTGGACCAGTTGATAGCGCAGGGATTCACAGCCGAACACCGGTGCCGAGGTCCGCATGGCGCCGACTAGGGTCAGCATGACGCGCGCGGCTTCGACGGCCTCCGGCGGCGCCAGCTGATCCAGCGCGGCCACCTCTCGCGTCATCCGCCCCGTGGTCTGAACCCGCCGCGTCGGCATGATCCGCTCCAGCGTCTTTTCGGTGGATCGCAGCGTCGTCGACAGGGTCCAGTTGATCCGGGCGCGCGCTTCGCGCGCCAACTTGCCCCAGCTGCCTTCGGGGTCGAGCTGCAGGGTCCGATCCAGCTCCGCCAGGGTCTCGCCGCACCACAGGACATCGGCCTTCATCGCCTTTTCCGGCACGTTGCCGCTCAGACCCGGCTTGAAGGCGGCGATCCGGGCGACGCGGGATTCGACCTCGGCGATCAGTCGATCGACGAAGACGGCCATCTCCGAGCCCGACAGCATCCCTTCCTTGCCCGCGGCGCGGGAGGAATGGACGACCAGACGCAGGATCACGGCGGCCTCGCTCAGATGCGCGAACAGGATTTCCAGCAGCCGCGGCCCGCCGTCCGGGGCGACGTCGGCGGCGTCGCCGATCATCAGCCGCAGTTCGGCGAGCTGGTTCTCGGTCGGTCGCAGGATCAGGGTGGGCAACGAGACGACGCCGCGCCGGGCCAGCACGGCCAGATCGAAACAGGCGGCGAGGTCCTCCAGCCCCGCTTGCCGCGCATCGGGATCCCAGTCCGCGACTGGCCAGATCAGATCCGGCCGATCACGGATGATCCCCGAGGCAGCGACGCACAGCCGGTTTCCGACGGCCACCACCGTGGGATCGTCCTCGCGGAACCGCACGTCGTCCAGCTCTGGCAGCAGGTGCGGCTCCTGCGCGGCGGCCGCCTTCCACAGGCGGGGCAGGACGGCGGCGGGAAAGGTCGGGGCCGCGACTCCGTCGGCCCGGGGCCGGAACAGCGGCAGCATGGGGGCGAAGGCCACCGAACGCCGCTGGCGATCCGTGGTCTCGTCGGCCAGCATCTGGCTCAGGGCGCGGGCCCGCTCGCCCGGCATCTGTCCCACGGCGCCGGCCAGGGTCTTCAGCACGCGGTCGGGCACCCGCTCCAGCATCTGGGCGAGCATGGCGCGATGGGCGACCGACAGTTCGGCCATTCGAGTCTCCGGACGATCGGACGCTTCCGACCCAGCCGACACGCTGAATGATCTGGGTTAAGAATCCGGAAGCGGCCTCAGGCCTCCGCGGCCGGTAATTCCAGCATGGCCTTCAGCCCGCCCAGATCGCTGGCGGCCAGCGTCAGCCGGCCGCCATAGGCGCGGGTCAGGTCGTCCACGATGGCCAGACCCAGGCCCGAGCCCGGGGCACCCTCGTCCAGCCGGGCGCCGCGCTTCATCACCGCGTCGCGCTGATCGGCCGGCAGACCGGGGCCGTCGTCCTCGACCACGGCGATCATCTGGCCCAGGCCGCTGGCCCCGGCCGAGATCCGCACGCGCCGCGTCGACCATTTGCAGGCGTTCTCCATCAGATTGCCGAGGACCTCCTGCAGGTCCTGACGCTCCCCGAGGAAGGCCAGTTCGTCCGGGGCGCGCCAGTCGATCTCCACCCCCTTGGACTGGAAGACCCGTTCCAGCATCACCGCCAGTTCGTCGATCACCTCGCCCACGGGCGTGCGTTCGCCCAGACCCTGGGCCCGCGCGGCGGCGCGGGCGCGACGCAGGTGGTGGTCGACCTGCCCCTTCATGATCTCGGACTGGCGGCGGACGACGTTGGCCAGCGGGGTCGGGTCGCTTTCCGCCTCGGCCAGCATGACGGTCAGCGGGGTCTTCAGGGCGTGGGCCAGATTGCCGACGTGGGTGCGCTGACGCTCCACCACCTCCTGGTTGTGGTCCAGCAGGCGGTTGACCTGTTCCGCCAGGGGCTGGATCTCGGTCGGATAGTCGCGCGCGATCCGCGCCGCCCGGCCCTTGCGCACGTCGGCGATCTCGTTGCGCAGGTCGAACAGCGGGCGCAATCCGATCTGGACCTGCAGGAAGACCGCGATCACCAGCCCGATGCCCAGGATCAGCAGCGCCGTCCAGGTGAAAGTGGCGAACTGGCGCGTGTCGGTCTCGATGTCGGACCGGTCGATCCCGGCCATGAAGATCAGCGGACTGGCCCGGTCGGGCAGCGACTTCATGCTGGCGGCGATCCGCAGCGGCTGGCTCTGCGGGGCCTTAAGCACGCCCGGGTCATTATAGCTGACCAAGCTGCCCAGCGAGGCTTCAAGCCGCGCGGGCAGTTCGTCGTCGATATGAAGGGTCTCGCCCGCCAGCGACGGCGATCGGGCCAGGACCCGCATGCGCCCCTCCGCATCGACCTCGGCGACCTGCCAGTATTTGCCCGACAGGCCGCGCAGGGTGCGAGCGTCCTTGATCTCGGCCACGCTGACGCCGTCGGGCTTCGCCAGGCTGGCCAGCACCACCTCGTCGATGGTGTTGGCCAGGACGTTGCCCAACCGCCGGAAGGCGCTTTCCTGATACTGGCTGGTCAGCATCCAGCCGGTCAGCAGCAGGGCCAGCACGATCCAGCCCGAGGCCAGCCAGATCAGCCGGCGGGTCAGGCTGCGGCCCGGCCGTCCGAACCATCGGCCCCAGGACGGCCCTTGCGCCCCCGCGTCCGGTGTCACGCGGCCTCGGACTCGCCGGCCAGCGGCGTCAGGCGATAGCCCAGGCCGCGCACGGTCTCGATCCGCTCAGACCCCACCTTCTTGCGCAACCGGCCGATGAAGACCTCGATGGTGTTGGAGTCGCGGTCGAAGTCCTGATCGTACAGGTGTTCGACCAGCTCGGTCCGGCTGATGACCCGGCCCTGGTGCATCATCATATAGTGCAGCAGCCGGTATTCCAGCGAGGTCAGGCGCAGCGGCTCGCCGTTGACCGTGGCCCGCGCCGCCTTGGGATCCAGTCGCAGACCGCCGCACGACAGGGTCGCCGAGGCGATGCCCGCCGAGCGCCGCAGCAGCGCCCGCAGACGCGCCAGCAGCTCCTCGGTGTGGAACGGCTTGGTTAGATAGTCGTCGGCTCCGGCGTCGAAGCCCGAGACCTTGTCCGACCAGGCTCCGCGCGCGGTCAGGATCAATACCGGCGTGGTCTTGCCGTCGCGGCGCCAGCGTTCCAGCACCGACACCCCGTCGATCTTGGGCAGGCCCAGGTCCAGCACGACCACGTCATACGGCTCGGTGTCGCCCAGGAAATGGGCTTCCTCGCCGTCGGCGGCGTGATCCACGGCATAGCCGGCATCGCCCAGCGCCATCTTCAGCTGGCGCGACAGGTCGGCGTCGTCCTCGACGAGCAGAACACGCATGGTCAGTCCCTTCCTAGCCGCCGGCCCCGACGGCGATGTCCATGACACGGCCGTCGCGCTCGAAGCGGAACACATGGCTGCCGCCGCGCATCCCCATATAGCCGACGAAGCGGGCCCCGCCCGCCCGTCCCTGGGCGATCGACTGGGCCTCGGCGACGCTGATCTGGCGGCGTTCGCGCATCTCTGCCCGATCCCCGCTCCGCTCGCGCTCGCCCCGGAAGCCGCCACGGTCCTGCGCCACCGCGCTCAGAGGGGCGGAAGCGATCAAGGCGGCGAGCAGGAGGAGGGAGAGGCGGGTCATGGAGCGCTTTATCGGGGAACGGCCGTGAACGGCGCCTGAACGTCCAGCTTAGAGAGGTTTAACGCCTGGCGAAACCGCGTCCCGGGCGATGAACGCCACCTGAAGCGCGTCGTTCAGAAGCCGCTCAGCCGCCATCGGCTCTTATCGGATCAACGCAGCCAGTCCGGTTGCGATGATCCAGAGATGGAGTGATCCGATGAAGACGCTGCTCGTTCCCGCCCTCGTCCTGGCCGCCGTCACGGCCGCCGCCCTGCCCGCCGCCGCCCAGTCGCGCGGTCACAACCAGCCCGCCCCCCATGCCAGCGCCAACGCCGGCTACGGCAACTGGCAGTCGATCAACGTGCGTCAGGCCAACCTCGACCGTCGCATCGACCAGGGCGTCCGCAGCGGCTCGCTGAGCCGTCGCGAGGCCACCCGCCTGCGCGGCGAGTTCACCAGCCTGCTGCGGCTGGAGAGCAACTACCGCCGCGGTGGACTGACCGCCTGGGAGCGGACCGATCTCGACCGTCGCTTCGATCGCCTGTCGGCGCAGATCCGCGTCGAACGCCGCGACCGCGACAACCATCGCGGCTGAGGCCGACCGACAAGGGCGGCCGACGCGCCCTCCCGCCAGGCCGTCCTTCGAGGGCGCGATCCGAAAGGGTCGCGCCCTTTCCTTTGCCGCGTCAGACGCGGAGCCGGCTTTCCAGGACCGTGACCGCCTGCCCCCGGATCAGCACGCGGTCGCCCGCCAGTTCGCACGCGAACCGCGCTCCGCGTCCTGGAAAGGCCTGCAGGAACCGCACGGTCGACCGACCCAGCTTGGCCGCGAACAGCGGTGTCAGCCCGCCCCGCGCCGATCCCGTCGCCGGGTCCTCGTCCAGTCCGCAGCCCGGCCCGAAGAAGCGATCCACGACGTCGACGTCCTCGTCATCGGTCAGGGCGCAGGCGATGACCTGCCCCCGCTCCATCGCCCTATCGCCGAAGGTCAGCAGGGCGCGGTGGTCCGGCCTCAGCCTCCGCACCGTGGCCGCATCGGCCATCACCGCCATCAGATAGCGCCCGGCCCAGACCTCGACCGGTTCGGCCCCCAACGCCTCGGCCAGACCCGCCGGCGTCTCGACCCGCGTCACCGGATCGACCGGGAAATCCATCTCATAGCCTGCCGCGTGCCGCCGCACGGTCAGCGCGCCGGAGGCTGTGTCGAAGGTCAGGCCCTCGGCCGCCGCGCCCATCTCCGCCCACAGGGCGTGCGCCGCCGCCAGGGTCGCATGGCCACACAGCGGCACCTCTATGGCCGGCGTGAACCAGCGGAGGTCGAACCGCGCGGGGTCGGCGGTCCGGCGCAGGAAGGCCGTCTCCGAATGATTGTTCTCGGCCGCCAGGGCCTGCATCCACCTGTCCTCGGGCCAGACGTCGAACGGCTCCGGCACGGCGGCCGGATTGCCCATGAACGGGCGGTCGGCGAAGGCGTCGATGGTCCACTGGCGCATGCGCGATCCTAACCGGCGGACCGCGACGGGGCCAGCGACCGCTCCGCTTACGCCGACGCGAAGGTGAACCGATTGCCGACGTATGGTCGCACGACCTTGTCGGGCATCACCCGCAGGGCCTCTGCGATGAAGACCTCTCCCGTGCAATGCATCGGGATGATCCAGGTCGGGTCGATCGCCGCGAACTCGGCCACGGTCCGGCGGGCTTCGTCCTCGGTCCGGGGGCGCACCAGGTGAAAGCCGCCGACCACCGCATGAACCTTGTCGATCCCCGACACGGCCCGAGCGCGCAGCACCGAATTGAGCACGCCGCGATGGCTGCACGAGGCGATGACCACCAGGCCGAGATCGCGCACCGCATAACAGGTCGCCAGCTCATGCGCCCCGTCGTCGGCCAGTTCGGCCAGGTCCCGCTTGTCGACCGACAGATCCGCCGCCGCGCAGCCGACGCCCGGCCGCATCCGCGTGGGGATCGCCGCCCGCTCGAACGTCTGCAACGGGATTGTGCCGGTGGTGAAGGCGTGCCCCGCCACCCGCACCGGATCGGCCGCCATCCGCACCTCGAAACCGGCCGAGGCCAGGTCCGCGCGGTCCAGCGCCCCCATGACCGGCGGCGGGGCCCCGATCATGGCCACCCGCTCGCAGAAGGTCTCCTCGCCGCCGACATAGAGCGGCAGACGCGTCGCGGGGTCGCTTCGCAACGCGGCGAACCCACCATAGTGGTCAAGATGCCCGTGGCTGAGCACGCTTGCGTCCAGCGTCGCGGCATCGATCCCCAGCATCCGCAGATTGTTGGCCAGGACCTCCGAAGAATAGCCGAAATCGACCAGCACCCGCCGGGTCTCGTCGTCCAGGCGCGACTGGGCCAGCAGCGACAGGCCGAACTCGGCCATCAGGCTCTGGCGCGACATGCGGGCCGCGGGCGGGCCGGCCTGCGGATTGCGCTCGATGCGCAGGCCGGGCTGGTCCCGGTCCGGCAGGAAGGGCCCGAAGACGGCCGCATCGACCACGACCTGGATCGACAGCGACTCCACCGCCTGGATCGACAACCCCGGCTGTGCCGCCCCCCGCCCTGCCAGGCTGGAGACCAACATCCCCACCCCCAAGGCCTGGATCGCGTGCCGACGCGTCATTCGAGTCCGAGACATAGCGGCTCCTGTCGCTCCGCAGGGACCCTACACCGTTTCGTCGAACACCGTGACTCCAGGGCCGTCGATGACGGTCAGCTCCGGCCAGCGCGCCCGGGCCCGCTCGACCACCCGGTCCCAATCCTTCGCCACGCCCCGGTTCGGATTGGGCCGCAGGATCATCCCGAACAGGTCCTGCAGCCCCAGAGGCGCCGCGACGCTGATCGTGTCGTCCGGCTCCAGCCGTATGCCAACCGCGAAGGCCGGGGCCACGAACCGCTCCAGGGCCTCGTCGGTCGAGGCGATCGGCGCATAGGGTTCGCCGAAATGCGCTGGGAACCACAGCGGCACCCGCGCCTGGTTGCGGACCTCGACGGTGCTGGCGAAGGGCTCGTCGAAGGCGGCGGCGACTCGTTTGATCACGACGTCCTCGGCGTCCCACGAGGTGTCCGGGTCATAGTAGCCCAGGTCGAAATCCTTGCGCCCGTAGCCCGCCGGCCGCCCCGTCAAGGCGTTCCACACCGACTGATAGACCGCGCCGGAAAAGATCCGCCAATCCGGCAGACCCTGCGCGCGCACCGTGGTCATGACATGCATCAGGCCGTCATCGGCGCGGACGATCGCGTCCAGTCGGCCCTGCAGCCCGCTCATCGCCGCCGCTCGGCCGCGTCGCGCAGCGGCCAGCCGTGGTCCAGCGGGCCATGGCCATGCCCCAGGCCCGGCGCGCGCCGGATCGCCTCGGCGACATAGGCCCAGCCCTCCGCCACCGCGACCTCCAGCGGCCGGCCCAGCGCCAGCCCCGCCGCGATCGCGCTGGCTAAGGTGCAGCCGGTGCCGTGGGTCGAGGTCGTCTCGATCCGCGGCCCTTCCAGCAGGGTCTCGGACATCGGCGTCATCAACAGGTCGACGACCGTCTCCCCAGCCACATGCCCGCCCTTCATCAGCACCGCCCGGGCCCCCATCCCCAGCAGCGCCTCCCCCGCCCGACGCTGGCCGTCCAGGTCGGCGACGGCGATCCCGGTCAAGGCCTCGGCCTCCGGCGCATTGGGGGTCAGCAGGGCCGCGCGCGGGATCATCAGCGACCGCACGGCCTCGACGGCGTCCGCGTCCAGCAGGGCCGCGCCCCCTTTCGCCACCATGACCGGATCGACCACGGCGGCGGCGTCGCTGGTGTCCAGGATCGCCGCCACCCGCTCGACCACCGCCACCGAGCCCAGCATGCCGGTCTTGATCGCATCGGCCCCGATGTCGTCCAGCACGGCCCGCGCCTGGGCCTCGATCAGGTCCAGCGGCAGGGGATGGACGCCGTGGACGCCCAGGGTGTTCTGCACCGTGATCGCGGTGATCGCCGTGGCCGCATAGCCGCCCATCGCCGTCACGGCCTTGATGTCGGCCTGGATCCCGGCCCCGCCGCTGGAGTCCGAGCCGGCGATGATCAGGACGCGTCCAAGAGGTGAGATCATGCGCCCGGAATGGCGTAAACCCGGACGGGGGGCAAGATGGCGGACGCCGGCGCAAGCCACGCGCGCGATAGGTCGCTATAGGCACCCGGCACAGCCGAAGGAGACCGCCTTGTCGCGCAAGACCGTGGTGATCGTGGGCGCAGGGTTTGGCGGCCTGGCCGCCGTCCGGGCGCTGAAAGGCGCGGATGTCGATGTGGTGCTGATCGACCGCACCAATCACCATCTGTTCCAGCCCCTTCTGTATCAGGTCGCCACGGCTGCCTTGTCGCCGGCCGACATCGCCACGGCCGCGCGCACCCTGTTGCGGGGCCAGGCCAATGTGACGGTGCTGATGGGCGAGGTCACCGGCGTGGATCCAGGGACCAAAAGCGTGCGGCTGAAGCACGGGCCGGACCAGGCCTATGACGTGCTGATCCTGGCGACCGGTGCCGCCTACAGCTTCTTCGGCCATCCGGAATGGGCCGATCATGCCGAGGTCCTGAAGTCGCTGGACGACGCCCTGACCATTCGTGGCAAGCTTTTGGCGGCGTTCGAGCGAGCCGAACGGGCGGACGATCCCGAACAGGCGCGACGCCTGACCACATTCGTGGTCGTCGGTGCCGGCCCGACGGGCGTCGAAACCGCCGGGACCATCGCCGAGATGGCGCGCATGACCCTGCGTGACGAGTTCCGCCGCATCGATCCGACCCGGGCGCGGGTGATCCTGTTCGAGGCCGGACCGCGGGTGCTGTCCGCCTTCCCCGAAGACCTGTCCGCCTATGCCGAAAGCGCCCTGCGCGAACTGGGGGTCGAGGTGCGGACGGGGGTCGCCGTCGAGGCGATCTCCGACGGGGTGGTGCGCGCGGGCGGTGAGACCGTGGAAGCGGCGGCCGTGCTGTGGAGCGCGGGGGTCCAGGCGCGGCCCGTCGGGACCTGGCTGGGCGCGTTGAGCGCGCCCAACGGCGCCGTGGTGGTCGACGCGCACTGCGCCGTGCCCGGGCTGGAGGATGTCTACGCGATCGGCGACGTGGCCAGCTACCACCAGGCGGGCAAGCCCTTGCCCGGGCTCGCCCCGGTGGCCAAGCAGCAGGGCCAGTGGGTCGGCCGCCTGATCCGCGCTCGCCTGGAGGGGAGACCCGATCCGGCCCCCTTCCGCTATCGCGACTGGGGCACGATGGCGGTGATCGGACGGTCGCGCGCGGTCGCCCTTCTGGGGCCGTGGAAGATCAAGGGTTTCGTCGCGTGGCTGGCCTGGTCCCTGGTCCACCTGATGCTGCTGATCGACTTCCGCAGCCGGGTCGCCGTCTATGTGAACTGGACCTGGGCCTGGTTCACCCTGGGTCGAGGGGCGCGACTGCTGACCCGGCTGCCGTGATGGCCGCCTGAACCGCCAGGGCCTGGACCGTCTCGCGCACGTCGTGCACGCGGACGATCGCCGCCCCCCGGCGCGCCGCATCCAGGGAAATGGCCAGGGAGCCGCCCAGCCGGTCGCCCGCCTCGACCGCGGACGGGTCTATGTTCCGGATCATGCGCTTGCGGCTGGCCCCCATCAGCACCGGATAGCCGGTGTCCGCCAGGGTGCCCAGCCCCGCGATCAGCGCCAGATTATGCTCGATCGTCTTGCCGAACCCGACCCCCGGATCCAGCGTGATCCGGTGCCGGGCCACCCCGGCCGCCTCCGCCACCCGCGCCCGTTCGACCAGATAGGCGCTCACCTCGGCCACCACGTCGTCATAGCGCGGCTCCACCTGCATGGAGCGCGGCTCGCCCAGCATATGCATCAGCACGACCTCGCACCGCAGATCGGCCGCCACCGCCGGACTGTCGGGCGAGAAGGTCAGGGCCGTCACGTCGTTCCAGATCGTCGCGCCGGCGGCCATCGCGGCCCGCGCCGCCTCGGGCTTCATCGTGTCGATGCTGATCGGTCCGTGCCAGCGAGCATGGACGGCGGCGATGACGGGGATCGTCCGCGCGATCTCGACATCGGCCGAGACGGGTTCCGCCCCCGGCCGCGTGCTCTCGCCCCCGATGTCGAGGATGTCGGCCCCGTCCCCGATCAGCCGCATCGCCTGCGCCAGCCCGCTCTCGGCCGAGGCGTGCAGCCCGCCGTCCGAGAAGCTGTCGGGTGTGACGTTCAATATGCCCATGACCCTGGGTCGCATGCACAGGCCTTCTCCCTCCCCCTCGGGGGAGGGTGGTCGCGCAGCGACCGGGTGGGGGCGGCAAGGCGACGTGGCGACGGAGTCTGAGGAGCCTTGCCCCTCCCACCCCGTCGTCGCTTCGCGCCGACGACCCTCCCCCAAGGGGGAGGGAGATGGGTTGGCCTAGTGGACCGTCGGATGCTGACCCGAGGCGACGACCGTGACGCCTTCCGAGATCGGCGTGACCGGCACCGAGACCGAAGGCCCGGCGTTGGGGAAGTTGTTCTCGTCGCGGTTCGGGGCCGCGCCCTTCTCCAGCAGGTCCTTGATCTCCTCGCCCGACAGGGTCTCGTACTCCAGCAGGGCCTGGGCCAGTTTTTCCAGATCCTCGGCCTTGCGGGTCAGGATCTCGCGGGCCTCGTCCCAGCCGGAGGTGACCAGCCGCTTGACCTCGGCGTCGATGGTGCGGGCGGTTTCTTCACTGATGTTCTGGCTGCGCGCGACCGAGTGGCCCAGGAAGACCTCCTGCTCGTTCTCGCCGTAAGCCACGGTGCCGAGCACGTCGGAGAAGCCCCACTGGGTCACCATCCGCTTGGCCAGCTTGGTCGCCTGCTGGATGTCGGAGGAGGCGCCCGAGGTGATGTTCTCCTTGCCGAAGATGATCTCCTCGGCCACCCGGCCGCCGGCCATGATGGCGATGCGATCGACCATCTGCTGGTACTTCATGGAATAGCGGTCGCCTTCCGGCAGCTGCATGACCATGCCCAGGGCCTGGCCGCGCGGGACGATGGTCGCCTTGTGCACCGGGTCGGCCATCTTGACGTTCATGGCGACGATGGCGTGCCCACCCTCGTGATAGGCGGTCAGGCGGCGCTCTTCCTCGTTCATGGCCATGGATTTGCGCTCGGCGCCCATCATGACCTTGTCCTTGGCGTCCTCGAAATCGCGCTGGGTCACCATGCGCCGATCCTTGCGCGCGGCCATCAGGGCCGCTTCGTTGACCAGATTGGCCAGGTCGGCGCCGGAGAAGCCCGGCGTGCCGCGCGCGATGGTCTTGACCATGACGTCCGACGCCAGGGGCACGTCCTTCATGTGGACGCGCAGGATCTTCTCGCGGCCGTTGACGTCGGGGTTCGGCACCACGACCTGACGGTCGAAGCGGCCGGGACGCAGCAGGGCCGGGTCCAGCACGTCGGGACGGTTGGTGGCGGCGATCAGGATGATGCCTTCATTGGCCTCGAACCCGTCCATCTCGACCAGCAGCTGGTTCAGCGTCTGCTCGCGCTCGTCGTTGCCGCCACCCAGGCCGGCGCCGCGGTGACGACCGACGGCGTCGATCTCATCGATGAAGATGATGCAGGGGGCGTTCTTCTTGGCCTGTTCGAACATGTCGCGCACCCGGCTGGCGCCGACGCCCACGAACATCTCGACGAAGTCCGAGCCGGAGATGGAGAAGAAGGGCACGCCCGCCTCACCCGCGACGGCGCGGGCCAGCAGGGTCTTGCCGGTGCCGGGAGGGCCGACCAGCAGGGCTCCCTTGGGGATCTTGCCGCCCAGGCGCTGGAACTTGCCCGGGTCCTTCAGGAAGTCGACGACCTCCTGCAGCTCTTCCTTGGCCTCGTCCACGCCGGCGACGTCGTCGAAGGTCTTGCGGCCCTTGTGCTCGGTCAGCAGCTTGGCCTTGGACTTGCCGAAGCCCATGGCCCCACGCGCGCCGCCCTGCATCTGGCGCATGAAGAAGATCCACACCCCGACCAGCAACAGGATCGGCAGCAGGCCCAGAAGGGCGCTCATCCACACCGACTGGCGCACGGTCTTGGCTCCGACATCGACCCCGGCGGCGTCCAGACGGGCCGCCAGCTGGGTGTCCGAGATCGGCACCACGGCGGTGAATCGTGTCTCGTTGGCATAGGTGCCGGTGACCTGATCACCGGAGATCATCACCGACTTGACGTCGCCGGCCGCGACCTGGTCGTTCAGCTGGGAATAGGTGATGGCCACGGGACGGGTGGTCGATGTCGCGGGCGAGCCCGGCATGGCCATGCCGTTGTTCTGACTGACCGCGGCATAGACGGCCAGAAGACCCAAAAGGATCACGCCCCAGATCGCCATATTGCGCAGGTTCATCGCTCTGATTTCCTCGTCGCCGGCCGCTCGTCCGGCATGGGTTTCACGTCGTTGAATTCAAAATAGGTCAGACGGTGTCGTTTCGCCATGGATCGTTCCGTGAAGCTCGCATTCCTGCGTCGTTTCGCCCAGCGCCAGACGCAGCCGACGCGGGGCCAGGGCGCGCACCGCCGCCGCGCGCCATGCAAGAACCGGCGCATCCACACCGTCCCGGATCAGGACCGGCAGGGCCCCCCGCCCCCAGGCCGGCACCGTCTCGGCGATCGCGCGATCGGCCTTCGACAGACGGTTCAGCCGGCCGAGGGCGGCGACGACGGTCCATCCGGCCTCCGGCGCGGTGATCTCATAGCGTCCGTCCCACACCGCCGGCGTGCCGGGTTGAAGGACCAGCGGCGGGACGGGCACGCGCTTGAATTCCCCCGCCTCGCGGCCGACGATGACCCGGTCGCGCGACGCCTCGACCCGCGCCCCCGCCAGCGTCGCCGTGAAGGCCTCGCCCGCTGCGACCCTCGCCGAGAGCGCGCCCAGCCGATCCCCCCGCGGCCGCCGGTCATGCCCCGCCGCGCACAGCAGCGTCACGGCCAGATCCGCGGCCACCCCCTCGAATCCCTCTCCCAGCGGGAGAGGGCGTGAGCGCCCGAGAGCGTCAGCGATCGGACTTGCGCGAAAGGGTGAGGGGTTATCCTCTTCCCGGTTCGCATCGTAACCCCTCACCCTTTCGGCTGGCGCATCGCTGGGCTCTGCGAGCCTCAAGCCCTCTCCCTCTGGGAGAGCGTGCAATGCCGCCCGCGCCCGCCCGCGCTCGAACCGCGCATTGGCCGGATCCTCGACCCAGTCCTGCCCCCGCGCCCGCAGCCAGTCCCGCAACGCCTCCCGCCGCTCCTCCAGCATGGGCCGCAGCAGCATCAGCCCGCGCCCTTCGGGCCAGGCGGGCGACGGCGACCATTCCCGCAGGCCCCCCAGGGTCGAGCCGCGCGCCCGCATCCAGTCGCTCTCGGCGAGATCGTCCGCCGTATGGGCGAACAGCACCACCCTGGCCCCCGCCTGCCGGGCGGCATTTCCGATCAGGGCATGCCGCGCGCGGCGGGCGGCGGCGGGAAGACCCGTCGCCGGCTTCGCCCCCGCCCAACGGCATTCGATCCAGTCCGCCCCGACCGCGCGAGCCGCACGGGCACACCGCCGGCTCCAGTCCGCCGCCTCCGGGCTTAGTCCGTGATCGACGGTGATCGCCAGCAGTCGCCGCCCCGCGTCCCGCGCCCAGTCGGCCGCGATCAGCAGCAGGGCCATGGAGTCCCCGCCTCCGGACAGGGCCAGGGCGACCGGATGATCGACGTCGCGTTGCACCCGCGCGTCGAGGCGCGCCGAGACCCGCCCCTCGAGGGTGCCGCTCAGGTGCAGTTCGCCGCCCGTCCCGTGTCCGTCGCGATCTGTCGAAGGGCCGGGGTCGAGGTCGCCGCATAGCGCCGGGTGTATTCACCGAGCGCCGCGCAGGCCTGCGGATCGCGGTTGGTCGCCTCCAGCCCCCGCGCCAGTTTCAGCGTCACCTCCCCGGCCCAGGTCTGGGTCGGCCAGCCCTGCAGGGCCTGGGCGTATTGCTGCACCGCCCCGGCCTGGTCGCCACCCGCGCGGATGAGGTCGCCGACCCGCCAAAGCGCCTCGCGTCCCTGGGCCGTGTCCGGCCAGTTGGCCGTCACCGCCTCCAGCGCCGCCCGCCCGCGCGCCGGGTCGGTGGCCGACAGCGCCCTCGCCGCCGCCAGATCGGCCACGGCGTCGCCGGTGGGCGAGCGCGGCCCCGCCGCCTCGGCTTCTTCCGCCGCCCGGGCCTCGGTCGCCGCGCGCTCCAGGGCCTGGACCCGCGTCTCGGCATCGGCCAGCCGGGTGCGCAGGGCGGCGTTGTCGCGGTCGCCCTCGTCCTGCGAGAAGGTCATCCGCTCCAGGTCGCCGTTCACCCGCAGCACCGTGGCCTCCAGGTCGGCCAGCCGGCGATCCATCTGCCCGACCCGGTCCTGCAGGGCGACGACCTCGGGATCCGGCTCGACCAGCACGGGCTGGCCCTGGCTGTTCCTCTGGGTCAGGGCGCGCTCGAGGCGGCGGACATTGCGGTCCAGCGTGTCCAGCCGGCGATTGTCCCACTGCACCGCCGGCAGGGGCTGGGTCTGGGCGACCACCGCGCCGCCGACTAGGCCGCAGGCGACCGTGGCGAGGGCGATGTTCCGAAACGTGAGCAGGCTTTTCATGACGCCACAGCTTTCACCGATTTGGGGCCGCCGCAAGGCCGACGCTCACCCCGTCAGCCCCATCAGGATGATCGCTGCGAGAAACAGGGTGATCGTGAAGACGCAGAACAGCAGCAGGAAGGCCGTGCGCCACAGCGCGGAGAAGATCGACAGCCCATAGGTGCCTTTCAACTGGGCGAACATGTGCACCGGCACCGACAGCATCAGCAGGCCGACGAGGGTGTCCGGAAACCATCCATCCCACCGACCGAAGACCCCGACGGCCATGGTCAGGATGGCCATGAAGGTCAGGGAATACAGCACGAAGACGCCGTGATCGTACCAGGTGAACCCCCGCTTCCAGGCGAACAGCAGCCACACGAACGGGATCGACAGCGGGATCAGCAGGAAGGCGAACTTGTAGGCCGTCTGCTGGATCTTGTAGAGGGCGAAGTCCGGGTTCGCGAGCTTGTGGAGGATCTTCTCCTTCATCTTCTTGTCGCCGATCCCGATGGTGACCCGGCCGTCGTGAACGGAGTCGGCCACGCTGGCCTGCCAGCTGCCGGGGGCCAGGCCGTCGGCCCGAGGCGCGGCCGTCTTGGCCTCTTCCAGCATGCGCAGCGTCGCCTCGGCGCCCGTCACCGCCCCCTGGGCCCCCGCCACGATACCGGCCCTGCCGGGGGTATCGGACGGCGTTTCGGCCTGGACCGTGGCCAAGGCTTCGCGCGATTCCACCACCGCGGTCCGAGCCTCCGCGATCCGCTCATCCAGCGACTGCGATTGGATTGGTTCCACCCCGCCGAAGCTGAGGGCGAAGAACATCAGGAAGACGGTGAACAGGAAGATGGCCAGGGGCGAGACGTAGCGGGTCCGCTTGCCGTGGATCCACTCGCGCGTCAGCTTGCCGGGGTTCAGCAGCAGCAGCGGCAGGGTGCGCCAGATGCGGGCGTCGAAATGCATGACGCCGTGCAGAAGTTCTTCGCCCAGATGCAGCAGCGAGCGGTGCACATGGGTCGGCTGGCCGCAGTGGGCGCAGAAATTCCCGCTGACAGGCTGGCCGCAGTCGCTGCAGGTCCCGGCATGGGCCTCCCCCGCATGCCCGCTCGGCTTTTCGATCGCGCCCGCGATCACGCCGCCGGTGACCAGCCCCCCGGTCGCCTCGATATCCACCATGGGGTCCCCCAGACCGTGCGACGCACAATCTGAGGCCTGGGTGGGATTGAGGCAAGGTCGAGAAAGCAGTCTCCTCCCCGTTCGCCGCTTGGCGAATGGGGAGGTGGATGCGAGCCCTTGCGAGCAGACGGAGGGGCTCTTGAAACTGGCAGGATCAATGGGGCGTCAAGAACCCCTCCACCCCCCGCCAGGCGGCGGGCGGTCCCCTTCCCCGTCCTTCGGACGGGGAAGAGACAGAACGCGCCCCTGACTTAGTTGGCGCCCGACACGATCGCCGTGTGGCCGTTGCGGTTGCGGGCCCACGAGTCCTCGCTGGAACCCTCGGCGATCGGCCGCTCCTTGCCGAAGCTGATGGTGTCGATCCGCCCGGCCGGCACGCCGCGGTTGATCAGATAGTTGCGGATCGACTCGGCCCGGCGCGCGCCCAGGGCCAGGTTGTACTCACGGGTGCCGCGCTCGTCGGCATTGCCTTCGATCCGGACCTGGACCTGGGGATAGCGCTGCAGCCAGGCGGCCTGGGCGTCGAGGCGCGGATAGGCCTCGGGGCTGACGGAATAGCTGTCGAGGTCGAAATAGATCCGGTCGCCGACGTTGACGACGAAGTCCTGGGCCGAGCCGACGGCCGCCGGGCCGGTCGATCCGCCGTCGATGCCGCCATTGCCGGGGCCGGGATAGACCGGATTGTTGGCCACGGCCCCGCCGGTGCCGTCCGTCGCGCCCGTCACCGGGCGGCGCGGGGTGCAGGCGGCCATGGACAGGGCGGCCAGGCCGAGGAGAGCGATCTTGGCGATGGAGGACGGGGACATTCTACGGGTTCCTGGGTCTGTTCGGGCCGGGCGCAACCCTACCACAAGGCTGCGTCCATAGGAGAGGGCTGTCAAAGGGTCAGGTCGGGCAGCTGTCGGCCCCGCCGGTGCCCAGGTTCTGCGGCGCGTCGTCCAGCAGGGGCGACCAGGCCGGGTCGGACCCGCGGCCCTGATAGCCCGACTGGGCGATGACCCGGCCGGACAGGTCCACCATCCACAGATTGGTGTTCCCGCCCCGCGTCTGGCGCGAGAACATCAGATAGCGGCCGTTGGGGGCCCAGGACGGGCCCTCCTCGAAATAGCTGCGGCTCAGCATCCGCTCGCCCGAACCGTCGGTGGCCATGACGCCGATGCCGAACTGGCCCCCGCCCGACTTGGTGAAGGCGATCAGGTCGCCGCGCGGGCTCCAGGCCGGGGCCGTATAGCTGCCGCCGCCGCGGCTGATGGGCCGCTGGTTCGAGCCGTCGGCGTTCATCACATACAGGCGCGGCGTCCCGGTCCGGTCCGAGTTGAACACGATCCTCGACGCATCGGGGCTGAACGACGGCGAGGTGTCGATGCCGGGATCGCTGGTCAGGCGCGACAGCTGACGCGTGCGCAGGTTCATCACATAGACGTCGGTATTGCCGCCCTGAATGATCGAGAAGGCCACCTTGGTCCCGTCCGGCGAATAGCGCGGCGCCAGGGCCTGGCCGTCGAACTCGCCCAGGCTTTCGCGCCGGCCGGTGGTCAGGTTGTACAGGTAGATCCGGCTGTAGTCCTTGCCCAGCGCCATATAGGTGATCTCGTCCGGGTTGGACGAGAAGCGCGGCGTCAGGATGATCTCCGACCCGTCGGTCAGGAACACGGGGTTGTAGCCGTCCTGGTCCACGATCGCGAGGCGGCTAAGCCGGTTCAGCTCGGTCCCGCTTTCGGCGACATAGATGATGCGAGTGTCGAACACCCCGGTCTCGCCGGTCATCCGGGCATAGACGACGTCGGCGATCTTGTGCGCGATCCGGCGCCACTGTTCGGGCGTAGCGGTGAAATTGTAGCTGACCAGCTGGCACTGGCGGTACGGGTCGTACAGCCGGAAGCCGAAGTCGTTGCGACCGTCCGGACGCGGGCTGACCGAACCATAAAGCACCGCCTGAGCCCCGATCTGGGTCCACTGCGGAAAGTTCGGGGCATTGGCCAGGGTCAGGCCGGTCTCGATGAAGCTGCCGGGGTTGATCGGCTCGAAGAAGCCTGAGCGCCGCAGGTCGCCCGACAGCACCTCGGTCAGGGACGCGCCGTTCTGGCCGCTGAAGGGGGCCACCGCGATCTGGAAGGGGCGTAGCACGCCCTGGTCGATCTCGACCTCGATCGGCTCGCCGGTCTGGGCGGGTTGGGCCTGGCTTTGCTGGCGGCTGGGCCCGTTCAGCCCCTGGGTCTGCGCCTGCGGGGACGTCGCCAGGATGCCGAGGGCCGCCACGGTGCCGAGAAGCAGGTTCAGACGCATCGAAGTCTCCAGGCGAAATCAGGCATGTCCCGGTCCTTATCGCCAGACCGTGTGACAAACGCCAGCTTGCGGGCGATTGGGGCGACTTTGCGGACGGCAAGATCTGGGGACCGCGGACCTCCAGGTCCGCTCTTGTCGACTGGAGTGCAGAATGCGGACCTGGAGGTCCGCGCTCCTAGCGGTTCCGGCAGGCCCGTTCGGTCACGAACACCGGCCGGAACGCGCCGCCCGGGAACCCTTGCGGTACATCGAACGGAGCCGTCTGGCGAATGGCGCGCAGGGCCCCGTCGGCGGCGGCGCGATAGACGCTGTCCGACCGTGCGTTACGCAGCGTCGGTCCGGCCGTGATCCGGCCGTCGGCGGACAGGGTCACGTCCATCTCGATCCGCAGGGCGTTGGCGCCGGGAATGTCGCAGGGCAGGGTCCAGTTCGGATAGACCTGGTTGAATACGGCGGTCAGCTGCGGCCCCGTGGCCTGGGGCGCCCGGCCGGCGCCCTGCTGCCCGGTCGGGGCCCGCGTGCCCTGGGTCGCGGCCGGACGACGCGGGCCGGCCAGGGAGTCCAGATCCAGGGACGGGGTCGGGCGGGTCGCCGCCGGCCGGGCGGGGGTCGGCGTCGGCCGCGCCGGAGTCGGACGCGCGGGGGCCGGCGGCGTGGCCCGGGGCGGCGTCGGGGTCGGCGTCGGCCGAGGCGGTGTCGGCGTCGGGCGCGGAGCCGGACGGGTCGGGGCGGGCGTCGGGCGCGGCGTCGGGGGTGTCGGCGTCGGACGCGGGGTCGGCGGGCTGGGGGTCGGCGGTGTCGGGGCTGGCGGGGTCGGTTCGGGCGGAGCCTCCACCGGGGCGGTCGCGGCGTCTTCGGTCACCAGCTCCTCGGACGGATTGTCGGGAGCGGCGGCCTCGATCACCTCGGACGAGACGATCGAGACGGGCACCGAGGAGATCATCGGCACGATCTCTTCCTCAGGCTCCGGTCCGCGCAGCAGGAACAGCGCCCCCACGCCCGCGTGCAGCAGGATCGCGCCCAGGATCGCCGGTGACGGACGCGCGGCCATCCTCAGGCGTCCGGGGCCGTGTCGGTGATCAGGTTCAGCTTGGTGAAGCCCGCCGCCGACAGCCGCGCCATCACCCGCGCCACCGCCTGATAGGGGGCCCGCCCGTCGGCCCGCACGAAGATCGACAGTTCGGCCTTTTCAGTGGCGCCGGCCGCGTCCGTCACCCGTTCGATCAGGGCGTCATAGGCGGTCTCGTCACGTGCCACGAAGATCGCCCCGTCCTGATCGATCGACACCGTCACCGGCGGCTGGTCGGTCTCGACCGCGCTGGCCTCGGTCTGGGGCAGTTCGACCGGCACGCCGACGGTCAGCAGCGGGGCCGAGATCATGAAGATGATCAGCAGCACCAGCATCACGTCCACCAGCGGCGTGACGTTGATCTCGCTCAACGGCCGCCGGCGCGCGCGCCGACGACCCCGGCCGCGACCGCCGCCGGCCCCACCACCCATGGCCATCTCAGACGCTCCGGCGGGTGAGCAGATCGCCGCCGGACGCGGGGATGCCTGGTGCCGGCGGCGGCGTCACGGAGGCCGGGGCCGTCGACCCCAGCCGCCGGGCCACGGCGGCCTGCAGGTCGTCGGCGAAACTCTCCAGGCGGCCGGTGAACTTGCCCGCGTCGATCGAGAACTTGTTGTAGGCGATATAGGCCGGGATCGCCGCCGCCAGGCCGATGGCCGTGGCGAACAGGGCCTCGGCGATGGCCGGGGCCACGGTGGTCAGGTTGGTGTTGCCCGCCGCCGCGATCCGCCCGAAGGCGTTCATGATGCCCCAGACCGTGCCGAACAGGCCGATGAACGGCGAGGCCGTGGCCACCACCGACAGCACGCCGAGCCCCTCCTCGATCCTCTGGCTCTCGCGGGCGATCAGGGAGTCCAGCGCCCGGTCGATGCGGCTGACCAGCAGGCCGCCCTGGCTGTCGGTCATGGGCCCCTTCTGCCGCGTCTCCTTCCAGTCGCCGAGCGCGACGACCAGCATGCGCGGCAGGGCGTGGGTCGGCTGCGGCCCGGCCTGGGCCGCCACATCCTCCAGCGACCGGCCGGAGGCGATCGCGTCCTCGAAGGCATTGGCCTCGCGGTTCAGGGCGGTGAAGCGAAACGCCTTGTCGATGATGATGGTCCAGGACCAGACCGAGGCCACGGCCAGGCCGATCATCACGCTCTTCACGATCCAGTCGGCGGTCATGAACAGGGTGACCGGGTTCATCATCGAGGCTTCGGTGGCGACGGTGGCGGCGACGGTCATGCGGGAATCCCTTGGGCGTCTTGGGGCGTCTTTCGCCCTATCGAGCGAGGGGCGATGGCGGTTCTAAGGCAGTGAGCGGATCGGGGGCGGTTTGCCAGCCCCCAATCCCGACGACCGCCACCTTGTGGCGAGACCGCCACGGGCCGGCCGAAGTCTAACCAGCGTCGCCGGCCTTCGCCAGCCACGGCGTGACGGCCTCGACCAGGGCACGCGTCGGCCGACGGGGCCGCCCGTCCAGATGGATGCAGACCGCCGTGACCTCGGCCCGGCACAGCACCTGCCCGTCCCGCTCGATCGTCTGGGAGATCAACAGGCGAGGGCCCTTCACCGTGTCGTAGAGGGTGCGCACCACCAAAGCGTCGTCGATCCGCGCCGGCCGAAGGAAGGTCAGGTTCAGCGCCGCGATGACGAAGGCCATCGGGGCCTCCCCCTCCAGCAGGTCGGTGTGGTCGATGCCGATGGCGCGCAGGAAGTCCGACCGCCCCCGCTCGAAATAGCGCACATAGTTGGCGTGATAGACCAGGCCGGTGAAGTCGGTGTCCTCGTAATAAACCCGCACGGGCAGCAGGTGGGCGCGCCCGTCGAAGCGGCCGATGGTGGGTTGATCGGTCATGGTCGGCCTCCTTTCGCGCCGTATGCGCTCTCCTACAGCATACGCGCGAGGCCCGCGCCAACTTGACCCTCCCCGCCCTCGCGCCTACCTGACGGGCATGGCCATCCGACGCATCCTGACCATCGACAACGCCCCCGACCTGGCGATCCTGAAACAGGTGTCGAAGCCTGTCGCCGTCGTCGACGACGCGGTGCGCGCCCTGATGGATGACATGCTGGACACCATGTACGACGCTCCCGGCATCGGCCTGGCCGCCGTCCAGATCGGCGAGCTGCAGCGCGTCGTCGTCATGGACCTCGGCGACGGCCCCGCGCCCGAGGGCAGCGAGCCCGCTGCCGAGGGCGAAGTGGAGAACGAGGACACCCCCCGCGTCCCCAACCCCCGCTTCTTCGTCAATCCGGAGGTCCTGTGGGCCTCGGACGAGACCTTCTGCTACGAAGAGGGCTGCCTCTCCATCCCCGAATATTTCGACGAGGTCGAGCGCCCGGCCCGCGTTCGCGTCGCCTATCTGGACCGCGCCGGTGCCCGCATCGAGGAAGAGATCGAGGGCCTGTACGCCGTCTGTTTCCAGCACGAGCTCGACCACCTGAACGGCGTCCTGTTCATCGACCACCTGTCGCGCCTGCGCCGCGACCGCGCCATGTCCAAGGTCAAGAAGACCATGCGCCTGAGAGAGGACGCCTGATGGCCCCCGCCAAAGATCGCATCATCGACGCCGACGGCCGTCGCCGCCTGACCCGCTCGGAAAAGATCGGCCTCGGCTCGGTCGCCACCCTGGTGGGCGTGGCCGTGCTGGGCGTCGTCGCCGGCCTGCTGCTGGACCGCCTGCTCGACTTCGACGACGCCCTGGACGCCGGCGGCGAGTGGGACGAGGGCGGCGGCGTCGGCACGCGCTGGCAATAGGCGGTGCAACGCAACGTCACTTGACGTCACGGCGCGCCCAGTCGATTTCGGGGCACCCCAGCTGGAGCGTCCCATGCCGCACGACCGCCTCTCCGTCCTGACCGCGCTCCAGGCCCAGGGCGTCTGCCCGGTCTTCTACCATGCCGACCCCGAGGTGGCGCTGAACGTCATCCGCGCCTGCGCCCGGGGCGGCGCGCCGGTGATCGAGTTCACCAACCGGGGCGACTTCGCCGTCGACCTGTTCGCCGACATCGCCCGCGAGATCGCCCGCACCGACCCCGGCATCGTCCTGGGCATCGGCTCGGTGCTGGATGCCGGCACGGCCGCCCTGTACCTCAACCGCGCCGCCCGCTTCGTCGTCTCCCCGGCCCTGGTCCCCGAGGTCGCCCAGGTCTGCAACCGCCGCATGGTCGCCTACTTCCCCGGCTGCGGCTCGGTCCGCGACATCAGCGAGGCCCAGGCCCTGGGCTGCGAGATCGTCAAACTGTTCCCCGGGGCCAGCGTCGGCGGCCCGGACTTCGTCAAGGCCGTGATGGGCCCCATGCCCTGGACCAAGATCATGCCGACCGGGGGCGTCGACCCCGACGCGGCCAGCATCGGCAAATGGTTCGGCGCGGGCATCGTCGCCGCCGGCATGGGTTCCAAACTGATCACCGACGCGGCGGTCAGGGCCGGGGACTGGGCCGGGATCGAGGCCTCGGTCCGCGCCACCGTCAACGCCGTCGCCGCCTTCCGGCGCGCCTAGAGGTCGAACATCTCCGGCAGCCGCCCGGCCCGGAACAGGATCGTCGGCGTCTCGTCGTAATCGCCCATCTCGGTGTCCGCCGAGACCGCGAAGGCCACCACGCCCAGCCGGAGCGGCGCCAGGCGCTCGGCCTTGCGGCGCGCCTCCTCGGCCGTCTTGCAGCCGACCTGGGGCTCGGCCTTCAGGGCGTTGCCGCGCCCCTGAACATAGGTCTGCAGGATGTATACGGTCTCGGTCGCCATGGGGCGCACAGGGGCCTGTTCGCCGCCCGGGTCAAGGCGTCAGGCGCGAAGACCCGGCCGCCTCGTCAGGCCGCCAGATCCAGCGCCGCCCGGATCGCCACCGAGATCGCCTCGGGCTCCGTCGGCTTGGCCAGATAGCCGCACGCCCCGCCGGAATAGGCGATGGCCGGCTCCAGATGCGCCGAGGTCATCAGCACCGGCAGGTCGGGCTGGGTGCGCCGCACGAAGCGCAGCACGTCCATCCCGTCCGCCACCCCCGGCATCCGCACATCGGTATAGACCAGGTCGATGAACAGGCCGGACGTCAGGATGGCGATCGCCTCGTCGCCGTCCATGGCCTCGGTCACGAGGAAGCCGACGTCGCGCAGATGATCGGAGACCACCATTCGGATCACGCATTCGTCCTCGACGACCAGGACTCGCGTCCTGTGCGTCGGGTTTGTCGGGTCGTGGGGCGTTCCGCTGAACGGCATGGTGTGGTCTCGATTCCCGATCTGAACCACACAGACTACGGATGGTTCCTCGAAACGGGAAATACAGGTTCAGTATTCCTGAGCCCAAATCGTTTCCGAATAAAAAAGAACAGCCAGGCTTTTCGGAGACGATCTATGTATTCACACTTAGATCCGGAGAGTTCATCGGTCGTCTTGACCATTTCCGGCTGCCGTTACCTTGGGCACGCGCCGCCTCTCATTCGGCATCCGCGGCCGGAGGCTCGCCGCCCAGGTCGCGGATCATCCGCTCCAGTCCGTGGATCCGACGCGTGTTGTCGAGGTCGTAGTCGTTGAACGCCGCCTTGTTCTGCCGCTCGATCTCCCAGTACCGACTTCTCAGCGCATAGTGCTCCGTTTCCGGACCGTCCCCCCAGAGCGCGAACCGCGCCCGCGCCGCCTCGTTGTCGGTCACCAGGATGTCGAACAGCAGCGGCAGGTCGATGGTCTCGACCGTCAGCCGCGCGGCCTCCGCCCCCTTCGCCAGGCGGGCATAGGTCTCCGCCAGCCCGGCCAGGGCCTTCGCCTCGTTCCACAGCCGCCCCTTCATGGCCCGGCCCGAGGCCAGGGTCGCGGCGTTCGACAGGGCGGCGGGGTCCGTGGCTTCCGGGTCGTCCGCCGGCGCGGGCTGGAACAGGGCCTTCAGCGCCCGCGATCCCACCGGCTGCATCGACCGGACCGAGGCCTCTTCCGCCTCGACCATCCGCGCATGGGCCCGCGCCCGCGCGTCGCCCATCCCCTTCTTGGTCCAGCCGTCTCGGCAGGCGTAGCGATAGACCGACGACGGCGCGACCTTCCACTTGGCCCCGATATCCTTCGCCGTCGCCCCGTTCTTGTATTCCTCGGCGATAATGGCCCAGGTCTCGGGCTTCAGCCGGAAATGGGTGGCGGGGGCTTCGACATAGGCTCGGGTCATGCGCGCATTCTCGCAGGGCCGGGATACCGGGCGAGTTCGACGCTTCGAAAAACCTCACGGTCCCTGAGGCGAAAGGGGAAATCGGCGCGAGCGCGGACAACTCGACGCTTCCGAACGGACACCGCCTGGTCAAGCGAAGCGTGTTCAGCCTAACCTCTGCGAGGAGGCGGCGTTTGGTAGATCAATCCAAGGTTGGCACGGGCTGGAGCGCGGACGAGCTCGACGTCATCGTCGCCGACTGGTTCGCCATGCTGGCCCTCGACGCGGCCGGCCAGCCGTTCGTCAAGGCCCACCGCGCCCGCGCTCTGATGGAGCGAACCGGCCGCAGTCACCGTTCGGTCGAGTTCAAGCACATGAACATCTCGGCCGTCGCCGCCGAACTGGGCCTGCCCCACGTGCGCGGCTACCGCCCGATGGCCAACTATCAAGCCGCCATCTTCGACGCCATCGACCGTCATCTTGACACTCACCCCGCGGTCCTGACGGACGAGGCCTTCAATCTAAGCCGTCTCCTCCCCATCGCCGAAGGGCGATGGGGAGGTGGCACGTCGCCCTTCGGCGACGTGACGGAGGGGGCGACCGGGTCCTTCCCTCGAGTCGCCGAGAAGGCCTCGCGGTTCGAACCGGAAGGGGGCTTCCCCGCCCTCACCCTCACCGAGGCCCCGCCCCCTGGCCCGCCCCGCACCCCGCGCCCGGAGGGCCTCGCCCGCCTCGTCCGCAAATACGACCCCGCCGCCCGCAACCACGCCAACCGCACCCTCGGCCGCCTCGGCGAGGAACAGGTCTTCCACCACGAACACGCCCGCCTGATCGCCGCCGACCGCCCCGACCTCGCCCGCCGCATCGAATGGACCAGCCAGGAGCGCGGCGACGGTGCCGGCTACGATATCAAGAGCTTCGACCCCACCGGCACCGAGCGCCTGATCGAGGTTAAGGCCACCCGCGGCGGCCCCACCACCCCCTTCTGGCTGACCCGCACCGAGCGCGAGGTGTCGATGGAGCGACCCGACCACTGGCGCCTCTACCGCCTCCACGACCTTTCGGCCGCGCCGGGATTGTTCGTGCTGCCGCCTCCACTGGAGGCGTCGGTCAAACTGGAGCCAGAGACGTGGGGGGCGCGCTTCTAACGCGTCAGCGTTTGGCGCGTTGGCGCGACAGCCGGACATCGGCGACCTTAGGGCGCGCACTCCGAACCGATCTCGACCCTCTTAACGACGTCGGCAATAGGGTCGCCGCCACCGCCCCCCCCGGCGCCCAGGCCACCCGCGTCTTGCGCACCACCTGTAGGAAGGTGTCGTACTTCCATTGGCCTAGAACCGACGCCAGTTCCGCGCTCAGCCAGCCCTCCGCGCCCTCATCCCGTCGCCAGTCGCTCCTACGGCCCTACGGAGAGGCGAGATCGACCTCTCTTCGGGTCACGCGGCGGCGCGGCCGTCGAACGCCTGGCGCGCCCGCTCCACCTCATCCAGATGCTCCAGGGTCCACACATGGAGGGCTCGAAACGGACCCAACAGCGAGCGGCCGAGCGGCGTGATGGCGTATTCGACCCCGATCGGCGAGGTCATGATGACCCGGCGGGACACGAGGCCATTGCGTTCCAGCCGCCGCAGGCATTGGGCCAGCGCCTTCTGCGTCACGCCCTCCAGGTGCCGCTTGATACCATTGAAGCGCATGGGCCCTGCGTCCAGCACGCTGATCACCATCATCGACCACTTGTCAGCGATATTGTCGAACAGCGAACGACTAGGACAGCTTTCATCGAAATGCTGACAGACGGACATGCGGTTTCCTCAAAGATACCTAGGCGATCTTAGGTGCGTTCTTGCGCTTTAGTATCACACGTATACCTATCGTCCTAATCCACGAGAAAGTGCGCGCCATGGCTTCAACCAACGTCCTGCTTCGACCCTTCCGCATCGGCTCGATGATCTGGCGAATCGCTTGGTAACGCCCTCGATGATGCGCAGCCTTCCGGCCGGCATCCTTGGCCAGGCGCAGGCTCATCAAATCAATCGACTCAACAAAGTCAGGACCTTTCCGTGATCCGCTTCTTCGCCCTCCTCCCCCGCCGCCCCGACATCGACCGCCAGCGCTTCCATGACCACTGGCGCCACCCGCACGGCACCCTGGGCCGCCAGATCCCCGGCATGCTCACCTATGTCCAAGGACACCAGTTCGACACCGACCGCCTCGGCCCGGGTCAGGACCAGTACGACGGCGTCGCCATGCCCTCGTTCGACTCTCCGAAGGACGCCGCCGCGCTGGTCGACGAGCCCTTGTTCGTCGACAATATCCGCCCCGACGAGCCGCTGTTCCAGGACCTGCCCAATGTCATCTTCTTCATCACCGAGGAGGAGGTGATCGTCTCGCGGCCCCCTATCGGCGCCGTATCCGACGTCGATCGGCAGTGGGACGTGCTGGAGCGGCCGACCAGCATCCATCTCCTGCAGTTCGTGCACCTTGATGGCGATCCCGGCTGGGCGGGCGCGAACGACGCCGAGCTCGGCCTGCGGATCGGCGCGCTGCGTCACGCGGTGAACCGGCCGAGCGCCGAGGTGCACAGCGACGACGCACCGTTCCTGGGCGCCCGTCAGTTGTGGTGGCCCACCCTGACGGCGTTCCAGGACGGCGTGGACGCCGATCGGACCGCCTTCGACCAGCTCCTCGGCCAGGCCGGTCACGCCGTCACCATGCTGGCGGTCTCGGAGCGGTTCGTGCGCTGAGCCGGGGCGGCTTTTCTACGGAGGGGCCTGGCCGCGGCCAAATCTCCTCCGCGCGAAGGACAGGGGGGCCGGCGTGGCCGTGCGAGTGACGCCGGCCGCCTGCTTCTCCAGCAGCGTTTTCTCGCGCGTCGCGTCGCCGCAGCCGCCCCACCACTGCGACCGTGAGATCACTATCCGCCTGGAATTTGGGGTGAGTCCCTGGTTCCAGCCGATGGCGGCCCACTCGCCACCCGTCTAATTCCGACCTACAGTCCCCCCATGACCCGCGACGCCGTCATCGCCACCCTGCGCGCCAACGAAGCGGCGCTGCGTCTCAAGGGCGTGACGCATGCGGCGTTGTTCGGGTCCGTCGCTCGCGGGCAGGCCGGGCCCGACAGCGACATCGACATCATGGTCGAGATCGATCCTGCGGCTCCTGTCGGCGTCTGGGAGTATTTGGGCATCACGCATTTCATCGGCGATCTCTTCCCCGTGAAGGTGGACGTATCGGAGCGCGCGGCGCTGAAGGCCCATGTTCGCCCGAGTGCGGAACGCGACGCGATCCATGCCTTCTGACACGGACCGGCAGGCGTGGCGCGACATCGCCGATCACGGCGCTCTCGCGCACGACTGGGCCGTCGAAGTCGATGCGGAGGCGTTCGCGAGGGACCTTATGCGCTTTCACGCCACGGTCCGGTGTCTTGAGATCGTGTCGGAAGCGGCTCGCCGCCTGTCGGAACCCGCCCGTTCCGATGACCTGCCATGGCGCGCCATTATGGACAGTGGCAATGCCTATCGGCACGCCTATCATCAGATCACGCCGCTGCGTATTCGCTACACCGCGATCATCAATCTACCCGTGTTGATCGCCGCCGCCGAAGCCGCGCTCGCCTCTTGAGTCACGGCCGCCGGTCGGCGCTCAAGCAGCGCCGCTCCGCGAGCGCGCGTTAGCGTCCTCGTCCCGGTCAATCATCATCCATCTTCAGCGCCGCGATGAACGCCTCCTGCGGGATCTCCACCTTCCCGAACTGCCGCATGCGCTTCTTGCCGGCCTTCTGCTTCTCCAGCAGCTTCTTCTTCCGCGTCGCGTCGCCGCCGTAGCATTTGGACGTCACGTCCTTGCGCAGCGCCCGCACGGTCTCCCGCGCGATGATCTTGCCGCCGATGGCGGCCTGGATCGGGATGACGAACATGTGGGGCGGGATCAGGTCCTTCATCTTCTCGACCATGCCCCGGCCGCGCGTCTCGGCCCGGCCGCGGTGGACCAGCATGCTCAGGGCGTCGACCGGCTCGGCATTGACCAGGATGCTCATCTTGACCAGGTCGCCGACCTTGTAGTCGGTCAGTTCGTAATCGAAGCTGGCATAGCCCTTCGAGATCGACTTCAGCCGGTCGTAGAAGTCGAACACCACCTCGTTCAGCGGCAGCTCATAGACCACCAGCGCGCGCGATCCCACGTAGGACAGCTCGATCTGGGAGCCGCGCCGGTCCTGGCACAGCTTGATGACCCCGCCCAGGTATTCGTCGGGGGTCAAGATGGTGGCCTTGATCCAGGGCTCGCTGATGGTCTCGATCTGCATCACGTCGGGCAGGTCGGCGGGGTTGTGCAGGTCCAGTTCGGAGCCGTCGCGCAGGCCGATCTTGTAGACCACCGAGGGGGCGGTCGCGATCAGGTCGAGGTTGAACTCGCGGGACAGGCGCTCCTGGATAATCTCCAGATGCAGCAGACCCAGGAAGCCGCAGCGGAAGCCGAAGCCCAGCGCCGCGCTGGATTCCATCTCGAAGGTGAAGCTGGCGTCGTTCAGCCGCAGCCGGCCGATGGCGGCGCGCAGGTCCTCGAAATCGGCGGCGTCGACCGGGAACAGGCCGCAGAACACCACCGACTGGACCTGTTTGAACCCGTTCAGGGCCTCGGTCGTCGGCTTCTTCTCATCGGTGATGGTGTCGCCGACGGCGGCGTCGGCCACCTCCTTGATCTGGGCGGTGATGAAGCCGACCTCGCCGGGGCCCAACTGGTCCACCGGGGTGTTCTTGGGCAGGAAGACGCCGACCCGGTCGATCAGGTGGGTCGAGCCGTTCTGCATCATCTTGACCCGCATCCCGGCCTTCAGGATGCCGTCGAACACACGCACCAGGACGACGACGCCGAGGTAGGGATCGTACCAGGCGTCGACCAGCAGGGCCTTCAGCGGGGCGGCGGGGTCGCCCTTGGGGGCCGGCAGGCGGGTGACGATGGCCTCCAGCACGTCCTCGATGCCGATGCCGGACTTGGCGCTGCACAGGACCGCGTCGGAGGCGTCGATGCCGATCACGTCCTCGATCTGCTGGCGCACCCGCTCGGGCTCGGCGGCGGGCAGGTCGATCTTGTTCAGGACCGGCACGATCTCGTGGTTGTTGTCGATGGCCTGGTAGACATTGGCCAGGGTCTGGGCCTCGACGCCCTGGGACGCATCGACGACCAGCAGGCTGCCTTCGCACGCCGCCAGCGAGCGGCTGACCTCATAGGCGAAGTCCACATGCCCCGGCGTGTCCATCAGGTTGAGCACATACTCCAGCCCGTCCTTGGCCCGGTAGTTCAGACGCACCGTCTGCGCCTTGATCGTGATCCCCCGCTCCTTCTCGATCTCCATCGAATCCAGAACCTGCGCCGACATCTCCCGCGCGGTCAGCCCGCCGGTCACCTGGATCAGCCGGTCGGACAATGTGGATTTGCCATGGTCGATATGGGCGACCACGGAGAAATTTCGGATTCGTTCGATGGGGGGCGTCGTCATTGTGCGGCGCGGTTAGCATGGCGGAGGGGATCGTGCCAACGCGACCGAACCTCCCTGCCGGACGGCGGGTCGAGATGCGGATTACTTTGCTGTAATGCCGTCGCCGCCGTTTGAGAACACGCGGCGAACGCGGTATGACGCCGGGCTAGGCAAGCTTGGCCTGCGCAGACACGACCCCCGGCCGGCGCTGTCGCCCGCCTCATCGACAGGACCCTTCCGTGGCCCCCACGACGCCGATGCGCCTCCGCCTCTCCCTCAAGACCACCGCCGCCGTCGCCGGACTGGGCCTTCTGGTCGCCGCCTGCGGGGGTGGGGACGCCAAGGAGAAGGCACCGCCCCAGCGCCAGTCGGTCACCGCCGCGACCGTCAGCGCGGTCGACCTGCCCCGCGTCGTCAACGCCTCGGGCAGCGTTTCCGCCTGGGAAGAGGTGCCCGTCGGGGCCGAGACCGGCGGCCTTGTTGCCACCGGGGTCTTCGTCGACGAGGGCAGCTATGTCCGCCAGGGTCAGACCCTGGTCCAACTGAATGACGCTCTCCTCCGCGCCCAGTTGCGGCAGCAGCAGGCGGCGGTCCAGACCGCCGAGGCCAACCTCGCGCGCGACGAGGCCGCCCTGGCGCGGTCCCAGGAGCTGAAGGAACGCGGCTTCCTCAGCCAGGCCTCGCTGGACACGGCCCAGGCCGACCAGCGCTCGTCGGCCGCCAGCGTGGCCTCCGCCCGTGCGGCGCTCAGCCAGACCCAGACCCAGCTGAACCAGGCCACGGTCCGCGCGCCCGTCGCCGGTCTGATCATCCGTCGCAGCGTGACGCGCGGTCAGATCGTCCAACCCGGCACCGAACTGTTCCGCATCGTCCGCGATGGCCGGCTGGAGTTGGACGCGCAGGTCCCGGAGACCGAACTGGCCCTGGTCCGGTCGGGCATGCCGGCGGCCATCGTGGCGGATCAGGGCGGAGAGAGCACCGGCCGGGTTCGCATCGTGACTTCCGAAGTCGACCCGGCCACCCGCCTCGGCACCGCCCGCATCGCCCTGGTGGGCGACAGCGGGCTGCGTCCCGGCATGTTCGCCCGGGCCCGGATCGACGTCGGAGCCGCCCCCGCCCTGACCGTGCCGTCGGACTCCGTCGTGTTCCGCGAGGGTCGGGCGGGCGTCTATGTGATCGGCGACAACGCCGCCGTCCGTTTCACCCCGGTGCAGACCGGCGAACGGTCGGGCGACCGGGTCGCCGTGACCGCCGGCCTGGCCTCGGGCCAGCAGGTCGTGGTCCAGGGCGCCGGCTTCCTCGGCGAGGGCGATCAGGTCTCGGTCAACCGCGCCAACACCGCCGGGGCCCGCCCGGCCCCGGCCTCGCCCGCGGCGACCGGAGCGGCCCAGTGAATTTCGCCAACATCTCGTCCTGGTCGATCCGGAATCCCATTCCGATCATCCTGCTGTTCATTATCCTGACGCTGGCGGGCATCGGCAGTTATTTCAATCTGCGGACCAACAACTTCCCCGATGTCGACCTGCCAGTCGTGGCCGTCACCGTTGTTCAGTCGGGGGCGGCCCCGACCGAGATGGAGACCCAGGTCACCCGTCTGGTCGAGGATGCCGTCGCCGGTCTCGGGCAGGTCCGCCACATCACCTCGACGGTCAACGACTCCGTGTCGACCACGCTGATCGAATTCCAGCTCGGGGTCGATCTGGAGAAGGTCACCAACGACGTCCGCAACGCGGTTTCGGGGGTCCGTCAGGACCTGCCGGCCGATGTGCAGGAACCGATCATCCAGCGCATCGAATTCACCGGCACCCCGATCGCCAACTTCGTCGTCCGCGCCCCGGGCATGAGCCCCGAGGAGCTCAGCTGGTTCGTCGACAACACCATCGCCAAACGCCTGCTGAACGTGAACGGGGTCAGCCAGATCCAGCGCGACGGCGGCGTGGACCGCGAGATTCGCATCAAGCTCGACCCGGCCCGACTGGAGGCCCAGGGCATCACGGCCGCGGCGGTCTCGAACCAGCTGCGCGGCTCCAACATCAACCTGCCCGGCGGGCGGGGCGAGATCGGCGGCGAGGAACAGGCGATCCGCACGGTCGGCTCGGCCGAATCGGTGGAGGCCCTGGCCGAGACCCTGATCCCCATCGGCACCCGCACGGTTCGCCTGGGTGACCTCGGCCAGGTCGTGGACGAATGGTCGGAACCGCGCGGCCGCGCCCGGTTCAACGGCCAGGAAGTGGTCGGCTTCGGGGTCGTCCGCTCGATCGGCTCCAGCGAGGTCGACGTCTATGAACAGTCCGTCGCGGCCATCGAAGCCCTGGACGAAGAGCGCGCCGATGTGGTCATCGAGGAGGTCGCCAACACCACCTCCGACGTCATCAACAACTTCCATGCCTCGGTCGAGGCCCTGGTGCTGGGGGCCGCCCTGGCCGTCATCGTGGTCTTCATCTTCCTGCGCGACTGGCGGGCGACCCTGATCACGGCCGTGGCCATGCCCCTGTCGCTGATCCCGACCTTCTGGGTCATGGACCTGACCAATCAGTCGCTGAACGTGGTGACCCTGCTGGCCCTGTCGCTGACGGTCGGCATCCTGGTGGATGACGCGATCGTCGAGATCGAGAACATCGTCCGCCACATCCGCCAGGGCAAGGCCCCCTATCCCGCCGCGATCGAGGCCGCCGACGAGATCGGCCTGGCCGTCCTGGCCACCACCGCCACCCTGGTCGCCGTCTTCGCCCCCACCGGCTTCATGCCGGGGATCGTCGGGCAGTTCTTCAAGAGCTTCGCCATCGCCACCTGCGTCAGCGTGCTGTTCTCGCTGCTGGTCGCGCGGACCCTGACGCCGCTGATGGGGGCCTATCTGCTGAAGGGCGACCAGGGCAAGGAACACGCCGAACCCTTCTGGATGGCCCCCTACCAGCGGCTCCTGTCCTGGTCCCTGAACAGTTCGGCCCGCCCGGACGCCACCCTCGGCGCGCGCCGCCCCGGCTTCGGCCGCCGCATGCGCAACCGCCTGTTCGACCATCGGATCTGGGTCGTCGGCATGGGTCTGGCGTTCTTCGTCTTTTCCATCTTCCTGGCCATGCGCATTCCGGGCGAGTTCATCCCCGTCGAGGACATCTCGCGCTCGACCGTCACCGTCGAGATGGCCCCCGGCACGACCCTGGACCAGACCGACGCGGCCGTCCGGCAGATCACCGACGAACTGCAGAAGCGGCCCGAGGTGGCCTCCATCTTCTCGTCGATCGGTTCGGCGACGACCAGTTTCGGCGGTGGCGGTGGGTCCGGCGCGGGCGAGGTGCGGCGCGCCAACCTGACGGTCAATCTGCTGAAGCGGGCGGACCGGGACATCAGCCAGCAGGCGTTCGAGGCCGAGATGGGTCCCATCCTGCGCCAGACGCCCGGGGCCCGGGTCCAGTTCGGGACCAGCGGCGGGGGCGGCGGCAGTCTTCTGACCATCGCCCTGGTCGGCGACGACGGCGCAACCCTGGAAGCGGCGGCCGCGAACGTGGCCCGCGAGATGCGGGGCATCGATGGCCTGTCCAACGTCGTCTCCTCCGCCGCCCTGGTGCGGCCGGAGATCCTGATCACGCCCAAGTCCGACGTCGCCGCCCTGACCGGCGTCTCGACCCAGGACATCAGCCAGGCCGCGCGCGTCGCCACCCTGGGCGACGCCGACCAACTGCTGCCCAAGTTCAATCTGGGCGATCGTCAGATCCCCATCCGGGTCATGCTGACCGAGGATGCCCGGACCTCCCTGGGCGTGATCGAGAATCTGAAAGTGCCCACCGCCTCGGGCGCATCCGTGCCCCTGTCGGCCGTGGCCGACATCAGCTTCGGGGCCGGGCCCAACCAGATCGACCGCTATGATCGGCGGCGCGTCGCCAACATCAGCGCCGAAATGCCCGGCACCACCCTGGGCGAGGCCACCACGGCGGTGAACGCGCTTCCGGCGATCACCAACCTGCCCGAAGGGGTGATGCAGGCCGTGTCCGGCGATGTCGAAAGCTTCCAGGAGCTGGGCACCGGGTTCGGCTTCGCCATCGTCACCGGCATCCTGCTGATGTACGCGGTGCTGGTCCTGCTGTTCAAAAGCTTCCTGCACCCGATCACCATCCTGGCCGCCCTGCCTGTTTCGTTCGGCGGGGCCTTCATCGCCCTGATGCTGACGGACAAGTCGCTGTCGATGCCGGCCCTGATCGGGATCATCATGCTGACCGGCATCGCGGCCAAGAACTCCATCCTTCTGGTCGACTACGCCATCATCGCCATGCAGCAGGGCATGACCCGCCGCGACGCCCTGATGGACGCGGCGCACAAGCGGGCCCAGCCGATCATCATGACCACCCTGGCCATGGGCCTGGGCATGCTGCCGATCGCCATGGCCCTGGGCGAAGGCACCGCCTTCCGTTCGCCGATGGCCGTGGCCGTGATCGGAGGCCTGATCACCTCGACCGCCCTGTCCCTGATCTTCGTGCCGGTGATCTTCAGCCTGATCGACGGACTGAAGGTCCGGCTGGAGGGTCGCATGAACCGCATGTTCGGCGGTCAGCACGAAGTCGCGCCCGCCCGCCCGGAAGCCCCCCGGCCCGCGGAATAGGACTCCGAAGGCACGGCACCGGCGCAGATCCGCAGTGCGTGTCTTGGGGTTGCGGAACGCACGGGGCCCGCAGCAGCCCCCGTGTGCCGCACGGACATCAGCCTGAGGCGGACACCGCCGGCCGCGGCACGACCTGTTCTTGCGAGCCGCGACGTCGGCGCGTTATCAGGGCCCAGGCGGCCGTTGGCAGAGGGTCCCGTTACCGGCCAAAGAAATAGGCCGGTCGGAGACATCCCCGACCGGCCTGGTCACTCCGGCGATGCGCCGAAGATCAGTATTTGACGCGCAGGGTCACGCCGTAGGTGCGGGGCGCGGCCAGGTAGGCGTTGTAGGTCTGAGTGTCGCCCGTGTTGGTCGCTGCGTTATACGGCGCGTAGAAGGTGCCGTCCGCCTGGGGCGTGGTGGTGTTGGCGAAGGCCGTCCCCTGCAGCGGGGCCGAGAAGCCGACCTGGGTGTATTCTTCGTCCAGCAGGTTCTGGGCCCACAGATCGACGGTCCAGCTCTCGCTTTCGCTGCCGAGCGAAACCCGGCCGTTCACGACCGTGAAATCCTCCTGGAACTTGTAGGGCAGCAGGTCGGAGCCGGTGTTGTACTCGGTCGAATATTTGGCCGACAGGTTGAACCCGCCGCGCAGCCCGCCGCCCAACGACCGATCGAAGCTGATCGCGCCGGTCGCCGACCACTCGGGCGCGAACGAGGCCCGCGCGCCAGGCAGCAGCGACAGCTGCGGGAAGCGGCCCGGGCTGGACAGGTCGGCCGCACCGAAGTCGCCGTATTTGGCGTCGGTGTAGGTCAGGCCGCCCTGGAACGACAGACCCTCGATCGGGGTGAACCAGATCAGGTCGGCGTCGACACCGCGCGAGGTCAGCTCAGGAATGGACTCCACCACGAAGGCGGTGCCCAGGAAGGTGTTGAGCTGGAAATTCTCGAACGTCTGGTCGAAATAGGTCGCGTTCAGCAGCATCACGCCGTCGAACAGCGTGGCCTTGAAGCCGGCTTCATAGCTGTCGACGGTTTCGGCCGCGAAGAACAGCGAGGCGTCGGGGGTCACGCCCGTCTGCACCCGGTCCATGTTGTAGCCGAAGCCCTTGTAGCCGCGGGCATAGGACACATACAGCAGCAGGTCGTCGTTCGGGCGATAGGCCGCCTTGACGGTGCCGCTGATGTCGGAGTCGTCGAACTCTTCGGAGATGCGGCGGTTGTCGTAAAGCGGGTTGGCCCAGGGCAGGCAGAGCAGGCCGAGCGCCGCGGCCGGCGTGGCCACATTGGCCGTGCCCGGGATCGGCGACACGGCGCGGTTGGCCGGGTTCTGGTTCGCCAGCGCCCCGCCGCAGGCCGCGCCATTGGTGCCCAGGTTGTCCTGCAGCCCCATCAGACGTTTCTTGTCGTAGGTCGCCCGCAGACCGAAGGTCAGGTCGAACTGCTCGGTCACGCGGTAGGTGTTGTTGGTGAAGAAGGCGAGCGATTCGGACCGCTGGCTGTAGTGATCCTGATAGGCCTTGCCGACGGGATTGACCGGGGCCGCGGCGCTGGGGGCCACGCCGCCGAGGGCGCAAAGCGCGGAGCCTGCCGGGATTCCTCCGGGGAAAGGCACCGTGTTGACGAGCAGGCCGGCCGGATTGGTGAAGCACTGCAGGCGCGACGGCGAGGGGCCGCCGGCTGCTGTCGGCACGGTCGCCGTCAACAGGAACGACTGGAAGGCGTTGTAGTCCGATCCGTAAACATAGGAGTCGTCGCGATAGACGTTCTCCAGCGTCGCGAAGACACCGACCAGCCAGTCCAGCTTGTCGGTCGCGCCCGCCAGGCGGAACTCCTGGGTCAGGTTGTCGACGCCGTAGCCGTTGGACCCGTCGTTCGCTCGGTACAGCAGGTCGGCCCCGGTATAGTCCAGATCCATGCCCTGCTGGAACGACCAGTCGCGCCAAGACGTGATCGACGTCAGGGTGGCGTTCCATTCGTTCAGGTCGATGTTGGCTTCCGCCGACAGACCCATGTCCTCGATTTCCTGCGGCGTGTCGCGGTTGGCGTAGGAGGTGCGGTCGAACGGCACCGTCCCGAAGCCCGCCACCGGCGGCGCCTGGCCCGAGCCGGCCGAGAGGGCGTCGATGAAGGCCTGAGAGGGACCGACGCGCGTTTGCACGGCACCGCAGCAGAACTCTTCGCGCTTCGAATAGTCGGCGATCAGCCGGACCGAGACGTCGTCGTTCGGCAGGATCAGCAGTTGACCGCGGCCCGTCCAGAAGTCCTGGGTCTGGTCTTCGGTATTGGTGCGCGGGCCGTCGCCCAGGTCGACGTCGTAGAAGCCGTCGCGCTTGCGCGTGGCGAAGAACAGGCGGCCGGCGACCGTGTCGCTGATCGGGCCGGTGACCGAGCCGGACACACCCCAGGCCCCGTAGTTGCCGCCGGTGGCCTCGGCCTCGACGCCGGGGGTGAAGGACGGCAGGGCGGTGATGATGTTGATGACGCCGGCCGAGGTGTTCTTGCCGAACAGGGTGCCTTGCGGACCCTTCAGAACCTCGATGCGGCTCAGTTCGCCCAGATCGCCGAAGCCGACCGAGTTGCGCGAGCGGTAGACGCCGTCGATGACGATGCCGACCGAGCTTTCCAGACCCGGGTTGTCGCCGACGGTGCCCGCGCCGCGGATGCGGACCGTGGTCGAGGCTTCCGACTGCGTCGAGGTGACCGTCAGGCCCGGCGTCAGAATCTGCATGTCCTTGATGTCGCGGACGCCGGCGTCCTGCAGCAGGTCTTCCGACAGGCTGGTGACCACGATCGGCACGTCCTGCAGGCTCTGCTCGCGCTTCTGGGCGGTGACGATGATGTCATCGACCGACGAGGCCTGGTCCTGAGCGGCGGCGACGCCGGCCCAGCCGAACACGGCGGTTCCGACGACGGCCGCCGAAGCGGTGCAACGGAGGAAATTGGTAAGACGCATGATGGACTCCCGGCTCATGTGCCGGACTCCCCCTGTCGGGATGCGTCGCGGCGTTTCCTGTTCCCAGTCCGCGCCCCTCTTGCGGGGGCATCGGATTCTTGTGCATCCGGCCTAGTCCAAGCCGCCTGTAGCGACAAGCGACCGTGAGCGGCTGAGCCGCATTTAGGCCGTCCGACGGCGACCGGTGTGACGCAAAAGCGACAAATAACGGTGACCTTACGTCAATATCGGGCTTATTCCGGTCAGTATTCGCACCCTGGTCTCTTGAGGCGATGCCTTCGTTCCCCGGCTCGGGTCGGGGTCGCATGTTAAAACCCATCTGGCTGCGGTTGCGCCCCGGCCGCTCGCCCCGCATCTGTGGTCGATGCCCGTCAGCCCGACCTATGCGCCCGATCCCCGTTTTTTCGACCTGGGAGATGAATACGGCGACGCCGTCCGCCCGGCCGAGTTCCCGCGGACGATCCTGCGCCATCGCAACCAGGCCGCGGCCGCCAGCGTGGGCCTGGCCACCCTGACGGAGGCCGAGTGGATCGCGGCCTTCGGTCGGTTCCAGCCCCTGCCCGGCCAACCGGGTCCGATCGCCATGCGCTATCACGGCCACCAGTTCAGGACCTACAATCCAGACCTCGGCGACGGGCGTGGCTTCCTCGCCGGCCAGTTGCGGGAGGCCTCGGGGCCGGCGCGTCGCCTGCTCGACCTCGGCACCAAAGGATCCGGCACGACGCCGTGGTCGCGGTCGGGCGACGGCCGGCTGACGCTGAAGGGCGGGGTGCGCGAGGTGCTGGCCGCGGCCATGCTGGAAAGCCAGGGCGTGCCGACCAGCCGGGCGCTCAGCCTGATCGAGACGGGAGAAGCGCTGGAGCGCGGCGACGAGCCGTCCCCGACCCGCTCCGCCGTTCTGGTGCGGCTGCAGCACAGCCACATCCGCTTCGGCACGTTTCAACGCGCCGCCTATTTCGAGCGGACCGACCAGATCGAGACCCTGGTCGAGCATGTCCGCAGCCTCTACCACCCGGCCGTGGCCCCCGGCGATGCGCCCGGGCTGCTGGCGGCCATCGCCGCGGCCTCGGCTAGGTTGACCGCGCGCTGGATCGCGGCGGGCTTCGTCCACGGCGTGCTGAACACCGACAATCTGAACGTCACGGGCGAGAGCTTCGACTACGGCCCCTGGCGCTTCCTGCCGCATTACGAGCCCGGCTTCACCGCCGCCTATTTCGACAGCCAGGGTCTATATGCCTTCGCCCGCCAGCCCGAGGCGGTGTTCTGGAACCTGACCCAGCTGGCCGGCTGCCTGAAGCTGGTCGCCGAGGCCGGGCCCCTGACCGAGGCCCTGAACGGCTTCGGCCCCGCCTATATTCGAGAGCTCCGCGCCGCCTTCCTGGAGCGGTTGGGCGTCAAGAGCCTGGGCGAGGCGGCCGACCAGAGGCTGCTCGACACCACATTGGCCCTGCTGCGCGAGGGCGGCGCGGCGATCCGGTGGGAGCCCCTGTTCCACGACTGGTTCGGCGGCTTCGCCTCCGCGGCCCGCGCCCTGTCGGGGCCGCGCGCGAAGGCCTGGCAGGGCGAGGCCTTCGACGCCTTCCGCTTCGCCCTGTTCGAACACGAGCCCGACCGGCCGGAACGGCTGGAGCATCCCGCCTTCGCTACCGCGGAACCCGAAGAGATGCTGATCGACGAGGTCGAAGCGATCTGGTCCGCGATCGACGGTGACGACGACTGGTCGCCTCTCAAGCAGAAATTGGGCCGGATCGATGCGGCGCGAGCCGCGCGCAGCTGAGATTACATAAGTTTCATATCGAAAAACAGAAAAACTCTTGATCGATAATCGATGTTTGCATATCGATTTTCGAGATGGCCGCGCTTTTGCGGCGGGGAGGAACGGATATGAAACTCATCGGACGACGCTCGGTCGCCAGCGTGATGCGCTGGATCCTGGGCTTCTTGAACGTCTTCATCAGCGGCGCGGTCCTGTTTTGCGCGGGCGCGCTCATCGTGGCGCTGATCGACCCGGATTTCGGTGCGGGCCTGCTGGAAGGCCTCTCCGGCGTGACCGTGAACGCGGGGGATGCGGGCCTGAGCCATCAGGTCAGCCTGATCGCCGCCGTTGTCGGCACCTTGAGCACCTGGTGGGTCATCAACCGACTGCGCCGCATCTTTCTGGCCGTGAACCAGGGGGACGCCTTCGAGCCGGCCAACGTCAACCGGCTGCGCGGCGCGGGCCTGGGCCTGATCGGCGTTCAGATCTCGACGGCTATCCTGACCTTCAGCGCGCCCCTGGCCGAGGGCGCGGCCGAACGGGACTATGACATCAACCTGGGGGCCTGGCTGGGCATCCTGATTGTCTTCATGCTCGCCGAAGTCTTCCGCCAGGGCGCGGCCATGCGCGACGATGCGCAGATGACGGTCTGAGGGGCACGAAGATCATGGCCATCACCGTGCAACTGGACCAGATGCTGCTGGAGCGCCGCATGTCGCTGACCGAACTCAGCGACCGGGTTGGGGTCACCATCGCCAATCTGTCCATCCTCAAGACCGGCAAGGCGCGGGCCATCCGCTTCAGCACCCTGGACGCCCTGTGCCGCGAGCTGGACTGTACCCCGGGGCATCTGCTGGGCAACTCGGCCGAACCCCAGCCGGAGGGGAACGCCGACGAGGCGTGACAGGCTCGATCAAGGCACCATTTCGCAATGATCCGAGGGCCTCGCGTTCAGCGCGGGGCCCTTCAGCGCTGCCGGACTGGTCCCGGCCACAATAAGTCATCAATTGATGTCTACGGCTGATGACAAGCCGAGCGAGACGTGCCATATGGTGTTCACGGTGATCCGACGGATTACCGTTTTGTATGCATACCGCCGAATTGCCGCCGCGTATCTCCGGCACAGCCTGTCCATCACAACCGGTTACGCCCGGGCTTCAGGGCCCTTGCGGAACGGGTCGGCCAATCTGATCTAGATACTGTTACCAATCCCGTCCTCCCCGACGAAACGAAACGCGCATGTCCATCACCTTCGCTCCCGCCCCCGCCTCGCGCCCGACCCTGTCGGCGGCGCAGATCCGCAATCGCGCCGTGTTCCGCAATCTGACGCTGTGGACCCTGCAAGGCTGGGTGGCGATGTTCTTCCTCGCCGCCGGCTACGCCAAGCTGAGCGAGCCGCTGACGACCCTGACCGCCCTGATGGGCTGGCCGGCCCTGGTCAGCGAGAATCTGGTCCGCGGCATCGGCATCGTCGAGATCGTTCTGGCCCTGGGGATGATCGCCCCGCTGGCCTCTTGGACCCTGGGTCGCTGGCCGCTGCTGGTCGCGGCGGTGGGCCTCATCGCGCTGGAGGCCACCATGCTGGTCGTGCACGCCGTGGGTCTCGACATCGGCCTGGCCCTGACCAACGTGGCCCTGCTGGCGATCACGATCCCGGTGCTGCTGGGCCGCCGCGCCCCGCGCTGAGCCTCTTCGCCGACCGGCACCGGTCGGAGCAGACCGTGATCGCGTCCCAGTCGCGGGCCCATTTGGCCCGCCAGGCGAACGGACGCTGACACACCACGCAGGTCTTCTCCGGCAGGTCGCCCTTGCGCGGCGACAGCCCCTTGTTGACGTGTTTGCGCGACATTGGACCGAGCATCGGCCTGCCACCGCCGCTGCGTCAACCTGAAAGCTTCCCTTTACGTCCGCGTCAAGTTATGACGTCGGCATGGCGACCGCAGACGACCATCGCACCTATTCGATCCGCCAGCTGTGCCGCGAGTTCGGGGCCACGGCGCGCGCGCTGCGTTTCTATGAGGACAAGGGTCTGCTGACCCCGGCCCGCAAGGGGCAGACCCGGGTCTATGACGCCCGCGATCGCGCCCGGCTGAAGCTGATCCTGCGCGGCCGTCGGATCGGTTTCACCCTGACCGAGATCCAGGAGATGCTGGATCTGTACGACCGCAACGACGGCAACACCCATCAGATGGCCATCGCCCTGCGCCGCCACCGGGCCCAGATCGAGGCCCTGAAGCAACAGCGCGAGGACCTCGACGCCGCCATCGAGATGGCCGAGGCGGCCTGCGCCGCGATGGAAGAACGCCTGACCGAACAGCGCCCCGACCTTCTGCCCGGGGCCGAGGAATATGCCTCGGTGCTGCGCGAACACCTCGACCACCCCCATCACCACCCGTTCAAACTGAGAGCCTGACCCCATGGCCTACAAGGCGCCCGTCCGCGACCTGACCTTCATCCTGAACGAAGTCCTGGAGATCGACCGCTATTCGAACTCGCCCGGCTTCGCCGACGTCTCGTCCGACCTGGTCCAGCAGGTTCTGGAAGAAGGCGCCAAGTTCGCCGAAGAGGTCATCGCCCCGATCAACCATTCGGGCGACAAGGAGGGCTGCCACTGGGACAACGGCGTCGTCACCGGACCCAAGGGCTGGAAAGAGGCCTATCAGGCCATGGTCGAGGCGGGCTGGCCCGCCCTGTCGGCGGATCCGGCCTATGGCGGCCAGGGCATGCCCGCCGTCGTCGGCATGGCGTTCGGCCAGTTCACGGCCGGAGCCTCGGCCGCCTTCTCCATGTATCCGGGCCTGACCGCGGGGGCCTATGCCGGTATCCACGCCAATGCCTCGGACGAGCTGAAGACCAAATACCTGCCCAAGATGGCCACCGGCGAGTGGGGCGGGACCATGAACCTGACCGAGCCCCAGTGCGGCACCGACCTCGGCATGGTGCGCACCAAGGCCGTGCCCCAGGGCGACGGCACCTACAAGATCACCGGCCAGAAGATCTGGATCTCGGCCGGCGAGCACGACTTCACCGACAACATCATCCACACCGTCCTGGCCCGCGTCGAAGGCGCGCCCGCCGGGATCAAGGGCCTTTCCCTGTTCCTGGTGCCCAAGGTGCTGGTCAATGAGGACGGCTCGCTGGGCGAGCGCAACACGCTGCAGTGCACCGGCCTCGAGCACAAGATGGGCATCCACGGCAACGCCACCGCCGTCATGCAGTATGACGACGCCACCGGCTGGCTGATCGGCGAGGAAGGCCGGGGCATGAACAACATGTTCGTGGTCATGAACGAGGCGCGCCTGGGCACCGGGCTTCAGGGCCTGGCCATCGGCGCCGCCGCCTATCAGGCCGCGCTGGAGTTCGCCAAGGATCGCATCCAAGGCCGCAGCCTGACCGGACCCAAGAGCCCGGACGCCCAGGCCGACTCCATCATGGTCCACCCCGACGTCCGCCGCATGCTGCTGGAGGCCAAGGCCTTCGTCGAAGGCGGCCAGGCCTTCATTCTGTGGACCGCGCTCCAGGCCGATCTGGAGAAGTCCGACGACGAGGCCACGGCCCAGAAGGCCAAGGACTACATGGGTCTGCTGACCCCGGTGCTGAAGGCCTATCTGACCGACAAGGGCTTCCACGTCGCGTCACTGGGCATGCAGGTCCACGGCGGCTCGGGGTATACCGAGCATTTCCAGGCCAGCCAGTATCTGCGCGATGCCCGGATCACCATGATCTATGAAGGCACCAACGGCATCCAGGCCCTGGACCTGGTCGGCCGCAAACTGCCCGGCAACGGCGGCCGTGCGATCATGAGCTGGTTCGCCGACATCGACGCCTTCGTGGCCGAGAACGGCGCCGAGGGTCCGATCAAGCCCTTCGTGGACGGCCTGGCCGACTCCAAGAAGAAGCTGCAGGAGGCCACCATGTGGCTGATGCAGAACGGCATGCAGAACCCGGACAACGCCGGGGCCGCCTCGACCGACTTCCTGAACCTGTTCGGCCTGACCGCCCTCGCCTACATGTGGGCCCAGATGGCCAAGGCGGCGCAGGCCCAGGTCGACGGCGGTTCGACCGACCCCTTCTACGTCACCAAGCTGCAGACCGGCCGCTATTTCGTCGAACGCATCCTGCCCGACGCCGCCGCCCACCTGGCCAAGCTGAAGACCGGCGCGGACGTCCTGATGCAGATGCCGGCGGAGGCGTTCTGATCACGCACTGACCTCTCCCTCCCCCTGCGGGGGAGGGGGTCGACGCGAAGCGGAGACCGGTTGGGGACGGCCAGGCAAGGCCCCACAGACCGTGCCCGCCTCGCCTTGCCGCCCCCACCCGGCCGCTGCGCGGCCACCCTCCCCCGCAGGGGGAGGGAGAATGCCGGAGTGTTCCCCATGAACGTCATCGACACCCCCTCTCCCGACTTCATGCTGGAAGAGGACATCGTCATGTTCTCCGACAGCGTCGGCAAATGGATCGACGAGCACGCCCCGCCGGAGGCGATCCAGTCCTGGATCGCCAACTCCAGCGTCCCGCGCGCGCTGTGGAACACCGCCGGCGAGGCGGGCCTTCTGGGCCTGTCCATGCCGGAAGAAGACGGCGGCATGGGCGGCGACTATCGCCACGAGGTCGTGCTGATGCGTCAGCTGGGCTGGAAGGGCGCGGACCATTTCGGCATCAGCCTGCACAACGCCATCGTCGCCCCCTACATCTGGCACTACGGCACGGCAGAGCAGAAGGCCCGCTGGCTGCCCCGCCTGCTGACCGGCGAGCTGGTCGGGGCCATCGCCATGACCGAGCCGGGCGCCGGCAGCGACCTGCAGGGCATCAAGACCACCGCCATCCAGTCCGGCAACGGCTATGTGGTGAACGGCTCCAAGACCTTCATCACCAACGGCCAGCTGGCCAATTTCATCATCGTCGTGGCCAAGACCGACCCGACGGCGGGCGCGAAGGGCACCAGCCTGATCGTGGTCGAGACCGACGGCGACAATGGAGGCAACGTCGAGGGCTTCGAGCGCGGCCGCAACCTCCACAAGATCGGCATGGAGGGCAACGACACCTCCGAACTGTTCTTCAACGACGTCCAGGTCCCCGGCGACAACATCATCGGCGGCACCCCGGGCCAGGGCTTCATCCAGCTGATGCAGCAGCTGCCGCAGGAGCGGCTGAACATCGCCGTCCAGGGCGTGGCCGCCGCCGAGCGCGGCCTGCAGGAGACGCTGGACTACGTCAAACAGCGCAAGGCCTTCGGCAAGTCGATCCTCGACTTCCAGAACACCCAGTTCAAACTGGCCGAGGTCAAGACCAAGCTGACCGTGGCCCGGGTCTTCGTCGACCACTGCATCGGCCTGCACCTGAAGGGCCAGCTGGACGCCGTCACCGCCTCCATGGCCAAATACTGGGTCACCGACATCCAGGGCGAGGTGCTGGACGAGATGCTCCAGCTGCACGGCGGCTATGGCTATATGAACGAATACCCGATCGCCCAGCTGTACAAGGACGCCCGGGTGCAGCGCATCTACGGCGGCACCAACGAGATCATGAAGGTGCTGATCGCGCGTTCGCTGTAAGACGGGGCCCATGCGCAAGACAGCCCCCCAGAGACTGGCGGAACGCGAGGCCCGCGCCCGCTCCGAACTGCTCGACAGCCTGTTCGATCCCTGGATCGGCCAGGCGGGAAACGCCGCGACCCTGGACCGCCTCGGCCCCGTCGATCCGCTGGGGGCGAAGGATGTCGCGCGGGCTCTGCGCTCCGACATCGCAGGGCCGTTCGCCGACCTGACTCGCGAGACCCAGACCCGCATCAAGGCCGCCCTGACCGTTCTGGCCAAGAGCGATGGGGCGGAGTTCCGCGCCTACTGGCTGGACCTGCGCGCCCCGTTCGGCACCACCGAAGAGGAGGCGGACGCCATTTTCCCGGTCGTGGCGAAATCGTTCGGCGTGCGACTGCCCGAGACGCCCCCGGGAAGCTAGAGTCCCGCGATGATCCGCCTTCACGTCACCCCTGATCTTGCCCCCAATGCCGCCGTCGCCCCGACGCTGGACCAGTCCCGCTACCTGACCCAGGTCATGCGGCTGAAGCTCGGCGACGCCCTGCTGGTCTTCAACGGCCGCGACGGCGAATGGCGCTGCGTCATCGCCGAGATCCTCAAGAAGGGTGTGATCCTGCGGGTCGAGGACCAGGTGCGGCCCCAGGCCTTCGGCCCCGACCTCGATCTGATCGTCGCCGTGGTCAAGAAGTCGCGCGTCGAGACTATCGTCGAGAAGGCGGCCGAACTGGGGGCCAAACGCGTGCGCCTGACCGTCACCCAGCGCACCAATGTCGAGCACGTCCGCCTGGACCGGCTCGACGCCATCGCCATCGAGGCGGCCGAGCAGACCGGCCGGCTGGATGTGCCGACCATCGACGACCCGCAAAGACTGGCGACCCTTCTCGACGACTGGGACCCCGCCAGGCGGCTGATGTTCTGCGACGAGACCGGCGGGGCACCGGTCGCCTCGGCCGTCACCCAGCCCGGGCCCTGGGCCATCCTGATCGGCCCCGAGGGCGGCTTCGCGCCGGAGGAGCGGGAGCGGCTGCGCGGCCTGCCCTTCACCACCGCCGTCTCGCTCGGCCCCCGCATTCTGCGCGCCGATACCGCCGCCATCGCGGCCATGACCCTGTGGCAGGCCGCCGTCGGCGACTGGGAGCGTTAGAGACATGCTGGCGGAGCTGGCCATCGCGACGGTGATGGTGCTGCTCACCGTCATGATTCACGGCGCCGGCCTGCTGGCCCTCGGTCACGCCATGGCCCTGCGGGACCGGCGGAGCAATGAGGCGCGGGCCAGCCCCCTGTCCAGCGAGGGGGCCATCGTCGCGGTCGTCGCGGCCCTGGGACTCGTGGTCCTTCATGGTGTCGAGATCTGGCTCTACGCCTTCCTGTACCGGGCGATCGGCGCGATCGCCGTGCTGCGCGACGCGGTCTATTTCTCCACCATCGCCTATGGCTCGATCGGATTTTCGGACGCGGTCATGGCCCCGGAGTGGAAGCTGCTCGGGGCCATCGAAGGCATCAATGGCTCCATGCTGCTGGGCTGGTCCGTGGCCTTCTTCGTCACGCTGATGACGCGTTTCATTCCGGCTCGGCATCACAACGGCTGAAGGTCGCCGCGTTGGACCTTGAGACCGGCCGCATTCTCGCCCATCTAGCCGCCACGGGCCCGTCGCCCGCGCCGGGGCCTGAATGACCGATCCGATCACCTTCGACGACCTGGTGGGCGTCATGTCAAAGGGCATGAAGCCGAAAGACCAGTGGCGCGTGGGGGCCGAGCACGAGAAATTCGGCTTCGACAAGTCCACCCTGCGCCGCCCGGCCTATCACGGTCCCAACGGCATCCTGGCCATGCTGACCGGCCTGCAGCGCTTCGGCTGGGCCCCCGTCGAGGAGGCCGGCCACGTCATCGCCCTGGAGCGCAAGAACGCCGACGGCTACGCCGCGTCCATCAGCCTCGAGCCCGGTGGCCAGTTCGAACTGTCGGGCGCGCCGCTGAAGGACATCCACGAGATCTGCGCCGAGACCGGCCAGCATCTGATGGAGGTCAAGATGGTCGCCGACGAGCTGAACCTCGGCTTCCTCGGGGCCGGCTTCGACCCGATGTGGCGGCGCGAGGACGTGCCGGTCATGCCCAAGGGCCGCTACGACATCATGCGGTCCTACATGCCCAAGAAGGGCAACCTCGGCCTCGACATGATGCTGCGCACCTGCACCATCCAGGCCAATCTCGATTTCGACAGCGAAGCCGACATGGTGGCCAAGTTCCGCACCAGTCTGGCGCTCCAGCCCATCGGCACGGCCCTGTTCGCCTGTAGTCCGTTTACGGAGGGTCGGCCGAACGGATTCCTTTCGGCCCGGGCCAACGTCTGGACCGACACCGACCCCGACCGCACCGGCATGCTGAACTTCGTCTTCCAGGACGGCTTCGGTTTCGAGACCTATGCCAACTACGCCCTCGACACGCCGATGTATTTCGCCAAGCGCGGCGACCGCTATGTCGACGCCTCGGGCCAGTCCTTCCGGGACTTCATGGACGGGAAACTGCCCGCCCTGCCCGGCGAGCGGCCGACGCTGAAGGACTGGGGCGACCACCTGACCACCCTGTTCCCGGAAGTCCGGCTGAAACAGTATCTGGAGATGCGCGGATCGGACGGCGGCCCGTGGAGCCGGATCTGCGGCCTGCCCGCCTTGTGGACCGGCATCTTCTACGACGGCCCCTCGCTGGCCGCCGCCTGGGACCTGTGCAAGGACTGGGACATCGAGGATCACGAACGCCTGCGCCGCGACGTGACCCGACTGGGCCTGCGCGCCGAAGTCGCCGGCCGGTCGGTGCGCGACATCGCCGTCGACATGGTTGCCATCGCCCGCCAGGGTCTGAAGAACCGCGCCCGCTTCAGCGGCGGCATGGTCGACGAGCGGGGCTATCTGTCGGAGCTGGAAGACATCGCCGACACGGGCGTCACCCCGGCCGAACGGCTGCTCGACCTCTACCATGGCGACTGGCAGGGCGACGTCAGCCGGATGTACCGCGACTTCGCCTATTGAGGAGCGACGCATGACCCACCCCATCCGTATCGGCGTCGGCGGCTGGACCTATGAGCCCTGGCGCGGCGTCTTCTATCCGGACGACCTGATCCAGAAGCGCGAGCTGGAATATGCCTCGCGCGCCCTGACCTCGATCGAGATCAATGGCACCTATTATTCGACCTTCAAGCCCGACAGCTGGATCAAGTGGCGCGACGAGACGCCGGACGGCTTCGTCTTCTCGGTCAAGGCCAGCCGCTACTGCACCAACCGCAAGATCCTGTCCGACATGGGCGAGTCGATGGACCGGTTCCTGGGTCAGGGGATGACGGCGCTGGGCGACAAGCTGGGCCCCATCAACTGGCAGTTCATGGGCACCAAGAAGTTCGACGCTGAGGATTTCGAGGGCTTCCTGAAACTGCTGCCCCAGGAGCGCGACGGCCTTCGCCTGCGCCACGCCCTGGAGGTCCGCAATCCGACCTTCGACACCCCGGCCTTCTTCGACCTGGCGACGAAATACGGCGTCGCCATCGTCTATGCCGAGGACGACGAGGAGCCCACCTGGCCCCGCATCGACCAGCCGACAGCCGACTTTACCTATGCCCGGCTGATGTCCAGCCGCGAGGACGAGCCGACCGGCATGACCTCGGCCGATCTAGATGCCATCGCCGACCGGACCCGGGCCTGGTCGAAACGCGGCGCGGTGTTCGCCTATTTCATCGCCGGAGCTAAGGTCCGGAACCCGGCGGCGGGCCAGGCGCTGATTAAAAAGCTGGGCTGATCCGTTGCGGTGGGTCGAGCCCGCCCACACCTAGGTCCATCCCTTTCTCTTCAAGGACGGACTGCCATGCCCATCGCCACACGCGCCTTCGCCGCCGTCGCCGCCGATAAGCCGCTGGAGCCCTACAGCTTCGAGCGTCGTGATCCGGGTCCGGACGATGTGGCGATCGATGTGAAATTCTGCGGCGTCTGCCACTCCGACCTGCACATCGCGACCAACGACCTGGGCAACACCCAATATCCGATCGTGCCGGGCCACGAGGTCGCGGGCGTCGTCTCGGCGGTCGGGGCCAATGTCACCCGGTTCAAGGTCGGCGACCGCGTCGGGGTCGGCTGCATGGTCGACAGCTGCCGCACCTGCGCCCCCTGCCGCGAAGGCGAGGAGCAGTACTGCGTCCCCGGGATGACCCAGACCTATGGCTCGCCCGATCCCAAGGGCGGCCCGGTCAACCAGACCGTCACCCAGGGCGGCTATTCGGACCACATCACAGTGGACCAGAACTACGTCCTGTCGATCCCCGACTCGATCCCGCTGGACGCGGCCGCGCCGCTGCTGTGCGCGGGCATCACCACCTATTCGCCCCTCAAGCACTGGAACATCGGCCCCGGCTCCAAGGTCGCCGTCGTCGGCCTGGGCGGGCTGGGCCACATGGCGGTCAAACAGGCGGCCGCCATGGGCGCCGAGGTGACCGTCATCTCCACCTCCGATCGCAAGAAGGCCGATGCCGAGCGGATGGGCGCGAAACATTTCCTGATCAACTCCGACACCGAGGCGATGGCGGCGGCGGGCGAGACCTTCGACCTGATCATCAACACCGTGTCGGCGACCCATGAGATCGCCAGCCAGGTCCAGCTGCTGGCCAAGGACGGCACCATGGTCATGCTGGGCCTGACCACCGAAGGCCTGCCGGTCTATGCCATGGGCCTGCTGTGGCGTCGCCGTTCCGTGGCCGGATCGCTGATCGGCGGCATCCGCGAAACCCAGGAGATGCTGGATTTCTGCGCCGCCAACGCCATTGCCTGCGACATCGAGGTGATCGCGCCCGACCGCATCAACGAGGCCTATGAGCGGATGGGCCGGTCCGACGTCCGCTACCGCTTCGTCCTGGACATGGCGCAGCTCTAGCCCCGGTCAGAGGGCGAGACGGCGCAAGTCCGTCTCTCGCCCTCGACCCCTGCGCCATCGCCCGCTAACCTTTCCGCGAACAGGTCCGCAGCAGACGGGGCCGTCAGGGAAAGGAACATCTTATGGCTCGAGTGGCTCTCGTGACCGGCGGCACCCGCGGGATTGGCCGTGCCATTGCGCAACGGCTGAAGGAGGACGGCCTGGCCGTCGCCTGCGGCTATTCCGGCAATGCCGAGGCCGCCGAGGCTACGGCGCGCGAGCTGGGCGTGATGGTCGTGAAAGGCAATGTCGGATCCTACGACGACTGCGCCCGCGCCGTGGCCGAGGTCGAGGCGGCACTGGGCCCCATCGACGTGCTGATCAACAACGCCGGCATCACCCGCGACGGCTTCTTCCACAAGATGAGCGCGGACCAGTGGTCCGACGTGATCCGCGTCAATATGGACAGCGTCTTCAACATGACGCGTCAGGTGATCAACGGCATGCGCGAGCGGGGCTATGGCCGCATCGTCAACATCTCCTCAATCAACGGTCAGAAGGGCCAGGTGGGCCAGACCAACTATTCCGCCGCCAAGGCCGGGATGATCGGTTTCACCAAGGCGCTGGCGCTGGAGAACGCCCGCAAGGGCGTGACCGTCAACTGCATCGCCCCGGGCTATATCGACACCGAAATGGTGGGGGCCATGGACGAGAAGGTCCTGGCCGCCATCGTCGCCCAGATTCCGGTCGGACGCCTGGGAAAGGGCGAGGAAATCGCCGACATGGTGTCCTGGCTGTCGGGCGAGCGTGCCGGATATGTCACAGGCTGCACCCTGTCGCTGAACGGCGGTCAGTACCTGGTGGGTTGAGGGGGCGCTTGCCCAAAATCCGCCGTGCCGCGCGCCCATCGTCCGACCATGAAGTCCCGGGTTAAGGTCGAGACGGCAAGAATGCCGGTCGCGCATATGGCGGCGTTTGCCATGCTGATGGCCATAACCTTGGCGCCCGACTTCGCCGTCGCTCAGGTCCGCAGCAACGCCCAGGCGGAGCAGCGCCGCGCCATCGCCGTGCCGACCCGGCGCGGCCTGCCGCCCTCCGGCCGCTATGTGTCCGACGGCGGCGAAGCCTTCATCCTAGACGGCACCGGCCTGCTGCCTCTGTTCCGCTTCGAGCGGCGACCCGAGACCTGGGTGCTGCGGGCGACACCCGCGCCGCGTGGAGACATCATCTACCGCAACGACGCCGGCTCCCAGATCCTGCGCGTCACGCCGGCGGGGGGGATCACACTCTACACGACGGCGGCTCCGAACGGCGCGCCGGTGTCGCGGACGGGCCCCGCCGCCGCCCTGACCCTGCCGCCGCTCGGCCCCATCCGGTTGTTCACCTTGATGAATCAGCGCGGCAGTCTTGTCAGCCAGGCGCTGGGTCGTCTCGTGGTGATCAACCTGTCAGGCGAGCGGTCGGAAGCCCTGATGGTCGACACCCTGATCGTCTCGACCGAGGCCGTGATCCGCATGGCCCGCAGCCCCACGTTCCGGGCCAGCATCGCCACCCTGCGCAGCATCACCCTGGTGGAGGGCGACCGCAGCACCGTCAGCTTCCTGCGCGGCGACCTTCGGATCGTGGTCGATCCCGACGAAGGTCAGGCAGGACGTCCGTCCTCGGCGCGCATCATCCGGGCCGTGGCCGGCAACTGATCAACCGGCGAAGCCGTCCTTGGCCGCGCGGCGTCGGGCGAACTCGGCGCCGTCGGCGGCGGTCAGGAACGGGTTGAAGGCCCGCTCGATCGCCATCGTCGTCGGCACCGTCGGTTCACCGCGGGCGCGCGCCGCAAAGATGGCCTCGGTGTGAGCCGCGACCTCGGGCCGGTCGTCGACGGTCAGCGTGAACCGGGCATTGGCGGCCGTGTATTCGTGAGCCCCGTAGAGGACCGTCTCGTCCGGCCAGGCCAGCAGGCGCGACAGACTATCCCACATCTGCCCCGGCGTGCCTTCGAACAGCCGCCCGCATCCCAGGGGGAAGAGGGTGTCCCCGGTGAAGGCGATTCCATCCTCGACCGAGCGGAAGACGAGGTGGCCGAGCGTATGGCCAGGCGTCGCGGTCGCATGCAGGGGCGTCGCGCCGATGGTCACGACGTCGCCCTCCTCCACCACCCGGTCCAGCGGGGCGACCTTGCGCACCTCCGCCGGCCCCCAGATGTCGCAACCCGTCTCGGCCTGGAGCCGGGCGTTGCCCTCGGTGTGGTCCGGGTGCCAGTGGGTGTTGATGATCCGGTCCAGCCGGCCCCAGCCCAGCGTCGCGATCCCGTCCAGGATCACCTGGGCGTCCGGCGTATCGATCGCCGCGACCATCCCCGTCGCCGCGTCCCGTGCCAGGAAGGCATAGTTGTCGGTACGCGCCGGAAACAGGTGGACGGTCAGGGGCATGGCACGGTCCTTCACGGACACGGCCTTGGTGCGTGCCCCTCGGACGGGATATAAGGGAGATCATGCGTCGCGCCATCGAAGACCTGCGAACCTTCTACGGCGAGCCCACCGGGGCTCTGGTGCGCCGTCTGCTGGCCCGCCGAATCGAGGACGCCTGGGGCGAGGCGAACGCCTGTGACGTGCTCGGCATCGGCTATGCGACCCCCTGGCTGGACGCCTTCGTCGGCGCCCGGCGGGTGATCGCCGCCATGCCCTCCGGCCAGGGCGTCGAACGGTGGCCCGCCGCGGGTCGCAACCGGACCCTTCTGGTCGATGACCGAGCCCTGCCCTTCGCCGCGGGATCGTTTGATCGCGTGCTGCTGGTCCATGCGCTGGAAGAGGCCGATGATCCGACCCAACTTCTGAACGAGGCGGTGCGCGCCCTCGCTCCGGCGGGCCGGATCATCCTGGCGGCGGCGGCGCGGGGCGGCATGTGGGCGCGGGCGGAGGCCACGCCGTTCGGCCACGGCCGACCCTTTACCCGCGGTCAGCTGGAAAGGCTGGTGCGGGAGGCGGGGCTGGAACCGACCGCCTGGTCCCAGACCCTCTACGTCCCGCCCTGGACCCCGCTGCTGGGCCTGGCCGACGGGTTCGAGCAGGTCGGCCGCCACATCGCCCCCGGCTTCGCCGGGGTCATCCTGCTGGAGGCCACGCGCCGGGCCTATGCACGCATCCGTCCCTCGGTCGCGACCCAGCGTGTGCGGGCCGAGGCGCGCGGTCTGCAGCCCCAGACGGTCACACGCGGGCTGGATGCCGACGGCGAACCCCTTTAAGCGGCTGGCCATGCACCGCCTGATCCTGATGCGCCACGCCAAGACCGAACGAGCCGCCGCGTCCGGCCTCGATCGCGACCGGGCCCTGACCCCACGCGGAAGCGAGGACGCCGCCCTGATGGGCCGTATCCTGGCCGAGAAGGGCCTGCGCCCCGATCTGGCGATCGTGTCGTCCGCCGTCCGCACGCGCGAAACCTGGGACGCAATTCACGAGGCCCTCGGCGACGTCGAGGTCCGGATCGAACCGCGCCTGTACGACGCCACCCCCGACGTAATCCGTCGCTTCGTGGAGGAGGCGGAAGACGCGGCCGGCTGTCTGCTCGTCCTCGCCCACAATCCGGGGGTCCACCTCCTGGCGATGGAATATCTGAGCGAAAGCGCCGCCTCGCCGTCGGTGCTGGACCGGATGGCGGGCGGGTTCCCGACGGGCGCTGCGGCGGTGTTCGAAGTCGATGTGGCGGGGCGTTGCGCCTATGACGGGTTCCTGACGCCCAAGGCCTTTGGCGGCGGAGCGGACGATTGACCGAACCCGCGGAAGCCCCATCCGTCGCCTTCAAGATCATCGCCGCGGCGGAGTGGCGGCGCGCCGTGAGCGAGGGAACCTACGACGGTTCGGCCGTCGATCTCGCCGACGGCTACATCCACATGTCGACGGCGGACCAGCTGTCCACCACCGCCGAGAAACATTACGCCGGTCAGACCGACCTGATGCTGCTGAGCGTCGACTTGGACCAGGTCGGCGACGAGTTGGTCTGGGAACCCTCCCGAGGCGGGGCCCTGTTTCCGCACCTCTATGGCTCCCTGCCGACCGGGGCCGTGACCTCGGCGCGCGCCTGCGCCGTTTCGCCCGAAGGCCGGTTCGTGTTCGCCGACCCGGAGCCGTCGGCGTGATCCGCAATCTCGGCGCGGCCGCGCTTCGGCTGCTGGAGCCGGAGACGGCGCATGGCCTGGCCATCGCGGCGCTGAAGCATGCGCCGCTCCCCCGCCCCGCGTCCGACGACCCCGTTCTGGCCACCCGCCTGGCGGGGCTGAGCCTGCCGAATCCGATCGGACTGGCGGCGGGTCTCGACAAGAATGCGGAGGCTCTGGCCGGCCTGTCGCGCCTGGGTTTCGGCTTTCTTGAATGCGGCTCGGTCACGCCGCTCGCCCAGCCTGGCAATCCCAGGCCACGGCTGTTCCGGTTGACCTCGGATCGGGCGATCATCAACCGGATGGGCTTCAACAACGACGGGCTCGACGCCTTCGCCGGGCATCTGTCGCACCGACCGGCCCAGGCGATCGTCGGGGCCAATCTGGGAGCCAACAAGGACACCGAAGATCGCGCGGCCGATTATGTCACCGGCCTGCGTCGCCTGGCCGGGCTCGCCGACTATTTCACCGTCAACATCTCCTCGCCCAACACGCCCGGTCTCCGCGCCCTTCAGGGACGCGCGGCGCTGGACGATCTGCTGGGGCGGGTGGCAGAGGCGCGGAACACGCCGGCACCGGTGTTCCTGAAGATCGCGCCGGACCTGACGGCGGCCGAGATCGCCATGATCGTCGAGGCGGCCCTGGCCCACCGCATCGATGCCCTGATCGTCTCCAACACCACCCTGGACCGGCCCCAGACCCTGAGATCCGGGGACCGGGCGGAGGCGGGCGGCCTGTCCGGCGCGCCGTTGAAGACCCTGGCGCTGGCGGCCCTGCGACATGCCGCCGAGGCCGCCGAAGATCGGCTGCCGCTGATCGGCGTCGGCGGCATCGCCTCGGGCGGGGACGCCTATGAACGGATCCGGGCCGGGGCCTCGGCGATCCAGATCTATTCGGCCCTGATCTATGAAGGCCCCGCCCTGGTCGGGGCGATCAAGCGCGACCTGGCGGCCCGGCTGCGCGCCGACGGATTTTCCACAGTCACCGAGGCCGTCGGCCGCGCCCGTTGACGGAGCGTTAGTCCCGATCTGCCATTCTGGAGCTTGGCGGGACGAACACCGCCAGTCGTCGGGGTGTACATGTCGGAGGCCAGAACAGAAGCGTCTCCAGGCTGGGCACCCGCCGTGCGCCGCCGCCGACGCGCCCTGCTCCAGCGGCTGGGCATGGGCGCCGCCACCGCCATGATTTTCGCCCCGATCTTCGGCTGGGCCTTCAGCGCGGCCTGGGTCGCGCTCTATTTCGTGGTTCAAGGGCTGGACCTGGCGATCTTCTCGCCGATCACCAGCGGCCGGACCGAAAAGATGGGGCGGTTGAGAACCGCTGTGGCCTGGTGCCTGCTGTTTCTTAATGCAGCCCTGTTCGGCAGTCTTTCCATCCCGCTGTGGCATTTGGGCGGGCCGATGGGGGGCGTCTGCGCGGCGATCCTCTGCGTCTCCGGTGCGATCTACGGGACCCTGAACTCACCCCGATCGCGCCTTGTGCTGTTCGTGACCACCACGCCGCATTTCCTCTACATGCTCTCCATGCCGTTCTGGATGGCCTGGTACGGAGCCTCGCCCGCCTTCGTCACGGCCGTCTGCGTCGCCTTCGCGGTCTTCGGGGCCTATTGCCTGTCCACCTGGAAGCACATCGACCGCGCTGCCGAGGCTGAAACAGCCGCCCGTCTGGATGCGGACCGGCGGCGGGCCGAGGCCGAGGCCGCCATGGCCAGTCGCCAGGCCTTCCTGGCCGCCGTGGGCCACGACCTGCGCACCCCCATCAGCGCCATCATGACGGGCGCGGCCGAGCTGGAACGCGGCGCGGTCGACGGGGCGGCCCGCAATCAGGCCGCCCTGATCACCGACGCCGGCATCATGATGAAGGCCCTGCTCGACGACCTGCTCGATCACGCCAAACTTGGGGCCGGGCGCATGACGGTCGAGGTGGTCGATTTCAACCTGCGCAGCCTGATCGCCCAGACCGTGATGTTCTGGCAGGGCGAAGCCCGGAACAAGGGCCTGGCCCTGGGTCTGGAAGGGGCCTCCAGCGTCCCCGCCAGCGTCCGCGGCGATCCGATCCGCATGCGCCAGGTTCTGAACAATCTGATCTCGAACGCCGTCAAGTTCACGTCGAAGGGATCGATCACGCTGCGGCTGAAGGCCTGGGTGGAAGAACCGGGACACTATGCCGTGCTGATCGAGGTCGCCGATACCGGGCCGGGCATGACGGCCGATCAGCTGGACCGGCTGTTCACCCCGTTCGATCAGACGGCCGAAGGGGTGTCCGCCCGACATGGGGGGACGGGGCTGGGTCTGTCGATCAGCCGCGATCTGGCCCAGCTCATGGGCGGACGCCTGACGGCCCGCAGCCACAAGGGTGCCGGCGCGGCCTTCACCCTGTCCCTGATGATGCCACAGGGAAACGCGAACGCCCTGGTTGCCTCGCCCCTGAGCGAAGACGGCCGCGGCGACATCCTGCGCAGCCTCGCCCCCCGTGCGAACAGGGCCCCCCTCGCCGATCCTGCCGCCGCGTCACCCGCCCCCCCGCCGGTCGCGACGCCGGAGACCCGAACGCCGGCCGAGCTTGGCACCATCGACGAAGAGTCCGAGGATCGGCCCCTTCGCATCCTGGTCGTCGACGATCACGACATCAACCGTCGGGCCATCGAGCTGATCCTCGCACCGCTGGGTTGCGATATCGCGACCGCGGCCGATGGCCTGATCGCGCTCGCCCAGTGCGAGACCGCCCTGTTCGACGTCGTCTTCATGGATGTTCGGATGCCGGAACTGGATGGGCGCGAGACCACCCGTCGCCTGCGGGCCGGGGGCGGTCGGAACGCGAAGGTTCCGGTCATCGCCGTGACCGCCGACACGTCGGCCGAAGACATCGCCGCCTGCACGGCCGCGGGCATGAACTATTTCGTCTCCAAGCCCCTGACGCCGGCCACGCTGCTGGCAGCGCTCGACCAGGTGCTGACGGCCGGCGACACCGATGCGTCGGCCGAGGCGGACTTCGTCGCCGCCTGAGCGCGAAGGTCACCGCGGTGACCTTCGCCGCGTCACCTACAGCTGGGCGAGCAGATGCTCGGCCGAGGACACCTTGAACTCGCCGCCCTGCTCGATGTTCAGTTGCTCGACCACACCGTCCCGGACCAGCATCGAATAGCGCTGCGACCGCTCGCCCATGCCGAAACCGCGGGCATCGAGCACCAGGCCCAGGGTGCGGGTGAAGTCGCCGCTGCCGTCGGCCAGCATGACCACGTCGGCCTCGGTCAGGCTCTGGCTCTCGGCCCAGGCCTTCATCACGAAGGCGTCGTTGACGGACAGGCAGGCGATGACGTCCACGCCCTTGTCGGCCAGAGCCGCCTTGTTGTCGACGAAGCCGGGCAGATGCCGGGCCGAGCAGGTCGGGGTGAAGGCCCCGGGGACGGCGAACAGCGCCACCGTCTTGCCCTTGAAGAACTCTTCCGTCTGGACCGGCCGCGGACCATCCGGTGTCGGCGTCATCAGGACAGCGTGAGGAAGGCGTTCACCGATCTGGATGGTCATGAGGAAATCTCCGAGACAGGACGGCGGCATGCGCCCGATGCCCGTCCTGTAGTCGGCGCAGGGCGTTGCGCCAAGCGAGATCATAGGTCCGCACCTTGCGCCGAGCCGGGTTGCACCCGATCATTCGCCCATGATCGATTTCCAGTCCCTCGCCGGCCGTCTGCTCGTGGCCATGCCCGGCATCGGCGACCCGCGATTCGAGCACGCGGTGATCCTCGTCTGCGCCCACGGCCCCGATCATGCCATGGGGTTGCGCATCGATCGTCCCGCGCCCGGCGTGACCCTGAACAGCGTCCTGGGCAAGCTCGACGTGCCCGCCCCGGCGCACACCGCAGAGACGCCCGTCCTGATCGGAGGTCCGGTCGAACGCGAACGCGGCTTCGTCCTGCACAGCGACGACTGGACCGTGCACGACAGCTCCGCCCCCGTCACCGAAGGCCTGGCCCTGACCGCCACGCGCGAGGCGCTGGCGGCCATGACCGACCGTCATGTCGGGCCCCGGCGCGCCGTCCTGGTTCTGGGCTATGCCGGCTGGGGGGACGGTCAGCTGGAAGAGGAACTGGCCGACAATGTCTGGTTGACCGCCGAGCCGGATCTGGACCTGCTGTTCGACACCGACTTCGAGACCAAATGGAGCCGCGCCCTGGCCGGGATCGGGGTCGATGCGGCCCGGCTGTCCAGCCAGAGCGGCCGGGCCTAGGCCGAGCGCGCCTTCAGCGGCGCGGCCCCGTCCGACAGGCTTTCGTTCAGATAGACCTCGGCCTCCTGGGCCGGCAGGGCGGGCGCATAGCCGAAGCCCTGGCCGTAATGGCACTGGGCGTCGAGCAGCAGCTTGGCCAGGGTCGCGTTCTCGACCCCCTCGGCCACCACCTCCAGCGACAGGTCGCGGCCGAGGTTGACCACCGATTTGACGATCTTGGCCGAGCCCTCGTCCTTGTTCATCGTCAGGACGAAATAGCGGTCGATCTTCAGCGTATCGAAAGGCAGCCGGGCCAGGTAGCTGAGCGACGAGAAGCCCGTGCCGAAATCGTCGAGGGCCAAAGAGGCCCCGACGTCCTTCAGCTTCTGCAGGATCACGGCGGCGGACGCCGTGTCGCGCATGATGTCGCCCTCGGTGACCTCGAGCTTCAGCGCCCCCTTGGGCAGGCCGGTTTCGCGGATGACCCGGGCCACGTCCTCGATCAGATTGGGGCGTTCGATCTCGCCGACGGACAGGTTCACACTGCAGAACAGTTTCCCGGCCATCGGATGGCGCTGCAGCCAGTCCGCCAGTTGGCGCGCCGACTGGGTCATCATCATCAGACCCAGTTCGTTCATCAGGCCCATCTCGTCGGCCAGTCCCAGGAACTCGTCCGGCGGCACCAGGCCCCGCTTGGGATGGCGCCAGCGCGCCAGGGCCTCGAACCCCGCCACCGCGCCGGTGTTGAGGTTCACGATGGGTTGGTAGAAGGGCTCGATCTCGCCCCGGACGAATGCGTTCCTGAGATCGGCTTCAAGCGCCAGCCGACTCAGGCTGTCGCTTTCCAGCGCCCGGCCATAGACGGCCACCCCGCTCCGACCCAGTTTCTTGGCCGACCCGACGGCCAGCTCGACCCGGCGCAGCAGTTCGGCCGCATCAGGGGCGTCTGGTCCACCCTCGCAGGTCACGGCGCCGATGGAGACGGTCGGGTAGATATCAAAGCCCGCCACGCGCAGCGGCTGTTCCAATGCCTCGCGCAGCCGGTCCGCGGCGTTGCCGAGGCCGCGCGGCACGATCGCGGCGAACTCGTCCTCGCCGATCCGCGCCGGCGAGGCCTCGTTGGCGAAGGCGGCCGACATCCGCGACCCCAGGGCGGAGATCACCATGTCGGTCCGATCGTGGCCCAGGGCCTCGTTCAGTCGACGCAGCCGATCGATGTCGGCGACGACCATGTCATATTCGCCCGGCGCGGTGAGGGTCTCGGTCACGCGCGCGAGGAAGGTCCGGCGGTCGAGCAGGCCGGTCAGCAGATCCTTGTCCGACCCCGCGATCTTGGTCTCCATCGCCACCATCCCGGCGGCGCGCAGACCATCCTCGAGCCACACGCCCCGCCAGAGACAGGTCTCAGCGCCCCGCATGCGCAGGCGAACGGCGACCTCGGTGCCCTCCTCGGCCGGTTTCAGGACCCGTTCGGCCAGAGACCGATCCTGCGGCAGGGCCAGGGCGATGAAGGCGGCGCCGGAACAGTCAGGGGCGAGCGGTCCCAGCCCCAGCGAGCGGGTCGCGCCGGTGAAGCGCATCGAGTCTTCGGCAGGGGTCCAGATCCACAGCGCCGAATCGGCAGCCGCCAGCGCTTCGATCGCGGTCGTCGCGTCCCAGGTCAGACTTCGGGATCGCGGGTTCAAAACGGTCACTGGTCCTTCAGGCGTGGGTTCGCACGAGGGGGTCGTCGCACACCAGGCCGAACAGCACATGATCTGCCCATGCGCCGTTAATTTTAAGATAAGCCCGCGCCTCGCCCTCCTTCACGAAGCCCGCTTTTTCAAGCACGCGGCGCGACGCCAGGTTGGTCGGCAGGCAGGACGCCTCCAGCCTGTGCAACCGGGCGGACTGGAAGGCGAAGCGCGTCATGGCCCTGACCGCCGCCGTTCCGACGCCTCGCCCCGCGAAGGGCTGTCCGATCCAGTAGCCGAGCGTCCCCGTTTCGGCGACGCCGCGTCGGACGTTCGACAGGGTGATCGCCCCCTGAAGCGTCCGGCCCGGTGGATCGAAGACGAAGAACGGCCAGGCGTGGCCCAGCTCCATTTCCCGGGCATAGACGCCCAGCCGACGGCGAAAGGCCGCCCGGGTCAGGTCGTCGTCGGGCCAGGACGGCTCCCACGGCTGCAGATAGTCGCGGGACGCTTCGCGCAGCTCCGACCAGGCGGGATAGTCGCTGGCGCGTGGCGGGCGCAGCAGCACCCCCTGGCCCTCGACCACGGGACCGGTCGCATCCGTCATCCAGTCCAGCAGGGCCATGGGGACAGACTAACGCGGTCGCCGCTCAGTTGACCAGTCGTTCCGCGAAGGCGCGACCGGCCGGGGCCGCCGCCTTGGGACCCAGCACGGCTGTCGCCGCCCGTCCCGACGCCAGGACCCGCTGTCCGACGGCGCGCAGATCGCCGGCCGTGACGGCCTGCAGCCGCGCCACGGTGTCGTCCGATGCGACGGGTCGACCGAACATCAGGGTCTGGGCGGCGTTGCGGCCGGCGCGGCTGGCCGGGCTTTCGTCCGAGATCCACACGCCGCCGCGGAGCACCGCCTTGGCCCGCGAGAGCTCGGCGTCCGTGGGGCCCCTGTCGGTCAGATCCCGCAGCTCGTCGGCGCAGACCTGAGCCAGCTCCAGCGAGCGGTCGGCCGCCGCCCCGGCATAGATGCCCAGCACGCCGGTGTCGTCATAGGGCTCGTGATAGGCGTCGATGGCATAGGCCAGACCGCGATCCTCGCGGGCGCTCTGGAACAGGCGCGACGCCATGCCCCCGCCCAGAATCTCGCTGAACAGCCGCATGGCCGGCATGGCCGGATCGTGGACCGGGATGGAGGGCAGCTGGAACACCAGGTTGGCCTGCTCGATCTTGCGGCTCAGCGTGGCCGCCCCGCCCGTGAAGGTCGCGGGCTCCGCCGCATCGGCCGGCATGGCCACGGCGTCGCCGAACCAGCGCTCGGCCAGGGCCAGGAGTTCGGTCTCGTCCACCGCGCCCGAGACGGCCACCACCATCCGGTCGGGCGAATACAGCCGGGCGCGCCAGGCCTCAATCGCGGCCCGGTCGACCGGCTTCAGGCTCTCGACCGACCCCAGGATCGGACGTCCCATCGCCTGGCCGGCGAAGGCCATGGTCTGGGCCATCTCGAACACATGGTCGTCGGGGGTGTCGAAGGCCTCGGCGATCTCCTGGGCGACCACGTCCTTCTCGCGCTCGATCTCGGCGGCGTCCAGCCTGGGCCGGAACACCAGGTCCGACAGCACCTGCATGGCCAGCGCCAGGGACCCGTCGAGGGCGCGGACCTCGTAGCTCGTGCGCTCGTAGCCGGTCGCAGCATTGATCGAGCCGCCCTCGGCCTCGATCCGCTCGACGATGTCGCGGGCCCCCATGTCCGCCGCGCCCTTGAACACCAGATGCTCCAGCAGGTGGGACCAGCCAGACCGGCTCTCGCTTTCCCACCGCGTTCCGCCCCGCACCGCGACGGTCAGGGCCAGGGTGCGCAGGCCGGGCATGGGATCGCAGACGATGCGGACGCCGTTGGAGAGGGTATGGATCGTGGCGGTCAGGGTTGGAGCTTTCGATTGCGACGACGCAGGACGGCCACATAGAAACCGATCAGGGCCAGCGCCAGGCCGAACCAGGTGATCGCATAGCCGAGGTGGTTGTTGGAAAAGGCCGCCGGGGGGGCCGAGGCGACCAGAGCCGGAAGCTCCGGATTGGCCGAAGTCAACGCGAAGAGCGTGAACTCGGCCGGGTCGGCCGCGCCCAGGGCGGTCGCAATCGCCGCATTGTCCCGACCGAAGAACCGCCCTTGCGACGGCGCTGGCACCATCGCCCCGAGGGGCGGGGTCCGCCGCAACTCGACGGCCAGCGCCAGGGGGAGAGTCGAGGAGACGACGCGCGGCCGCGCCGTCACGGCGTCCGGCAGGAAGCCCCGGTCCACCAGATAGGTCCGGGTCTGCCCCTCGGGCACACAGGCCGAGATCAGCCGCCGTCCGGGGTCGCCGTCATGGATGGACTGGAGCTCGACGAAAGCAGCCGTCGGCAGACCCCGACACACGACCACGGCCTTGCGGAACTCCGGGTCAGAGGCCTGGAGCACCTCCGAAAGGGGTGCCGGCGGCAGGGCGGCCGCGGTCTCGGCCTGATCGATCAGGCCCTCCTTCCACTGCAGTCGCTGAACCTGCCAGACGCCGAATCCGCACAGGACGCAGACGCACAGCGCGATGAAGACGGTCAGCAGGAGCGGGAAGCGGCCCCGGGCCGCGGGGGCGTCAGTCATCGCGGCTGGCCTGCCCGGCCTTGTTGCGCATCTGCAGGGCGATCATCACGCCCTTGCCCGGTCGCATCAGTCCCAGCGACAGGACCAGAACCAGCGGCAGGAAGATGATCAGGTGCACCCACATGGGCGGCGAATAGGCGATCTCGGTGAACAGGGCCGTGAACACGACCAGCCCCCCGGCGATCTGCATGACGAAGATCGCGGCCCCGTCGCCGGTGTTCAATCGCGTGAAATCGAACCCGCACACGGCGCAGGTGTCCACGACCTTGAGGAACCCCGCGAACAGCCGGCCCTTGCCGCAATGAGGGCAGCGGCAAAGCAAACCGGCGCGGATCGCATGGATACGCGCCGGCTGGGTCGCTTCGGGTTCGAGCGGAGCGCCGGTCAATGCGTCCTTAGCCGAACGTCACATAGACGAAGGCGAAGAGGAACAGCCAGACCACGTCTACGAAATGCCAGTACCAGGCCGCCGCCTCGAAGCCGAAATGCTTCTGGGGGGTCAGCTGACCGGCCAGCAGGCGGCCCAGGCAGACCACGAGGAAGATGGTGCCCAGCAGGACGTGGAAGCCGTGGAAGCCCGTCGCCATGAAGAAGATCGAACCATACAGGCCCGAGTTGATGGCTTCCTCGTTGAAGAACAGATTCTCATGCAGGATGTGCTGGTATTCGATGACCTGGACGGTCGTGAAGATGGCGCCGAGGATCACGGTGATGATCAGCCCCAGCCGCGCGCCCTGACGGTCGCCGACCTGCAGCGCATGGTGGGCCCAGGTGACCGTCGTGCCGCTGAGCAGCAGGATGACGGTGTTCAGCAGGGGCAGCTGCCAGGCGTCCAGCACCTCGACGCCCTTGGGCGGCCAGGTCGACCAGGCGGCGGCGGTGTCGGCCCAGTTGCCGATCTCGGGAATGTGGGCGCGCGCCTCGTTGAACACGGCCATCTCGAAGAACATCCAGAAGAAGGCCGCGAAGAACATGACCTCCGACGCGATGAACAGCGTCATGCCGTAGCGCAGACCGATCGAGACGACCGGGGTGTGGTCGCCGCGGCGGCTTTCCTTGATCACGTCCGACCACCAGCCGAAGGCGGCATAGAGCACGCCCGCGAGACCGGCGAAGAACAGCCAGCTGGTGCCTTCCGGCAGGCCGAAGACGCCCGCCATCCAGGCTACCGCGCCGACCATCATGACGACGGTCGCCATGGAAGAGATCAGCGGCCAGGGGCTGGGATCGACCAGATGGTAGTCGTGCTTGGGAGAAGCGTGGTCCATGCGTCTTACGGTCTCTGAAATCGTCAGATGGGGCGGTTGGCAGCGGCTATAGCGTCGCCGATCAGCCCGCGCCAGTGGTGGCGGGCGTTTCGTCGTCGGATACGGGATAGAAGGTGTAGCTGAGCGTGATCTCCTGAACGCCTCTGGTCTCGGCGTCGGAGGCCATCTCGGGGGCCACGAAATACTGGACCGGGAATTTGCGGGTCTCGCCGGCGGCGATCGTCTGGTCGTCGAAACAGAAGCACTGCAGCTTCTGGAAATACTGGCCGGTCCGCTCCGGCACGACATTGTAGCCCGCGCGCGCCTGGATCGGCTGGTCCGAGGTGTTGGTGACGTCGAAATAGGCCAGGCCCGTCTCGCCGATCCGGACCTTCTGCGTCACCTGCTCGGCGCGGAAGGTCATCGGCAGGTTGCGGACATTGGTGTCGAAGCGAACGGTCACCAGTTGGTCCAGCATCTCGGTCGGGGCGGCGTCCGCGCGACGGACGGTGCCGTCGAAACCCGTCACCTGGCAGAACAGCTGATAGAGCGGCACCGCGGCGAAGGCCGCGCCGGTCATGGTCAAGACCCCTGCCGCGCAGGCCAGGGCGATGGCGTTCTTGGAACTCAGCTTCGGCTTCATCAGCGCGAGCGCTCCGCGATCGCCTGCTGCTGGGCCTCCCGATCCGCCAGGTTGCGCTGCATCCGCAGGAAGGTGGTGGAGAAGATCAGCAGGATGAAGGCCACCAGTCCGAGCGCGATCCAGAGGCTGCGCTTGTTGCGGGCGGCGAGTTGTTCAGGCGTCAGATAGACAGGCATGGATCAGATCCCGGGAAGGCCGAAGCTCTCGACCAGAAGGGCCGCGAACAGGGCCATCAGATAAAGGATCGAGAAGGCGAAAAGATTGCGCGCCGGTTTGGCCTCTGCGCGCACGTCATACAATGCGGCCTCTCGCCCCACGGCCTCGGCCTTGTCCGGAGCGTCCCCGGCGCGCGAACGCCAGATCCGCAGCGCCAGCACCAGGAACATCAGGCCGCCGCCGATGGAAACGGCCAGGTAGACGGGCCCGCCCAGACCCGTGAAGCCCGGCGCGATGGCCACGGGCACCAGCACCAGGCTGTAGAGCAGGATCTGCAGCCGGGTCGATTTGGCCCCGCGCGCCACCGGCATCATCGGGATGCCCGCCTTGGCGTAGTCGCCGGTGGAATACAGGGCCAGGGCCCAGCTGTGGGGCGGGGTCCACAGGAAGATGATGGCGAACAGCAGCCAGGCCTGCCACGGCGCGTCCCCCGTCGCGGCCGCCCAGCCGATCACCGGTGGAAAGGCCCCGGCCGCGCCGCCGATGACGATGTTCTGGGGTGTCCGCCGTTTCAGCATCAGGGTGTAGAAGACGGCGTAGTAGACGATAGTCGCCAGCAGCAGACCGGCCGCGAACCAGTTGGTGTTCATGCCCAGCAGCATGACGGAGAAGACCGACAGCACGACGCCGAAGGCCATGGCGTCGTTCTTCTTCAACCGTCCGGCCGCCACGGGACGGCCACGCGTGCGGCGCATCAGGGCGTCGGTCTCGCCTTCCAGCGCCATGTTGAAGGCCCCCGCCGCGCCGGCCCCGATGGCGATGCACAGCACGGCGATGGCGCCGACGAAGGGATTGATCGCGCCCGGGGCCACGACGAGCCCGGTCAGGGCCGTGAACACCACCAGCGACATCACGCGCGGCTTCAGCAGCTGGAAATAGTCCTCCGGCTGGGTGGTCGAGACGGTCGGCGTGTCGGTTGCAGGGGTCTGGGTCATTTGAAATGTCAGAGGGCCGCCTCCCGGTCGGGAGACGGCCCTCGTCCTTGGCATGAACGGAACGGGTCTAGTGGACGTCGGCCTTGACCACCGGCAGCTCGTTGAACTGGTGGTGCGGCGGCGGGGAGGACAGGGTCCACTCCAGCGTCGTGGCGCCCTCGCCCCAGGGGTTGGCGACGCCGGCGCGGCGACGGATCGCGGCCTCGGCCAGCATGATCAGGAAGACCAGCACGCCCACGGCCGTGATCGCATAGCCCCACGACGACACCAGGTTCCAGAAGGCGAAGGCGTCGGGATAGTCGACGTAGCGGCGCGGCATGCCCTGCAGGCCCAGGAAGTGCTGCGGGAAGAAGACGATGTTCACGCCCACGAACATGATCCAGAAATGGGTCGCGCCGAGGTACTCGTTGTACTTCACGCCGAACATCTTCTCGAACCAGTAGTAGAAGCCGGCGAAGATCGCGAACACGGCCCCCAGCGACAGCACGTAGTGGAAGTGGGCCACGACGTAGTAGGTGTCGTGCAGGCTGTAGTCGATGCCGGCGTTGGACAGGACCACGCCGGTCACGCCGCCGACGGTGAACAGGAAGATGAAGCCGATGGCCCAGAGCATGGGGGTCTTGAAGCTGACCGAACCGCCCCACATCGTGGCGATCCAGCTGAAGATCTTCACCCCCGTCGGCACCGCGATGATCATGGTCGCGGCGATGAAATAGGCCCGCAGGTTCACGCTCATGCCGACCGTGTACATGTGGTGGGCCCACACGATGAAGCCGACGAAGCCGATGGCCACCATGGCGTAGGCCATGGCCAGGTACCCGAACACGGGCTTCTTGGAGAAGGTCGAGACGATGTGGCTGATGATGCCGAAGCCCGGCAGGATCAGGATGTAGACCTCGGGGTGGCCGAAGAACCAGAACAGGTGCTGGAACATGACGGGGTCGCCGCCGCCGGCCGGATCGAAGAAGCTGGTGCCGAAGTTGCGGTCCGTCAGCAGCATGGTGATGGCGCCGGCCAGAACCGGCAGCGACAGCAGCAGCAGGAAGGCGGTGACCAGCACCGACCAGGCGAACAGCGGCATGCGGTGCAGGGTCATGCCCGGCGCGCGCATGTTGAAGATGGTGGTGATGAAGTTGATGGCGCCCAGGATCGAGGAGGCCCCGGCGACGTGCAGCGAGAAGATCGCCAGGTCCATGGCCGGTCCGGTGTGACCGCTGGTCGACAGCGGCGGATAGATGGTCCAGCCGCCGCCGAAGCCGCGCCCCGGTCCCCCGTCGACGAACAGCGACAGGCACAGCAGGATCCAGGCGGCCACCAGCAGCCAGAACGAGATGTTGTTCATGCGCGGGAAGGCCATGTCGGGCGCGCCGATCATGATCGGCACGAACCAGTTGCCGAAGCCGCCGATCATGGCGGGCATGACCATGAAGAAGATCATGATCAGGGCGTGGGCCGTGACCACGACGTTGTAGCCGTGCTTGGACTGTTCGACGAGACCCATCAGGGCGACGCCCGAGCCCTCGGTGAAGATTTGGATGCCCGGCTCGGCCAGTTCCCAGCGGATCAGGCCGGACAGGGCCCCGCCCACGATGCCCGCCATGATGGCGAACAGAAGGTACAGGGTGCCGATGTCCTTGTGGTTGGTGGACAGGAACCAGCGGGTGAAGAAGCCCGGCTTATGGTCATGTTCGGCGTGCGCGTCGTGCCCGGGCGTATGAGCGATATCGTCGGCGGTGATGTCGGTGGCCATGTGTGTCTCGGGCTCGCGTTACTGGGCGGCCGGTGCGGCGGCGGCGGGCGCCGGCGTCGCGGGAGCGGTCGTAGGGGCGGCGGGATCGGGAGCCTCGGTCGCTGCGGGAACGGCAGAACCGGCGGCGGCGGGGGCCTCGCCCGTGGCGGGCGCGGCAGGAACGGCGGCGGCGGCAGTCGCTGCAGCGGCGGTCGCGGCCGCATCGGCTGCAGCGGTCATCGAGCCGCCCTTGGAGGCGACCCAGGCCGCGAACTCGGCTTCGGAGACCACGTTGATCTGGATCGGCATGAAGGCGTGATCGACGCCGCACAGCTCAGAGCACTGTCCGTAGAAGATCCCGGTGCGCTCGGCGCGGAACCAGGTCTCGTTGACCCGGCCCGGGATGGCGTCGGTCTTCAGGCCGAAGGCCGGCAGGGCGAAGGAGTGGATCACATCCGCGGCCGTCACCAGAACGCGCACGGTCTTGCCGACCGGCACGACGATCGGCTCGTCGACCGCCAGACGGAACGGCACGCCGCGTTGCCCGGCCTCGTCTTCCGGCAGCATGTTGGAGATGTATTCCGACACGCCCTGATCCGGGTATTCGTAGGCCCAGTTCCACTGGTTGCCGGTGGCCTTGATCGTTAGGTCGACCGGCGGCGTGTCGTGGTAGGCGAACAGCAGGCGGAACGAGAACAGCGAGATACCGACCAGGATCATGACCGGCAGGACCGTCCAGACGATCTCGACCACCGTGTTGTGGCTCCACTTGGCGGGAACCGGGTTCGACTTTTCGTTGTAGCGGAAGACGATCCACGCCAGCAGGCCCAGGACCAGCACGCAGATGCCGACGATGACCGGCATCAGGATGACATTGTGAAACCAGATCGCCTCATGCTTGAGCGGCGAGGCGGCCGGCTGCAGATCGATGCCACCCGGCGTCGGCTGACCCATGAGGTCCTGCGCCCACGTGGGGGTGGCTAACAAGACGGCGAGCGAAGCGGCGCCCAGAAGGCCACCGGTCTTGCTCATGGCTCGCGTGCCTGAATTCGGGACCCTTTGGCCCATGCGAAACATCCTCATTACATCAGCGATCAGGCCACGACATTACGTCGCCCCGCCCGGCCTCTGGGGAGGGGCCCGGCGATTTCAAGCGCGGTCCATATCGGCTCGCTTCGGCCTTGCCAAGCGATACGGCCGCGTTCCGTCGCCGCATGCGGCGAATGTCACACCCGACCCGACCATTAAATCGCTGTCATGTTAGGACAGCTACCTTGCAGCGCACGATACCTTGCGATAGCCTTCAGAAATCAAAGGAGGTGGTCGGACATGCCCGAAACCATAGAGATACAGTTGAAGAAGGGGGTGCTGGGCCTGTGTGTTCTGGCGCTTCTGGCGCGTGCCGACAGCTACGCCTACGAGATCGCAAGCCGCCTGTCGGACGCGATCGACATGGGCGAGGGCACGATCTACCCGCTCATGCGCCGGATGCAGAGCGACGGCCTGGTCGAGACCTATCTGGTCGAATCGTCCTCGGGCCCGTCGCGCAAATACTATCGGCTGAGCCCGGCGGGCCGGGCCGCCCTGGCCGCCCAGTCGGCCGAATGGACCCATTTCACCCGCGCCGTCGACGCGATCGTCGCCAACGATCCCGTCGTCCCCGCCCCTGCCACCGCCCAACCGGGAGAGCCCGCATGACGCGCGCCGAATTCCTTGCCCGCCTGAAGAAGGGTCTGGTCGGCCTGCCGACCTCGACCGCCGCGGACATTCTCAACGACTACGAGACGCACTTCACCGACGGTGCCGCCGCCGGGCGGACCGAGGCCGAGGTGGCCGCCGCGCTCGGCGATCCCGACCGCCTGGCCCGCGAACTCCGGGCCGAGGCCGGGGCCCAGCGCTGGCACCAGGAAAAGAACCCCTCCGCCGCCGCCGCCGCCGTCTTCGCGGTGCTCGGCCTGGGGGCGATCGACATCCTGATCCTGCTGCCGATCCTGATGGGTGTGGTCGGCACCCTGTTCGGGTTCGGCATCGCCGCCATCGCCCTGTTCGTCTCGGGTGGGGCCATCATGGTGGCGGGACCGTTCGCCGGCTTTCCGGGCGGAGCGTTCGCCGCCATCCTGGCCGGTCTCGGACTGATGGCCGCGGCGGCCTCGGCCGGGGCCCTGGTGGCGATCCTGACCATCTGGCTGGTCAACGGCATCATCTGGTTCGCCCGCCTGCACTACCGCCTGCTGAAGCCCGCCCTCGAGCCTCAAACCATCACCCCTGCCGTGGGAGACCCCGCATGATCCGCACCCTGTTCATCATCGCCGCCGCAGGCCTGGTCCTGGCGACGGCCTCCCTCAGCGGCGCCTTCGCCCTCGGCGGCCGGGATCTGGCCCGCCACGGCTGGGCCTGGACCTTCAAGGACGAGGACGGCGACACGGTTCGCTTCCAGCGGGCCGACGACCAGCGCAGCGCGGACGTGACGCGCCAGATCGCCTGGACCGGTGGAGACACCCTGACCGTCGATCTGTCCGCCGATGTCGATTATGTCCAGGGCGACACCCCGGGCGTGACGGTCACCGGCCCGGCCGACCTCGTGGAAAAGGTGCGGCTCATCGACGGCCGCCTGACCTGGGCCGCCGAAGACGCGGACGGCCCGAACCACGAGACGGTCGTCTACGGGCGCAATAAGAATGGCCGAGGCATGTGGGCCCAGTCCGAAGCGGTTCGCATCGTCGTCACCGCGCCCGGCGTCCACACCTTCAACCTGCAGGGCTCGGCCGACCTGACGCTGAAGGACTACGACCAGGAGACCCTGACGGTGGACATCTCCGGTTCGGGCGAGGTCTGGGCAAACGGCACGGCGCGAGCGCTGGAGCTCGACATCTCGGGCTCGGGTGACGCGGACTTGTCGGCGCTGGCGACGACCGACGCCAATGTCGCCATCGCCGGCTCGGGGGACGCCCGCGTCGCTCCGTCCGGCCGGGCCGACATCGCCATCTCCGGCTCGGGCGACGTCGACGTGACGACGCGGCCCGCCACCGTGAACCAGAACGTCTCGGGCTCCGGTGAGGTAAGCCTGGGGTAGGGCAACGGTTTCTCCCTCCCCGCTCGGGGAGGGAGAAGACATTCGCCTTCGGCCTCCCTATCTTTCCGTCATGACCGTCCATATCCCCCCGCCGCCCCTGCTCGAGACCTCGGGCGTCGAGCCTTCCGAAGCCCTTTCGATCCTGCAGTCCGCCCTGCGCGGGGCCGACGACGGCGAGCTGTTCCTGGAACGCTCTGAGTCCGAATCGCTGGTCTTCGACGACGGTCGGCTCAAATCCGCCGCCTATGACGCCAGCGAGGGCTTCGGCCTGAGGGTCGTGGCGGGCGAAACCGCCGGCTATGCCCACGCCAACGAAATCAGCACCGCCGCCCTGCGTCGCGCCGCCGACAGCGCCTCCCTGGCCAAGTCCGGCCACGCCGGCGTCACCGCCGAGGGCCCCCGCGCGACCAATCAGAAGCTGTACGACGCCGTCGACCCGCTCGCCTCACCCGCCTTTTCCGACAAGATCGCCCTGCTGCAGGAGATCGACGCCTGGGCCCGCGCGCGGGATCCGCGGGTGGTCCAGGTCTCGGCCTCGATCGTGGGCGAGCGTCGGGCGATCGAGATCCTGCGCGCCGACGGCCTGACGGTGCGAGACGTGCGCCCCCTGGTGCGGCTGAACGTCTCCGTCACCGTCGAGAAGGACGGGCGGCGCGAGACCATGTCCAGCGGAGCCGGCGGCCGGGCCGGGTTCGAGACCTGGATCGCGCCCGAGCGCTGGCAGGCCCAGGTGGACGAAGCCCTGCGCGGAGCCCTGGTCAATCTCGAGGCCGTCGACTGCCCGGCCGGGGAGATGGACGTGGTGCTGGCGGCCGGTTGGCCTGGCGTCCTGCTGCACGAGGCCATCGGCCACGGCTTCGAAGGCGACTTCCACCGTAAGGGCTCCTCGGTGTTTTCCGGCATGATGGGCCAGCGCGTCGCCGCGCCCGGCGTCACCGTCGTCGATGACGGCTCCATCGCCGGCCGTCGGGGATCGCTGAGCGTCGACGACGAGGGCACGCCGACCTCGCGGACCGTCCTGATCGAGGACGGCATCATGGTGGGGCTGATGAACGACCGGCTGTCCGCGCGTCAGCTGGGCCAGCGCGCCACCGGCAACGGCCGTCGCCAGTCGTTCGCCCACATGCCGATGCCGCGGATGACCAACACCTTCATGGAGGGCGGCAAGGACAACCGCGCCGACATGATCGCCTCGACCAGGCGAGGACTCTATGCCGCGAACTTCGGCGGCGGCCAGGTCGACATCACCAACGGCAAGTTCGTGTTTCAGTGCACCGAGGCCTATCTGATCGAGGACGGCCGGATCACGGCACCGGTGCGCGGCGCCACCTTGATCGGCGACGGGGCCACGGCCCTGACCAACGTCTCGATGATCGGCGACGACTTCGCCTTCGATCCCGGCGTCGGCGTCTGCGGCAAGTCGGGCCAGGGCGTTCCTGTCGGGATCGGACAGCCGTCACTGAAGATCGGCGGCTTGACCGTCGGCGGCACGGCCGTCTGAGCCGCGCCGACCTCAGCGCTACGCCCCACGCCACCTTGTTCTCTTAACGTTCTACCACCGGATGGCCGTCCGGACCCCCCGCGACGGCTCTCAGGGGGTTTGATGATGCAAGGTTGGGAGGAACGGTTCGCTCAGGCGCTCGAGGCGCGGGCGGTCCATAAGTCATATGCGCTGGCGGTCGAGCTGGGCGTCGACGAAAGCGCCATAAGTCGGTGGCGGCGAGGGCGATCCATTTCGCTCGACAACGCCGTGAATCTCAGCCGGGCTCTGGACGTGTCCCTGGACTGGCTCCTGACCGGGCGCGGACATATCGACGGCCACCGGGACGACGACACACCCGTGTCTCGAGGGATCCGAGAGCTTCTGTCCGAACTTCCAGAACATGTGGCCCTCGAAGCGATCGCCGCCCTGCTCGGCCTCGTGAGGCTGATTCAGGCTGGCAAGACGAGATACTGAAGCGTGAGCCGCATCAAACAACTAATGATCTTGCGTCCGGCGCAACATGAAAATCTACCTTAGGTAGATTTTCATGAGATCATTATCTCGTGAGTTGCATTCCGCCATTCATGCCCGGCCCGGCCGGGGCCATCTCCATCAGGAGAGAAGCCATGCCCACGCCCGAACCCACGCCCACGCCTTATGTGATCGAGATCTCCCTTCCCTCCGACACCGTGACAGCGCTGAAGGGCGAAAAGTTCGCCCTTCATGGTTTCAAGGCCGTCAAGAGCAGGATCGGCGGAGCGGCGCCCCTCGTTTGGTTCTCTGACCCGAGTTTCCTGACCACCACCAAGGTGGCGTGGACCGAGCAGTACCAGGCCTATATCTCCGACACCAAGATCATCTCGGACGGTACCATCGTGGCCAGCGCGGCCGCTGACATCACGCTCGGGCAGACGGCGAATGTCGACGTGGACGGAAACCTGGAGACGGTCAGCGAGGGAACGGCATCCGCTATCTCGATCTTGAACGAAAGCAGCACGCAATACACGGCGGGCATCTCTCAGAAGGTCGCTGGATCGGCCAATCCGATGTGCGCGATCCCGTTGCACGGCAACATGCTGGACGTCGTGGTGCCGATCGAGAAGGTTCTCCTGACCTTCGCCTCCAGAACCGTGAACACCGGCACGGTGATCTACAAGGCCTACGCCCCGAGCCTGCTCATCGACCTGACTGAAAAGAGCACGCGCAAGGTCAATTTCGACATCAACGAGGGCTGGAGCTGGGACGACGGCACCTGGGCCACGCCGATCAAGGCGCAGGCCGACCTGGTGCCCCTTCTGATCCACAGCTGACCTCCGTCCGGCTCGCTGGCACGCCCGCCACCGGGCGGCCGCATCTTTCCTCTATCAAGGATTATCCCGATGCCTCAGACCGTCATCCTGAAGGGCCAGGCACACACGTTCGCCGCCCATACCATCCCCGGCAACGTCGATGTGATCACCACACACCCCGCCACCGGCAATGTCAGGTACACGCTGGCCAACGCGCCTGAAGTCGTCGTGCCCATGGACGACAACAAGGTCCACACCTTCACGGTGCGGGTGGTCGACAATACGCTGACCATCACGAACCAAACGACGTCTGGCCTGTCCTGCACCTACTGAGTCCGTTGGGGCGAGGGCTTTCCTCGCCCCGACGGATCGTCTGCGAGGCTCTCGTGACCCGACACCTGACCGTGACGCTTTCCAGTCCCACGGTGCCCGCGTTGCACCGCGAGAACATGGCGCTGTACCTGTTCGCCGCCGTTCGACAGGGCCCATTTGCGTCCAGTGCGCTAGGGACAGCCGGCGGCACCTCCCTGGCGTGGATGAGACGAACCAACCTGTTGCAGACGACAACCATCGCGTTCGGGGACGACCTCAGCGTCTATCTGTCCCCGACGGCAATAGAACCGAACGCCGTCGTCGGGGTCGGGGCGCGGGTCGAGGTCGCGCTCGGTCAAACGGCCCGTTTGAACGACACCCGGCTGCTGACCGCATTCGCTTCAGGCCTTCCGGGCGTCGCCGCCCTGATCAATGATGGCGAGGAAGCCTGGACCTGGGGCCTCTGTCGGACCCTTGCCGGCGAGATGGCCCCGATCTGTGCCTTTCCCCTGCACGGTCACGGCATGGGCATGCTCGCCCCCACGGACCGGATCGTGGCGGTTTTCGCCACCGATTCGACGCCCCTTGGGTCCGTCGTGGAGACCGCCTTCGGACCCGGTCTCTTGATCGACTTCTCCGGAGCCAAGGCCCGGGCGGTGAGTTTCGACATCGACCGCGGCTGGGCGGCCGAAGGCGCCGCCTGGGCCCGGCGGATCCCGGCCGGTTCGGCGCTGGGGCCGTTGCTGATCGCCAGATAGGCCGAGCCGTCGGCTCACCGTCGCGGACAACCGTCACGCTCGCCGTTCGATGCAACGGCATCGGGCCTTGGGCCGCGGGAACCCCTGCACCGCTCCCGGGTTTCCGCGTCACCTGAGGAGCGTCCCCGATGAAGACCATGCCGCCAGCGCGATCGCCTGCAAGACGGGCGTCGGTAGTCGTGTGCACCGCCCTTGTCGCGGCCTTATCGCTTGGCGTCGCGGCCTGGAGCGTCGCGCCTCGCGAGTCAAACGCGTCCGGTCCAGGTCCGCGGTTGTCGATCGCCGTCGTGCCGCCCCGCGAGCCGGTCCTCGTCGAGGGAGGCGTTTTGGAGGTGGGCACGCTAAGCGACGAGTTTGACCGCGCGGTCCTGGAGCGGCAGCTCGAGATGACGGACACGCCCTATGCGCCGCAGGAGGCCTATACGGGGTCGGACTGGTCGCCACCGCCGTCAGCTGCGGAACCGCAGACGCACGCGATGCCATCCGCACCGACCGAAGATTCCGTCATCACGAGCACAGACCCCCTGGCCGACGGATCGCGCCTGTTCGGCTTCGACAGAGGCGCGATCGTCGCGCCACCGGCGGTCGAGCGGTCCGCGAGCACGGATGCAATCCCACAGCGGATGAGCGCTTCCCAGGACTTCTTCCAGTGAGGGCCAGCTCAGAAAATTCAATCGTTACAGTCGCGTAATACTGTCCGCGAGTTAATCCACCTGTCTCCCTTGTAACTGGCGATCGGGTCTTCGGCTCGGCACACCTGCCCTCGCAAACGAGGGGAATTCCAGGCGATGACCAAGACCATCCTGATGGCCACGACGGCTGTGCTTTTCGGCGCGATGCCCGTGCTGGCCCAGACGGCCCCGGCCCCCTCCGCCCAGACGGCGGAACCCGCCGCGGCGGCCAGCCAGCAGGGCGTCCTGGTCTTCACGCCGGACTTCTTCACCGATTACCGACCCAATACGGCGCTGGACATGGTCAACCGGGTGCCCGGCTTTTCGGCCGAGGACGGCGATGGCTCGCGCGGCTTCGAGGGCGCGGTCGGCAACATCCTGGTCAACGGCGCGCGGCCCGCGTCCAAGAACGACTCCGGCACCTCGGTCCTGGGCCGGACGCTGGCCGCCCAGGTCGAGCGGATCGAGCTGGTCCGGGGCGGGGCGCCGGGCATCGACATGCAGGGCTATTCGGTGGTGGTGAACGTGATCACCAAGAGCCAGTCGAGCCGCCAGTCGGTGCTGACCGCGACCGGCTTCCTGTTCGAGGGCGGCATCGACGTCTACAACGGCTCCTACCAGTTCACCGCCAAGGACGGCGATCGCACCTTCGGCGTCACCCTGTCCGACGGGGTCAGCACCAGCGATTCCAACGGACCGGGCCGCGTGCTGCGGCGCGACGCCAACGGCGTGGTCCTGCGCGACGAGGCCTATGACAGCGATCAGCAGGGGGGTGGCCAGGCCATCCGGGTCAACTACGCCAACGCCTTCCTGGGCGGCAAGATCGACCTGACGGCCCGCCTCGGCCAGAACGACTATCGCAACTTCAGCCTGCAGACGGCCCCCGGCATCCGTCGCGACAACGGCTACAGCGAGGAGGGCACCAGCGGCGAGATCGGGGCGGTGTTCACCCGTCCGCTGCGGACCGGCCTGAGCAGCGAGACCCGGTTCATCCGCGAGTGGAACGACTTCGACAGCGCGTCGGTGTCGTCCAGCGAGATCGCGGGCATGGTCAATCCCGAACAGCGGTTCACCTCTGTCGGCAACGCCTCCGAGACCATCCTGCGCTCGCTGCTGCGCTGGGAACGGTCGCCGTCAATGACCATCGAGGGCGGGGCCGAGGTCGCCTACAACATGCTGGAGACCGATCAGGCCTTCACCGTCGGCGGGACGAACGTGCCCCTGCCCTCGGCCTCGGTCCTGGTCGAGGAGACGCGGGGCGAGGCTTTCAGCAAGGCGACCTGGCGCATCCGGCCGGACCTGACCCTGGAAGGCGGGCTGCGCCTCGAGGCCTCGACCATCACCCAGTCGGGGGACGCGGACCAAGAGCGATCCTTCTATTTCGCCAAGCCCCGGTTCCAGGCCACCTGGACCCCGATGGCCAACAACCAGGTGCGGTTCCGGCTGGAGCGCGAGGTCGGGCAGCTGGACTTCGACGACTTCGCGGCCTCGGCCGAGCTGGAGGAGGACAACGTCTTCGGCGGCAACGTCGATCTGGAGCCGGAACAGCGCTGGGTCACCGAACTGGTCTATGAGCGGCGCTTCCTGGGCGACGGAATCGTGTCCCTGGGCTATCGCCATGACGAGATCACCGGGGTGATCGATCAGCTGCCCCTGCCCGGCGATCTGTCGGCGGTCGGCAACATCGGCGACGGCACCCTGGACCAGCTGACGGTCAACATCAGCATCCCGCTGGACCGGACCGGTTTTTCCGGCGGGCAGTTCACCTTCAAGAACGACTGGAACAGCACCGAGGTCACCGATCCGACCACCGGCCAGACCCGGCCCATCTCGGGGATCCGCGAGTCCCAGCCCAACTTCACCATCAGCCAGGACATCGCCAGCTGGAAGCTGAACTGGGCGGTGACCTATCTGTCCACCCTGGCCGAGTATTCCTACGACCCGGACCAGACCTCGGGCTTCTACGGTGCGGACTACATCGAGGCCTTCGTCGAGTACAAGCCGACGGCCTCCACCTCGATCCGGGCCCAGGTCAACCTGTGGGACGACTTCAACGTCGAGCGGACGGTCTATGCCAGCCGTGACGCCGGCCGGCCGATCGCCTTCACCGAGACCCGCGACATCGATCCGCGCACCTTCTGGCAAATCCGCCTGCAGAAGACGTTCTGAGCCGGAAGGGCGCGGACCGCAGGGTCTATTTGACGCCGCGCATCATCCATTTGAGGCCCGGCGAGAGCAGCAGCAGAATGCCGCCGATCGCCACGCCCCAGATGCCGATCTCCTGGAACACCCGGGAATAGGTTTCCAGGGCCAGGGCCGGATTGGTGACCACGCCCCCGACCGTCTCGGTCGAGGTCGACTTGGCGATGATGCCGGCGACGATGTGGGCCAGGGCCGAGGCCATGAACCAGGCCCCCATCATCATCCCGACCATCTTGGGCACCGACAGTTTGGTGATCATGGACAGGCCGACCGGAGACACCAGAAGCTCGCCGATCGAGTGCAGGAAATAGGCCAGGAACAGCCAGATCAGCGGCACTTTGAACAGGGCGTCGGCCTGGGTATTGGCGGCCCAGACCAGCAGCAGGAAGCCGGCCCCGACCGAGACCAGGCCCAGGCCGAACTTGACCGGGACGTTCGGCTCCAGCCCCTTCTTGCCCAGCCACAGCCACAGCCCGGCCAGGATCGGGCCGAAGACGATGATGGTGCCGGGGTTGAAGACCTGGGTCATGGCGGCGTTGAAGCCGGCCGGCATCTCGGTCGACTGGTCCGCGAACAGCGTCAGGCTGGAGCCCGCCTGTTCGAACAGGGTCCAGAACAGGACCGAGAACATGGTCAGGATGATCGCCACCAGCATGCGCCAGCGACCGTCGCCCCGGATGAAGACCACCGAATACAGCAGCAGGCCCGCGAAGATGGTCGGCACCAGATACAGCAGCGAGGCCTCGACGGCGTCATGCTGCTGGACGATCAGCCACATCGGAATGACCGCGAGGATGCCGAGGATGTAGATCCAGGCCTCGCGCGGGACACCGAAGGTCTTCTTGTCCAGCTGGGCGCTGGCGGGCGGATCCGCCCGGTTGCCGAGCCAGCTCTGACCGACCCAGAAGGTGATCAGACCCGCCAGCATGCCGATGCCGGCCAGGCCGAAGCCGTATTTCCAGCCGTATTCGATCCCCAGCCAGGCGCAGACCGCCGAGGCCAGGAACGACCCCAGATTGATGCCGACGTAGAAGATGGTGAAGCCGGAATCGCGGCGCGGATCGCCCTGCTCATAGAGCGAACCCACCACCGTGGAGATGTTGGGCTTGAGGAAGCCCACGCCGACGACGATCAGGGCCAGGGCGAAGAACAGAACCGACTGGCCGGCCAGATCGACGGACTTGTCGATGGTGTAGGCCCCCGGCGCGATCAGGGCGGGAAGCCCGGCCCGGGCGGCGTTGTCGGTCGCGGTGGCGGCGGCGGCATTGGCCCGGTCGACGACGGTCTCGGGAGCCGTGGCCGCGGCCGAGACGGGCCCGTCGGCGGGAACGGCGGCGGCTTCGGGATCCGTCACCGTCTCGACGGCGGGCACGGTGCCCAGCGACGAGGCGGCGGCCGCCGAGGCGGCGCTTTCGGCCGTCGTCGGCAGGTCGGAGACCCGGATGCCCTCCGGCGTGACCTGGATGGGCAAGCGCTGGTCGCCGACGAGGGCGAACAGCTGGCGGTCGGTATCGCGACCCTCGACCTGAATGGCGTAGGACTGGCCCTGATACTGGATGGTCTCGCGACCGCCCGAGCCCTCGAAGGCCATCATGCCGTGACCGGCGACCAGCAGCAGGGCCCCGATGGTGACGGCCTTGCGCGAGCCCAGGAAGCGGTCGGCGATGGCCCCGCCCAGGACCGGCATCAGATAGACCAGGGCGGCGTAGGCGGCGTAGATGCCCTGCGCCTCGGACGAGCCGAACAGGAAATGCTGGGTCAGATACAGGACCAGCAGGGCCCGCATGCCGTAGAAGGAGAACCGTTCCCACATCTCGGTGAAGAACAGGATCACCAATCCGCGCGGGTGCCCCAGGAACTGCTTCTGGGGCGCCACCGCGCCTCCGCCATCCGTCACACTCAAACGCTCGCTCCTGTGGATCGCGCCTCCGGGGCGCTTGTGGCGGCATAAGCAGCACGGCGGACAGGAACGGACAAGCCTTATGGATCATCGAAGCGTCACGAACGTCGCCCGCGCGGCATCGCTCTTCCGCTGTGAACGGGTCGGGGAAGCGGCGGAGCCATGGCGATCGCGCCCGGGACCGTGACGGCCGCCGTCGCCGGCGGTCGCCTGTAAAAGAGTTTCGGCGTGGTCGCCGTGGCTCCGCTCGATCGGTTTTCGCAAGCGTTCGGGGGCAGGATGTCTTGTGTCGGGCAACGCCGGGGCCTCTTCCCCGCCGTCCTGGTCCTTCCCGATTGGTCCTTTTCCGACTCTCAGCCCACGACAGGCGACGACGCCCAGTGCGCCGCCGGACCCGGGGTTTCGCCCCGGCATATCCCGCGATCGACCCCGGCGCGCGTCCGGGTCCTGGGCCCAGGACGCCTTCCCCTCGCGACGGGACGGGAAGAGTCTAGACGGGTTTCCGATGCGGGCGAGTTGGACGGGTCGAAAAAGCGGAGGGGTGTTGAGAAGGTTTGGGGATTCCGGGCGGACGCGGACAATTAGACGATGGAAGGTGGACACCATCTTCCTTCTCCCCTTGCGGGAGAAGGTGCCCCGAAGGGGCGGATGAGGGGTGAAACTCAGCTTTGCGGGTGACGCACTGCATGATCCCGCACCGCCTCAAACAGGAGCGCGGGGTTTCTCAGCACGGCTTCGTTGGCGAACCTGAGGACCGTCCAACCGTTCGCCGTCAGCCAGGCATCACGCACGGCATCCCTCTGCGTCCGCAGCACATGGACGCCCCCGTCCAGTTCCAGGATCAATCGGATGGATGGGCAGGCGAAGTCGGCGATATAGGGACCGAGCGGCAGCTGCCTGCGGAACTTGAGACCGTCCAGCCTGCGATCGCGCAGAAGCTTCCAGAACACCGCCTCGGGCAAGGTCGGATCGCTGCGTCCTTTGCGGGCATTGGATCGTGTTCGATCGGACGGCTTGAGCATAACCGAAGCTTAACCTTTAGAGGACGGAGTTTCACCCCTCACCCGAGCGCGCCAGGACGACGGCTGCGCCGCCGTGCGCGCTCTCCCTCTCCCGCAGGGGGAGAGGGTTTATGAAGACGGCACGCCTCCTGCATCGCCTCGCCGTGGAAGGGCGATTTGTACCGCCTTGGGATAGTGTTGGAATGACCGTTTCGGTCCGAACGATAGAGGAAGACGACCACGAGGCCCTGAATGCCCTGCACCGCTCGGTCGGCTGGCCCCAGCGGTCGCCGGCCGGCTGGCGCTGGCTATGGGACAATCCGGCGCGGCTGGAGGCCGGGGCCCCGGCCGGCTGGCTGCTGGTCGATGACGACGACGGCGCGCCATGCGGCATGACCGGTAATTTCGTGCAGCGGTTTCATCGCGGCACAACGGTGCTCCATGGGGCCAGCGCCTTCTCGGTCATCGTGCGTCCGCGCGCCCGGGGGCAGAGCCGGCGACTGCTGGACCGGTTCGCCGACCAGGCCGCCCTGTTCGCCCGCTATGTGCTGAACGCCAATTCGGCTTCCAGCCCGATCTATGGACGACATGGGATGGCCGCCTGGCCGCCCCGCACCCACGCCCTGAAGCTGTCCTGGCGGGTCGACACCCTGGCCTGCGCGCGCGGCCGGGTGCTGCGCCAGGTGCACGGCCTGACCCCGGCCCTGATCGACGCCGCGCGGGAGCGGCTGATGAACGACCGGCTGGTGGACCCGACGCGCCTGAGCCTGCCGCCCGGGGTCGCGGTCGTGAGCGACCTCGGCGACCGGTCCCGGTTCGGCGATTTTTGGACCGCGCTGAAGGCCGAAGGTCGGCTGATCGCCGATCGCAGCCCGGCGACCCTGCGCTGGCGCCTGAGCGATCCGGACCTGACCCTGCGACCGGTCCTGCTGGCCTTCAACGCCGGCAAGGCCATCACCGGCTTCGCCATGGCCATGGTGGCCAAGGGCAACGCCATCGAGCCACCCGTGCTGGAAATCCTCGACCTGATCGCCCTGGAGGACGACCAGCGGGCCATTCCCGCCTTGATGGAGGCCCTGATGACGAATGCGCGCGCCCTGGGGGCGGCCAAGGTGCGGATCCAGATGGTGAACGACGACCTGGTCCGTCGACTGGGGCCGCTGGCCGCCTCGGCCCGACGCGAAGGCGGCTGGGGTCACGGCCATGCCCGGTTCGAGCCGGGGACCACCGGCCTCGAGACGTGGGCCCCCACCCCGTTCGACGGCGATTACGGCCTGTGCCTGCGTCCCGTGCCGACGCCGGCCTGCGCGGCTCGACGAGCCGCCTAGACCCTGGGCCGCGCCTTCAGTTCGTCGCGGATCTCGGCCAGCAGGACCTCGGTCGGCGTCGGGGCATGGGGTGCGGGCGGGGCCGCCGCCTCGGCCCGCTTGAGCCGGTTGATCACCTTCACCATGAGGAAGATGACGAAGGCCACGATCAGGAACTGGATGACGGTGTTGAGGAAGGCCCCGTACTGGATCGCGACCTCCTCGACGGCTTCCGTCGCCGCGTCCTCGCCACGCAGCACCCAGCGCAGGTCCGAGAAGTCCACCCCGCCCAGCAGCAGGCCGATGGGCGGCATCACCACCTGTTCGACCAGGCTGGTGACGATCTTGCTGAAGGCCGCCCCGATGATGACGCCGACGGCCAGGTCGATGACGTTGCCGCGGGCGATGAATTCCTTGAACTCGGCGACCAGGGCCATCAGGCGTCGCCGCTGGCGTTCAGGCGTTCGCGAAGCTCCTTGCCGCTCTTGAAGAAGGGCACGGCCTTGGCGGGCACGTCCACGGTCTCGCCGGTGCGCGGATTGCGGCCCGCGCGGGCCGGGCGGGAGCGGACCGAAAAGGCGCCGAAGCCGCGCAGTTCGACGCGACCGCCGTCGGCCATGGCCTCGGTCATGCGGCCGAGCACCACGTTCACGACGCGCTCGACCTCGGCATGGGTGAGATGGGTGTTCTCAGCCGCAAGCTTCTCGATCAGCTCAGACTTGATCATGTCCAGGCCCCCGCCCTTTCCTGCTCTCTAAAAGCAAATACGGGTGCAACTTCAAAAGCGTTGCCAGGGCACCCTAGCCGTCGCCCGGCGCGTGAAAAAGGGGGTGCGGACCAGTTTCCGTCGGGAAGAGGGTAAATCGTCGTCAACCGTACACGGACGGCCGCAGCGCACAAAGAAACGGGCGGCCGGATTTCTCCGACCGCCCGCGATCTTCAGAGCCTGATCAGGCTCAGTCCTGCTTGGCTTTTTCCCGCAGGGCCGCGCCGAGGATGTCACCCAGCGAAGCGCCCGAGTCGGAGGAGCCGAACTGGTCGATGGCTTCCTTCTCGTCGGCCATTTCAAGCGCCTTGATCGAGACCGAGACGCGGCGCGTGGCCTTGTCGATGCCCGTGATCTGGGCGTCGACGCGATCGCCGACGGCATAACGCTCGGGGCGCTGCTCGTTGCGGTCGCGGCTGATGTCCGACTTGCGCACGAAGCTGGTGACCGGCGCGTCGTCTTCGCCGAACTTGACCTCGATGCCGCCCGACTCGATGGACGTGACGGTCAGGGTGACGGTCTGGCCCTTCTTGTAGAGCTCGCCGTCGCCGACGGGATCGCCGCCCAGCTGCTTGATGCCGAGCGAGACGCGTTCCTTCTCGACGTCGACGTCCAGGACCTTGGCCTTGACCATCTCGCCCTTGCGGTAGCGCTGGATGGCTTCCTCACCCGAGACCGACCAGTCGAGGTCGGACAGGTGCACCATGCCGTCGATGTCGTTGTCCAGGCCGATGAACAAGCCGAACTCGGTGGCGTTCTTGACCTCGCCCTCGACGGTCGAGCCGATCGGGTTGGCGGCGACGAACGCATCCCACGGATTGTCCTGGGCCTGTTTCAGGCCCAGCGAGATGCGGCGCTTGGAGGCGTCGACATCCAGGACCACGACGTCGACTTCCTGCGAGGTCGAGACGATCTTGCCGGGGTGGACGTTCTTCTTGGTCCAGGACATTTCCGAGACGTGGACCAAGCCTTCAACGCCGGCTTCCAGCTCAACGAACGCGCCGTAGTCGGTGATGTTGGTGATGCGGCCGGTGTATTTCGCGCCGGGCGGGTATTTGGCTTCGACGCCGTCCCACGGATCGGACTGCAGCTGTTTCATGCCCAGGCTGATGCGCTGGGTGTCCGGGTTGATCTTGACGATCTGGACCTGGACGGTGTCGCCGACGGCGAGCACCTGCGACGGGTGGGAGACGCGCTTCCACGACATGTCGGTGACGTGCAGCAGGCCGTCGATGCCGCCGAGGTCCACGAACGCGCCGTAGTCGGTGATGTTCTTGACGACGCCGTCGCGGACTTCACCCTCTTGCAGCTGGCCGACCAGCTCCGTGCGCTGTTCGGCGCGGGCTTCTTCCAGGATCGCACGACGCGAGACGACGATGTTGCCGCGCGGGCGGTCCATCTTGAGGATCTGGAACGGCTGTTCCTTGCCCATCAGCGGGCCGACGTCGCGCACCGGGCGGATGTCGACCTGCGAGCCGGGCAGGAAGGCCGAGGCGCCGCCGAGGTCGACGGTGAAGCCGCCCTTGACGCGACCGACGATGGCGCCATTGACCGGCACGCCCTCGGCGAAGACGACTTCCAGACGGGTCCAGGCTTCTTCGCGACGGGCCTTGTCGCGGCTGATGACGGCTTCACCCAGGGCGTTCTCGACGCGCTCGAGGTAGACCTCGACGTTGTCGCCGACCTTGGGGATCACCGAGCCTTCGCCGATGCCGAACTCGCGGGCCGGGATACGGCCTTCGGTCTTCAGACCGACGTCGATGATGATGATGTCTTTTTCGATGCCGACGACGCGGCCGTGAACGACCTGGCCTTCGCCGAGATCGCGGCCTTGCAGTTGTTCGTCGAGCAGCGCCGAAAAGTCGTCGCGCGTGGGGTTCAGGGTATCAGACATATAGCTCTGGTGTTTCCGATAGGGCTGGGGCGCACGACCGGAGAGTCCTGCGCGCGGTGAAGATCGAAGATGTCAGTCGGGGTCGTCGGACGCGAGGCGATCGGTGCCGGAACGCCCGCGGAAGCCGAGGATGGGTGCGTTGGATTTGCAAGCTGGCTTAGAAGCCGTGTCTCGCGCGCGCCGCCTCGACGATACGGCGGGCCGCATCGAAGGCGCTCTCTATATCCATATCGGTCGTGTCCAGCAAGACCGCGTCGGCGGCCTGGACCATGGGGGCGGAACCGCGACCGGCGTCGCGCTCGTCGCGGCGCTGGATGTCGGCCAGCATGGCCTCGAAGGTGATGGGGTCGCCGCGGCCCGACAGCTGCAGCCAGCGGCGCCGGGCGCGGGTCTCGGGCGTGGCCGTGACGAACAGCTTGGCGGGGGCCTCGGGGGCGATGACGGTGCCGATGTCGCGGCCGTCCAGGACCCCGCCGCCCGGCTGGCGGGCGAAGGCCTGCTGCAGGTCCAGCAGGGCGGCGCGGACGCCGGGATGGCCGGCCACGCGACTGGCCGCCTCGCCGGCGTCACCGCTGGTCAGGGCCGGGTCGTCGGACAGGCGATCGGAATCCAGCGCGCGGGCCGCGGCCTCGGCCGCCACCGGGTCGCCGAGATCCCCGCCGCCCGTCAGGACGTCGAGACCGACGGCGCGGTACAGCAGGCCGGTGTCCAGAAACGGCAGGCCGTAGTGGGCGGCCAGGCGCGAGGCGATTGTGCCCTTGCCCGAGGCGGCGGGTCCGTCGACGGCGATGATGAAAGGCGTGGTCATGTCGGCGCGAGGAAGCACAACCGATCCCGTCGCGCCAGTGAACCTCTGTTCACTTTAGGTCCCCGCCCAGGCCGCGCATCATCCCGACGAAGCCCGGGAAGCTGGTGGCGATCATGTCGGGCTCGTCCACCGTCACAGGCGCGGCGGCGGCCAGGCCGAGCACCAGATGGCTCATGGCGATGCGGTGATCGTGGGCGGTGTGGACGGTGGCCCCGCCCGGGACCGGCCCGCCGGTGACGAGGAACCCGTCCGGCTCCTCCTCGACCGCCACGCCGCAGGCGCGCAGGCCGTCGACCATCAGGCGGATACGGTCGCTTTCCTTGACCCGCATCTCGCCCACGCCGCGCATGACGGTCTGGCCCTCGGCGAAGGCGGCGGTGGCGGCGAGGATTGGATATTCGTCGATCATGGAGGCGGCGCGGGTCTCGGGCACGACGACGCCGCGCAGCGCGGAATGGCGGGCCGTGATGTCGCCGACGTCCTCACCGCCCGCGACGCGGCGGTTGGTGATGGTCAGGTCGGCGCCCATCTCGATCCAGGTGTCGAACAGGCCAGTGCGGAGCGGGTTCAGCATGACGCCCTCGACCGTGACTTCGGACCCGGGGACGATCAGGCCGGCGGCGAGTGGGAAGGCGGCGGAGGACGGGTCGCCGGGGACGGCGACGGCGGTCCCGGTCAGGGGCTGGCCGCCCTGCAGGCGGATGATCCAGCCCTGCCCGGCGGCTTCGACGTCGATCGTCGCGCCGAAGGCCCGCAGCATCCGCTCGGTGTGGTCGCGGCTCTTCTCTGGCTCGGTCACGGAGGTGACGCCGGTGGCGTTCAGCCCGGCCAGCAGGATGGCCGACTTGACCTGGGCCGAGGCGACGGTCTGGACATGGTCGATGGCGTGGAGCGCCCCGCCGGTCAGGGTCGCGGGCAGCAGGCCCGGCTGGCCGCTCCAGTCGAAGGTGGCCCCCATGCGGGTCAGGTGGTCGGTGACCCGGCCCATCGGGCGGCCGCGCAGGGAGGCGTCTCCATCGAAGGTGGCTGACATGGCATAGCCCGCCGCCGCGCCCATCAGCAGCCGCACCCCGGTGCCGGCGTTGCCGCAGTCGATCACGCCGGCCGGGGCACGCAGACCGCCCTGCCCCGTGACCCGCCAGCGCCCGCCGCCCCGCCGCTCGACCCGGGCCCCGAAGGCCTCGGCCGCCCGGGCGGTGGCGAGGACATCCTCGCCTTCCAGCAGGCCCTCGATCTCGGTCACGCCGGACGCCATGGCCCCCAGGATCAGGGCGCGGTGGGACATCGACTTGTCGCCCGGCGCCCGCACCGTGCCGTGCAGGGCCGCGCCCGGTCGCGCAGTCAGATGGGCTGCGTGGGTCACCGCTGAGGCTCCATGGAGGGGTTTGGGACGGGCCGGCCGGTCGCCACGCCAAAGACGGCTTTTGACAGCGCCCCCCCGGAGTGGCAAGGGACGCGGCCGAAATCCCCTCCTCCATCCAAAGGTCTCCATCCCCCGTGGCCGATCCCAAACTTGGCGCCAAGCAGGTCTGTCCGAACTGCCAGGCCAAATTCTACGACCTCTCGCGCCGTCCGGCGCACTGCCCCAAATGCGACACCGAGTTCGATCCCGAAGAGGCGATCAAGCTGCGCAGCCGTCGCGGCCGTCCGGGCGGCTATGCCGCCGACGACGCCGAGGATCAGGTCGTCGAGAAGAAGGCCACCGACGATGAGGACGAGGAAGAGGAGGTCGTCACGCCCGAGATCGATCAGGAAGGCCATGAGCCGATCCTGACGCCGGACGACGAGGACGACACGACGGCCGATCCGTCCGAGGAGTCCGGCATGGGCACCACGGAAGGCGATGACGACGTCCTGCCCGACGACGACGACGACGATGACTCCGTGCCCTTCATCGAGGACGAGGACGATGACGCCTTCGACGGCGATGTGGTCAAGGGCGGCAAGGACGACGATCTGTAGGACCCTTTCCGGGACGTCCGGAGCCGGCGAAATGCGCCGGTTTCGGGCGTCCGGAAGTTTGCGAAAATAAACTGCGGAATCGGGTTGATCCCGAAAAGGGCCTGACATAGGTTCCGCCGCCTCGCCGAGGGCCATCACAAGGCTCCCGGTACCGACCAGAAGGCCCAGTGGGCTCGAGGTTCGGGGCTTTAGCTCAGCTGGTAGAGCGCTTGCATGGCATGCAAGAGGTCAGCGGTTCGACTCCGCTAAGCTCCACCAATTTTCGAAGGGGTTAGCAGGAAACTGCTAACCCCTTTTGCTTTCCGGGCGGGTGGCGAACCCGGCCGCGTGGGATCACCTCGGATCGCACCAGATCCAGCACTTGTGGGCAAGGAGGCTCCGGCCGTCTCGCTTCAGCCGTCCTCTGACATCCCCCCTCTTTGAGCGCCGTCTCGGGCCCGCCCCTGATCCCGGCCCGTCCTGGCTCGGGGGACCAGCACCCTCACCCCTGCCCCTCCATCCTGCGGATTTCCGAGAGACCTTGGGCCACCGTGATCCGTGACAGAGAAGCGAGGGCGTCTTTCTCTATGGTGTCGGAAACCGCGGTGAAGAAGGTCTCGATGTTGCGGCTCACGACACAGACGTCCGGCACGTTCGGTCGAGTGGCGAACAGGCGTTTGTCCTCCACGACCGAGGCATAGATTTCGCCCAGGGTAATGGCGTCTGGCGCCCGCCCCAATCGCACGCCCCCGTTCTTGCCCAAGGTCGCCATGACGATGCCGTCGCGCGCGAGCGGTGTCAGCAGTTTGCGCACGAGGACCGGATTCGCGCCAAGGCCGAGGGCCAGCTCCGCGCTGGTGCAGCGGCTCCCCGTCTCGCGGGCCACGGCGAGGGACAGAACCATCTGCAGCGCGGTGGGGAATCGAAGATCAATCATGAGCGACGGCCGCTCCGTCCATCAACCGCCAATAATGAAACAATGACTCTTGCATTATCCGCGCCAAAATGAAACTTCTACCCTTACATTAAGCCATTCCATTGCCGGAAACCAAGGGTGAGCCATGAAACGTTGGATCGTCAAAGGAGGAGCGACCTCGCTCGATCAGCTCGTTCTGGAAGAGGTCGCCATTCCAGGCCCCGGCGTGGGCCAGGTGCGGGTCAAGGTTCACGCCGTCTCGCTCAATCGGCGCGATCTCCTTCTCGTAACCGGGGCATATGGCGTAGCCCCTTCCGACTTCGTCGCCGTGTCTGACGGCGCCGGCGAAGTTGACGCCGTGGGACCGGACGTGACCGAATGGGCTATCGGCGACAGGGTCACGGGCAACTACTACCCGTCCTGGGCGGATGGCCCCCCTGCGCCCGATCAGGGTTGGGGCCTCGGATCGCCGGGTCAGGACGGGATGCTGGCCGAATATGTCATTCTGGACGCTCGGAGGCTCACCGCCGCACCCGAAACCCTGTCGTTCGAGGAGGCGGCGTGTCTGCCGTGTGCGGGTCTCACGGCCTGGACCGCGCTTCACGGTAACCGTCCCTATACGAACAGGATCAGCCAGGGCGACAAGGTGCTGGTCACCGGTACCGGCTCCGTCTCCGTATTGGCCCTGCTGCTGGCCAAGGCCGCGGGCGCGGACGTCGTTGCGACCACGGGGTCCGACTCGAAGATCGAAAGCATCAAGGCCCTCGGAGCTGGCGATGTCATCCACTACGGCACAGACGCCAACTGGGGTGAACGGGCGGCCGAGGGTGTGGGCGGGTTCAACCGGGTCGTGAACGCCGCCGGCAGCGCATCGCTGGACCAGTGCATCGTCGCCCTTGCCCCCGGGGGCGAGATCGCCCTGATGGGCCTGTTCGAACACGCCGAGGCCGCGCCGAACTTCGTCCTTCTGATGATGAAGGGCGGATCGATCCGGGGGATCTCGGTCGGCAGCGCCATGGCGTATCGCGACCTCGTCGATTTCGTCGACAGGCATGGGATCAAGCCCCCGATCGCACGGAGGTTCACCTTCTCCGAGGCCCGCGAGGCCTACCAGGCGTTGGAGACCAGCAGCGATCTGGGCAAGATCGTCATCATGGTCGCCGGCCGAGTTCCGCAGCCTTAAGGCGTACCCTAAAGACAGTGGAGAAGGCCGCCGGACGGACCGTCGCGGCGGAGGCAAAGTTGCCTGCATGGTTGTTGCGAACAGGCCGGCCCCCCATATCCGGCCTGCGTCCGGTATCGCCGTTGATCGGGTCACCGGGCGCAGTCGCTTCTGCAAGGACTGAGACCATGACCGCCCGCCCCGTGCTGTTCGACAGCCCCTTCCTGCTCGGCTTTGACCAGACGCGCGCCCTGATCGACCGGGCCGCCAAGGCGGCGGCCGAGAGCTATCCGCCCTACAATGTCGAACAGCTGGGCGAGACGGCCGTGCGGATCTCGCTGGCCGTGGCCGGCTTTTCGCCGGACGATCTGAGCATCACCCTGGAAGGCCGCCAGCTGACGATCGCCGGCAAGCGCGAGCCGGGGCCGGATCAGGCCTTTCTGCATCGCGGCATCGCGGCCCGCGGTTTCGTGCGCACCTTCGTTCTGGCCGATGGCCTGGAAGTCGAAGGGGCCCGGCTCGAACATGGCCTGCTGCATGTCGACCTGAAACGGCCCGAACAGGCCCAGACGGTCCGGCGTATTCCGATCTCCCTGGGCTGATCCCGGAGACGCGACGCGACGCCACGGCGGCGAACCGGCCGCACGGTCGGGCGTTGTCTAATTTGAAAAGGAGGCGGTCTTGATGACGCCGATGATGACCAAAGAAGATTTTGCAGGCTTCGGAGCGCCTGATCTCGTCTATGTGCGCGAGATCAGCGCGGCCGACGTCCTGGCCGATACGCCGGCGGCGGAGGCCCAGGGCCTTGCGATCGACCCGGAGCAGACCCTGTACGCCGTCCATGGCGCGGACGGCGAACGGCTGGCCGTGATGCTGGATCGTGCGACCGCCTTCGCCGCCGCTGTCGCCCACGAGCTGGAGCCGGTGTCCGTCCACTAGGACGGCGTTCAGGCGGCGGTGGCGGCCTCGTTGCGGACGAACAGGGCGTGAAGCGCGTCGACCGTTCGCACCTGCCGCAGCTGTTCTCTCAGTTCAGCCGACCGCAACGCCCGCGACACCGCCGCCAGAGCGCGCAGATGCTCGGCCCCGTTCCTGGCCGGGGCCAGCAGCGCGAACATCAGATCGACCGGCCGATCGTCGACGGAGTCATAGGCGACCGGCGTATCGAGGCGCACGAACACCGCGCGAATGCCCGGAAGTCCCTCCAGACGCGCGTGGGGAATGGCGACGCCGTTCCCAAGGCCGGTCGATCCGAGCGCTTCCCGCTCCATCAAGGCGTCGAAAATCAGGGCTTCGGCAATGCCGATGCACTGGGCCGCCGCCGCGGCGACGCTGTGCAGGGCCTGACGCTTGGAGGACGCCCCGCTCTTCAGCACGATGCCCTCCGGGACCAGTAGCTCGCCGATATCCATGTTTGTACCAGTTTCAGCGGGGTGTCGGACGGACGGAGGAGCGGCCAAAGGTCGGCCCCCGCCGTCTAGACGGCGAGGGCGGGGTTGGAAAGGATTATGCGCCGGAACCGTTTACAGAACCGTGTCCGTTCAAAGACGCGGTGCGTTCAGGATCGATCCACCCTACGTTTCCGTCCGGTCGGCGATAGACCACCGACAGCCCGCCGTGGGCCGCATTGCGGAACAGGACGATCGGATAGCCCGTCATATCGAGTTCCAGCACCGCACGCCCGACGGTGATCGTGCGGATCTCGGAGACGCTCTCGGCGATGACCATGCCGACCGGCGGAGGGCCTTCCTGCTCGGTGTCGCCGAAGGTCTCGTCCTCGACGGTGTCCGGATCGCGCAGGACCATGCTGCGGGCGACCTCGCGCGCGGCGTCTTCCGTCTTCTCGGGCGACAGGCCCTTGGGGCCGATGTGGTGATCCTTGAGGCGACGCTTGTAGCGTCGGACCCGCTTCTCGAGTTTCTCGAGACTGTCGGTGAAGGCGGCGTGGGCGTCGCCGCCGAGGCCCGTCGTAACCAGGGCCTGGCCGGACGCCAGGCGGACCCAACAGTCCACCTTGAAGCCATGACCGTCCTTGGAGACCACGACCTCGGCGTTCTCGCCGCCGCGTTCGAAATATTTTCCGACGCCGTCCTGGAGTTCCTGGGAGATGCGCGAGCCTAACGCTTCGCCGACATCCACGTGCTTGCCGCTCACTTGCACTTGCATGCCGACAGAACGCGACCGGGCGCGGAAGGTGTCAACGGCGAACGACGGTTTTGCGGTCACGCTTGCGCGATTGGGCGTCGTTTGCGCCCGCGACCCGCCGCCGGATCAGCCGGTCTTCAGCATCCGCCGGCGCTCGATCGACGACGGAATACGCAGCGCTTCCCGATACTTGGCGACCGTACGGCGGGCGATGTCGATGCCCGCCTCCTTCAGGATCTCGACAATGCGGTCGTCGGACAGGACATCCCCCCCGGACCCCTCGTGGTCGATCATGGACTTGATCCGATGGCGGACCGCTTCCGCCGAATGGCTGGCCCCGCCGTCGGTGGCCTGGATCGCGGCGGTGAAGAAGAATTTCAGTTCGAACACCCCGCGCGGGGTCGAGACGTATTTGTTCGAGGTGACGCGGCTGACCGTCGACTCATGCATGCCGATGGCGTCGGCGACGGTCTTCAGGTTCAGGGGACGCAGGAACTCGACCCCGAAGGCCAGGAAGGCGTCCTGCTGGCGCACGATCTCGGACCCGACCTTCAGGATGGTCTTGGCCCGCTGGTCCAGCGACTTGACCAGCCAGTTGGCCTGGGCGGCGCAGTCGGCGACGAAGGCCTTCTCCGTCTCGCTGCGGGCGGCGGCCGAGACGGTGGCATGATAGCGTTTGTCGACCAGCAGGCGCGGCAGGGTGTCGGTGTTCAGCTCGACCCGCCAGCCGCCGGCGGGATCGGCGCGCACATGGACGTCGGGGATGACCGTCTGGGCCACCTCGCCGGCGAACCCGGCACCGGGTCGGGGCGTCAGGGCCTTCAGCTCGCCGATCATCTCGGCCAGATCCTCGCCGTCCACGCCGCAGGCGGTGCGCAGGGCGACCAGGTTGCGGCGCGCCAGGAGCTCGAGGTTGTCGAGCAGGATCGCCATGGCCGGGTCGAACCGGTTCCGTTCGATCAGCTGCAGCTTCAGGCATTCGGGGACCGAGCGGGCCATGACGCCCGTCGGCTCGAACCCCTGGCAGACGGTCAAGATCCGCTCCACCCGCTTGAGGTCGCAGCCCAGCCGCTCGGCGATTTCGAGCAGTTCGCCGCGGAAATAGCCGCCGTCGTCGACCCCGTCGATCAGCGACAGGGCGATGGCGTGGTCGGTGGGGGACAGGCCGGCCGTGGAGGCCTGGGCCTGCAGATGCTCCCACAGCGTGGGATCATGGCGGTCGGGGCGTTCCCCCCCGTCGCCGTCGTTGAAGGAGCCGCCCTTGCCGGCCGCCGACCAGTCCGACAGGCCCGGCTGTTCCGCCGCCTCGTCCGACAGCCGGTCCGAGGTGCGCTCGCCGGGCGTGGCGTCGCCATAGACGTCGTCCTCGCGCGCATCGACGGTGGAGGACCGGTCGGGGGCCTCGGCATCGGAGAAGCTGAGCTCGGTGGCGTCGACGGGGGCCTCGCGGCCCTCGTTCGGCAGGCCTTCCGCCTCCTCGCGCTGGAGCAGGGGGTTTTTTTCCAGTTCGGCGTCGACGTATTCGTCCAGCTCCTGGTTGGACAGCTGCAGCAGCTTGATGGCCTGCTGCAGCTGGGGCGTGATGACCAGCCCCTGGCCCTGACGAACCTCCAGCCTCTGACCGATCACGCGCGCCACCCCTGATCGCCGGACCGCCGTGGCCCGGAACTTGCTGTCAGGATGAGGCAGAGCGGTTAACGGCGGCTTTCGACGCCAAGGCCACGCTTTGGCGCCCCGCCGTGTCGGTTCAGTCTTGGCTTACACGCTGCGGGGTCTCTAGGGCTGCCGCATGACCCCCGGCACCATCGCGATCCTGTCTCTCAGCATGTCCACGGACGCCTTCGCGGCCGCCGTCGGCCGCGGCGCGTCGCATCGCCCGTCGTGGCGGGGCGCGGTTAGGGCCGGGCTGGTCTTCGGCATCGTCGAGGCCATCACGCCGCTGATCGGCTGGACCCTGGGCATGCTGGCGGCCGGCATGGCCGAACAGGTCGATCACTGGATCGCCTTCGGTCTGCTGACGGTCGTCGGCGGCCGGATGATCTGGGAGTCCCGCAAGCCGGCGACCGCGGACGCGGGCCCGCCGCGGCGATCGCGGTCCGCGGCCTGGATCCTGGTCGCCACCGCGATCGGCACCAGTATCGACGCGGCGGCGGTCGGGGTCGGCCTGGCCTTCCTGGGAGCCAATATCTGGATCATCGCGCTGTGCATCGGCCTGACGACCTTCGCCCTCACCACCGTCGGCATGCTGATCGGGCGGGCCGTGGGGCTTCGCTTCGGCAAGACGGCCGAGCTGATCGGCGGCGTGGCCCTGATCGGTCTGGGGACGCTGATCCTGTTCGAGCACCTGGGCGTCCTGCCCGGGTAAGGCGGGGCCTCAGCCGTACAGGTCGCCCAGATAGACGCGGCGCACCTCGGGGTCGTGGATGACCTCGTCGGCGGTGCCTTCGAACAGCACGCTGCCGTTCGAGATGATCGAGGCGCGGTCGATGATGTCCAGGGTCTCGCGCACATTATGGTCGGTGATCAGGACGCCGATCCCCTCCCCCGCCAGATAGCGGATGACCTGGCGGATGTCGGCGATGGCCAGGGGATCGATGCCGGCGAAGGGTTCGTCCAGCAGCATGAAACTGGGCTTGCCCGCCAGTGACCGCGCGATCTCGACCCGGCGCCGCTCGCCCCCGGACAGGCCGGTGGCGGGGGCGTGGCGCAGGTGCTGGATGTTCAGCTCTTCCAGCAGCCGGGTGGTCTCGGTCTCGATCGCCCTGCCGGTCTCGCGCAGCTCGACCACGGCCTTGACGTTGTCCTCGACCGTCATGCCGCGAAAGATCGAGGCCTCCTGCGCCAGATAGCCCAGGCCCATGCGCGAGCGCTGGTACATGGGCTGGGCCGTGATGTCCTCGCCGTCCAGCCAGATGCTGCCGCTGTCGGGCGGGATCAGGCCGGTGATCATGTAGAAACAGGTGGTCTTGCCGGCGCCGTTGGGGCCCAGCAGGCCCGCCACCTCGCCGCGCTGGACCGTCAGGGAGACGTCGGCCACGACCTGGCGCGCGCCGAAGGCCCGGGCGATGTTCTGCACACGCAGGCCCCGCGCGGGAACCGACGCGGGCGTCTCCGGCGTGGCCTGGCGATCGTCCAGATTGAGGGCGGAGAGTTCCTTGCGCGCCATTCGGATGCGGAACCGAGCCGGGGCTCAGTCGGCCCCTTCCGGATAGAAGACGCCGCGCACGCGGCCGGCGTTGGTCCCCGTGCCGCCCCCCTGGATCCGGGCCTGACCGGTGTCGACGTTGTAGGTCAGGCTGGCGCCCGTCAGGACGTTCTGGCCCTGGGTCAGGATCACGTCGCCGGTCACGGTGACCGTCGCGTCGTTGACCGCATAGATGGCCCGATCGCCGCGGATCGTCTCATTGGGGGTGACGTAATAGACGTCGCCGGTCGCCTCGATCCGGGTCAGGCCGCCCGACGCGTCGCGGGCCCCCTCGATGGCATTGGCGCGCAGCCGGGTCTGGCCCTGCTGGATCTCGGCCCGGCCACGCAGCGACACGGCGGTGTTGGTCAGTTCGCCGGAATCCGCGCCATAGCCGATCGGTTGGTCGGAGGTGTTGGGCCGGCCCTGGGCCAGGGCCGCGCCCCCGGCCGCCAGGGCGACGACGGCGCTGCCGAGCAGGAGAAAGCTGGTCGTCTTCATATCATCCACCGGAAGAAGGGCTGATCGTGCCCTGCACCTTGTTGTCGCCCGAGCCGCGGAACACGACCCGTCCGCCCTGTTCGTAGATGGCATAGGACGTTGCCGAGATGGTTCCAAGGGGGCCGCGCCCCTGGACGCCCTTGTCGCCTGTCACGACGCCGGTCGCCGTATCCACCACGGCCTCGGGCGTGGTCAGGGTGAAGCCCGAGCCGCCGTCGGAGATCTTGACGTTCGGGCCGATCGTCACGCTGCGCGCGGTCTCGTTGTACATCCCGGCGTCGGCGGTCAGTTCGGTGATCTTGGTGCCGCCCAGGTTCAGCCGCAGCACCGGACCGTTCAGGCGGAACCGCCCCGTGGCCGGGTCGCGCACGGCCCCCTGGGCCCCGATCACGAAGCTGCGGCCCTGGGCGTCCTGGCCGTGGAACATGGGATTGTCGAGACTGATCTCCTTGGAGGCGCTGGCGTTGCGCTCCACCCCCGACATGACGGTGCGGAACACCGTCCAGGTCAGGGCCCCGCCGGCCAGGAGCACGATCAGGATCGGCAGCAGGCGGCGATACAGCTGGACCCGACGCGAGCGCGCGCGCCAGCGACCGGCCTCGGTGGCCAGCCGCGCCTCGTCAGCGCGCTTGCGATCCTCGCTGCGGTCAAAATCGGTCATCAGGTGTGCGCGAAGATGTCCATCTCGTCCCAGCCGCGCAGATCGAGGCGCGCGCGGGTCGGCAGGAAGTCGAAACAGGCCTGGGCCAGGGTCATCCGATCCTCGCGCACCAGCATCTCGTTCAGCCGGCGCATGATGACGTGCAGGTGCAGGACATCGGAGGCGGCGTATTCCAGCTGGGCCTGCGACAGTTCTGGCGCGCCCCAGTCCGACGACTGCTGGGCCTTCGACAGGTCGATCCCCGCCATCTCGCGCGCCACGTCCTTCAGCCCATGCCGGTCGGTGTAGGTGCGGGCCAGTTTCGAGGCGATCTTGGTGCAGTAGACCGGGCCGGTCTCTACCCCCAGGTGCAGTTCGACCATAGCGATGTCGAACCGGCCGAAATGGAAGATCTTGAGCACCCCCCGGTCGGCCATCAGCCGCTTCAGGTTCGGACAGTCGTAGCCGGGACGGTTCAGGCGCACGACGTGGGCGTCGCCGTCGCCCGAGGACAGCTGGACCACGCACAGGGGATCGCGGCGGAAGCGCAGCCCCATGGTCTCGGAATCGACCGCGACCTCCGGGCCCAGGTCCAGGTCGTCGGGCAGGTCGCCCTCATGCAGGTAGACAGTCATGGGGTTTCCTAGACCAGCGGTGCGGCGGAGGCGAGAGCGGCGGGCAAAACCAAAAAGGCGCCGCACCGAAGTGCGACGCCTTTGGAAACTGGTGCCCAGGAGAGGACTCGAACCTCCACGACATTTCTATCACTGGCACCTGAAGCCAGCGCGTCTACCAATTCCGCCACCTGGGCCCCGTCTGATCCCGACACGCTGTCGTTCTCATCCGGAAGGCGCGGACCCTTAAGGCAGTGTACGGACGGGGTCAACAGCGGTTTTAACGGCATCTGCGACGCTGCGCGGATGCCCCGCGTTGCGAGCGGCGAGCCCATCGTCTATCCCCGCCGCACAAGGCCCGATGGGCTTGCCAACGACTTCGCAGGATCGCGCCCATGTCCGAATCGACCCCTGGTCTGGTCACCGTCTTCGGCGGCTCCGGATTCGTCGGGACCCAGGCCGTTCGCGCCCTGGCCCGACGCGGCTGGCGTGTGCGGGTGGCCGTGCGCAAACCGCATCTGGCGCAGGATCTGCGCATCCTCGGCGACGTGGGACAGATCCAGCCGGTGCGCTGCGACATCACCCGCCCCGCCGACGTGGCCGCCGCCCTGAAGGGGGCCGACGCCGCCGTCAACCTGGTCGGCCTGCTGTTCGAGGCCCCGGGTCGGGGCTTCGACACCGCCCACATCCAGGGCACCCGCAACATCGCCGAAGCCTGCGCAGCGGCCGGCGTCGGGCGCTTCGTCCAGGTCTCGGCCATCGGGGCCGACGCGGGCTCGGAAGCCGACTATGGCCGCAGCAAGGGCGAGGCCGAGGCCGCCGCCCGCGCGGTCAAGCCCGACACGGTCGTCCTGCGGCCCTCCATCGTGTTCGGGGACGGCGACGGCTTCCTGAACCGCTTCGCCTCCATGGCGACGACCGCGCCCGCCCTGCCCCTGATCGGCGGCGGCAAGACGAAGTTTCAGCCGGTCTGGGTCGGGGACGTGGCCGAGGCCATCGCCCGCGCCGTCGTCCTGCCCGAGGCGGCGGGACGGACCTTCGAACTGGGCGGGCCGCAGGTGTGGTCGTTCCGGGACATCCTGAAATACATCCTGCACGAGACCGGCCGGGCCCGGCTGCTGGCCCCCCTGCCCGTCTTCGTCGCCGCCAGTTTGGGCCGCGTGCTGCAGATGAGCAGCCTGGTCGGCATCGCCCCGGTCCTGACCCGCGACCAGGTGCTGATGCTGAAGGTCGACAATGTCGTGTCGCCGGGGGCCGAGGGTCTGGCCGCCCTCGGCATCGAGCCCACCGGTCTGGAGGCGATCGCCCCCTCCTATCTGTGGCGCTATCGCCGGGGCGGACAGTTCGCCGCCAACCCGGGCGCGCCGAAGGACGAGGCGCACCCCGCCTGATCCTGCCGACTAGAGCAGCCGGATCTCCTTCAGCCGCTGCAGCAGGAAGTCCTCGGCCGTGATGGCCTGGCCGGCATAGCGGTCGGGGTTTTCGGCGGTGATCGTCCCGGGCAGGGTCTCGATCCGGAAGTCCGGGTTGAAATGCAGGAAGAAGGGGGTCGAATAGCGCGCGAACCCGCGGCGCTCAGGGGCCGGATTGACCACCCGGTGGGTGGTCGAGGGCAGGACATGGTTGGTCAGGCGCTGCAGCATGTCGCCGATATTCACGACCAGGGCCCCGGGCGGCGGGGCGATGTCCAGCCAGTCCCCGTTGGCATCCTTCAGCTGCAGACCGGCCTCCTCGGCCCCCAGCAGCAGGGTGATCACATTGATGTCCTCATGCGCGCCCGCCCGGACGCCGGGGGCGTCGGCGGGCACCGGCGGATAGTGCAGCATGCGCAGCACGCTGTTGCCCATCTCGACCTTGTCCTCGAAGAAATCGTCGCCCAGGTCCAGAGAGCGGGCGATGGCCTTCAGGAGGCGGCGCCCCAGGGCGTCCAGGGCCTCGAACATGCCGTAGACATGGTCCCGGAACCCCGGCACCTCGGTCGGCCAGAGATTGGCGCGCATGTAGCGGCCATAGGGATGACCGGCGGGCAGCTCCCGGCCCGTGTGCCAGAACTCCTTCAAGTCGACCGCCTGGGCGTCCTTGGCCGCCTCGGTTCCGAACGGCGTCAGGCCGCGCGCCCCGCCCGTGCCGGGCTGGTGGTAGGCGCGCTTGACGTCTTCCGGGTGGGCGAAGAAGGCCCTGGCATCCTCGACGGCGGCCGCGATCACGGCCTCGTCCAGGCCATGATCCGACACTACGGCGAAGCCATAGCGTTTGAACGACGCGCCGAGGTCGTCGCTGAAACCCTGAAAGTCGGCGTCGTAGCGCGACATCGAAACAGGCCGGATCGCCTCGGCCGAGCGCGTTGAGGGGGTCGGAGCAGCGTCGAGCGTGGATGTCACGGCAGGGCCTTTCGAAAGCACGGATGGCTGTCTTTACGCCCTGCGCGGCAAAATTGGCACTTTCGGGTCGCGATGCGCGGATTAGCCCTCTGTTCATGTCCGGGTCAGGTCGGAACCTTCACCATAAGCGCCACGTTCCCCCATCACTGAATTCCAGAAGGAAGAGAACCATGCGCACCAACCTGATCGTCACGAGTCTCGGCGTCGTCGCCATGCTGGGGGCCTCGGCCTGCACCACCATGGATCCGTACAGCTCGACCCCGACCCGCAACAACACGGCCTCGGGGGCCCTCGCCGGGGCCCTGGGCGGCGCGGTGCTGGGCTATCTGACCAACACCTCCAACGGCGAGCAGGGCCGTCGCAACGCGCTGATCGGCGCGGGCGTGGGCGCTCTGGGCGGCGCCGCCGTCGGCAACTACATGGACCGGCAGCAGCGGGCCATGGAGGCCGAGCTGTCCGGCACCGGCGTGGGCGTCGCGCGCCAGGGCGACAATCTGGTCCTGCGCATGCCGTCGGACGTCACCTTCGCGGTGAACCAGTCCAACATCGAGCCGCGCTTCGATGCCGTCCTGTCCGACGTGGCCGGCGTGCTGCAGGAATATGATCGTTCGGTCGTCGACGTCGTCGGCCACACCGATTCCTCCGGCGGCGACGCGATCAACCAGCCCCTGTCCGAGCGCCGCGCCCTCGCCGTCGCGGACGCCCTGATCGCGCGCGGCGTCATCCGCGAACGCCTGTTCGTGGCCGGCCAGTCGTCGCGCGTCCCGGTCGCCTCCAACGCCACGACCGAGGGCCGGGCCCAGAACCGTCGCGTCGAGATCCTGATCCGCCCCTTCACCGGCTGATCCGTTCGCGACGGAGACAGACACACGGTTCGGTGACTTGCGTCGCCGGACCGTGTGTGGTCCCTGAAGCCTGTCGGCGCGGGGGCGATTCATGGATGACGAGAGCGGTTTCGGGGCGAGCCTCCGCCTGATCGTGACCGCCCTGGTCTCGGCCGTGGTCACCGCGACGCTCGTCATCGGCATCGGCCAGGCCGTGCTGGACCCGGCCGGCCCCCGCGCCCCGTCCCCCTCCCCGCTCCTGATCGCGGCGCGTCACTGACGGCCGTGCGCCGCTCTGCGCGACGATGACGTCCCGCGTCGCCCCCTGCCGGCCCTAGTCCTGTTGGGCGAAGCGTCTGGCGATGGCGCGGGCGGTGGGGGTGAGGGATCGGGGTTCGTGATAGTTGCCGTTGACCTGGGTGCGGGCGATGACGTGGGCGCGGAAGCGGGTGAACAGGTCGGGGTCGGGGGTCGCCGGGTCGGCCCAGAAGGCGTCGAGGGGGGCCGGGTCGGTCAGGCCGTCGATGTCGAAGAAGGCCTGGCCCAGGACCTTGACCGGAGTGCCGAAGCCCAGGGCGGACAGGGCGGCGGAGGAGTTGTTGACCACCATGCCGTTGGAGGCGCGGCAGAGCTGGGCCAGGTTGCCGCCGTCGATGAAGTCGACGCGGTCGGCGACGCCGCGCTCGACGGCCAGGATCCGGGTCATGCGGCGCAGGTCCATCAGCCCGGGGTCGAGGGGATGGTTCTTGACCACCAGCCGGGCCTCGGCCGGGGCGTGGTGGGCGAAGGAGGTCAGGACCTCGGCCAGAAAGGCGGTGTTGTCGGCGTAGTGGGAATAGCGCAGCAGCTGGGCGTCGCCCTCGCGTTGCAGACAGGCGATGAAATACGGCCCGCGGGCGCGGATGACGCGGACCTCGCTCTCGGTCCGCGAGGCCAGCATCAGCCCGAAATAGCGCCGCACATGGCCGAGGCACTGCAGCCACGGCGGGGTGGTGTAGGGCGGGGCATAGCCGCGGTAGAAGGGCCGGCCCAGCAGTTCGAACAGGTGATACAGGCTGATGTTGAGCACGTGGTGGGGCAGGATACGCCCGACCGGCCGGACCGGCACGATCTCGGGCAGGACCGCCTCATAGGCGTGGCGGTCCCGGGGCAGGCCGGAGGAGGCATTGACGCCGTCCGGCTCGACCGTGATCCAGTCCGGGCGGAAATAGCCGTTCTCCAGCACCCATATGTTGAGGGGGTGGGGGCGTTGCGCCCAGCCGCTAACGCTCGGCTCGCGGCGCCTCGCTGCTTGAGCGGCAGGATTGGAGGGGGCGCTATCGCTCGAGACGCGGTCGCTCGTTGCTTGAGCGCGGTCGTCTTCCCTCGCCCCGCGACCCTCGGCCCTCGCCCCTGCCTGGGCGGCCAGAGCCTTCAACGCCTCGGCCTGGCTGAGGACGGCCTGGTTGTAGGATCCGCCCTCGCCGAAGACGATCAGGTCGGTCAGGCCCAGGCGGGTGACCAGCCCGGCCAGGGCGTCCGGCCAGTCGCGCACCGCGCCGCGCCAGGGCACCGCCCCCGGCCGACCCCAATAGGCCGCGTCCCCGGCATTGAACTCCATGCGCCAGACCCGCGCGCCCCCCGCCTCCAGCGCCTCGGCCAGGATCCGGCCGAACGGGCCGAAGGGGGCCGTCACGATCAGGAAGCGGCGGGACTGCAGGTTGAGTGCGCTATCGCGCGCGACGCGGTCGCGCGCTGCTTGAGCGCGGGGGGGCTCAGGGGCGCTATCGCTCGACTCGCGGAGCGGCGCGGCTTGAGCGCGTGGGTGTTCAGGCTCGGGCGACGCCGGGGGACGTTCGCCCCTCGCCCCTCGACCCTCGACCCTGGCCTCGGCCCGGGCGTCGGCCCTCGCCGTGGGTGCCGGGGCGCGCGCGGGCGTCCGGCGGGCGGGAATACGGATGTCGGCCATGATCAGACCCGGCTCGGGCAGGGTGAGGACACGGTCGGGAGCGTCGAGGTGCGACGGTGTGACATGGGCTCCCTTGTCGTCGCCCGCGCGACCGGGATCAACCGGCTTGTCCAGAAAAGCGGAGGCGACGGGCGGGTTTTCGCGCATCCCGGGTGATCCGGGCCACAGGCCCGGGGCCATCCGCCCGGGGGAGACAGGGGGCGGGGCCAAACAAAACCGCCGGCCCCCTTTCGGGAACCGGCGGTCAGGTCGTGTCGCGTCATCGGCGAACGGGTCGCCCGGCGAACCGGGCGGAACCGTCCTAGAAGTTGATGCCGATGGTGGCGCGACGGTTCAGGGGCTCGCGCACGCCGTCGGCGGTCGGACGGGCCAGGTTGGTCTCACCCTTGCCGTCGAGGGCGATCACGCCGCCGTTGACGCCGTTGGACACCAGGGCGTCGGCCACGGTGCGGGCACGACGGTTCGACAGACCCACGTTGTAGGCGGCCGAGCCGGACGTATCGGCGTAACCGACGACCAGAACGCGCGTCGGTTGACCCGACTTGGCGTAGGTGGCGGCCTGCGTCACCACCGAACGGGCTTCGGCCGTCAGGTCCGAACGATCCCAGTCGAAATACACCACGAACTCACGCGCGGTCGGGCGCGGGGCCGGGGGCGGCGGCGGCGGCGGGGGCGGGGCGGCGGCGGGCGGCGGGGGCGGCGGGGGCGGAGGAGCCATCGGCGCTTCGTCGGCGCCGAACGCATAGCGCAGGCCCAGGGTCACGGTGTGGCTGTCGTCGTAGTCGCCTTCGAACGTGCCGTAGTTGTTGACCGCCAGGGCCGACGACGTGGTCGTGTCGAACTCGAACTCACCCGTCAGATAGCGATAGGTCAGGTCGATGTTGGCGCGGTCGCCGACCGCATAGCTCAGGCCGGCCAGGGCCTGGGCCGCGAACTTGGTCGAGGAGTCGTCGGCCACGATCGACACGCCGCGCTGACCGCGGATGGTGCCGGTGAAGTCGGTGTTGACGCGGTTCACGCCGACGCCGAGACCGACGAACGGACGCACGCCCCAGTACTCGCCGCCGATGTCATAGATGACATTGGCCATCAGCGTGGTGGATTCGACGTCGCCTTCCGGCGAGAAGCAGGCGCCCGTGGCCGGGGTGAAGTTACACACGCCCGACGGAACCGTGCCGGTCGAGTGACGGATCGTGCCGACGTCGCCCGAGCGGTAGCCGCCCTCGAGCTCGACGCGCCAGTTCGGGTTGAACCGGTAGCCCAGACGCGCGAACGCGGCCCAGCCGTCGTTGGCGTCGATCTGCCAGTTGACGCCGTTGCCGGCCGCCTCGACGTTATACTGGCCCTGGGCGAAGTGGTAGCCCGCGTCAACCGCGCCGTACCAGCCGTCCGGCTCAGCCGAAGCAGCACCAGCCGACAGGGCAAGTGCCGCCGCCGCGCTAGAAGCCAGGAACAAGGTCTTGAATCGCATGGGTGTGAGCCCTCCGCAGCCAATTGTTGTATATGCGGCGGCCTCACCGCCTTCGAGCCTCTTAACAGCGTTGCCGCAGGAGGTCGAGAGCTCGAATGCCTCGAAACCTGACGAGGAGAGGACCGTGGCCGTGAGGCTACAGGCGCAATCGAAACCTGCTTATCAGATGGACCGATGCGGGGACTGTGGTCTGACGATCAAAACCGATCTGTTGAGGTGGTTGCATGATCGACACTGCCAGCAGGCAAGCAAAATGATGCGCCCCCGGCGTACGCGCGTCGGATGACGCCTTGCCAAGGCTGATGACGTCGGAGCAACGCGCTGGCAGTCCGGCCGCCACTAAAACAGTTCGCCGCCGCTTCGCCAGAGCGGGTGGATGCGGCGCAAGCCAACCGTCGTGGTCGATGCGGACCGTCGCCTGCTGGGCACGGTCTCGGACGCGGATATCCGGCGCGGCCTAATGCGCCACCCCGAGATGAGCGCACCGGTTAGCGCCGTCATGAACCGCGACCCCGTCGCCCTTCGTCTCGCCGGCCTGGAAGCGGAGGCGATGGTTCGCCTGTCCGAGCGGGGCGTGTCCCTACTCCCCCCTTGTTCGATGAGGCTGGCCGGGTCGTGGGCCTGGCCCCCGATGCGGGGATCGCGACGAAGGCGTGGGCCATTTTGGTGGTGATCATGGCCGGCGGGCGCGGTGTGTGCCCTGCCCCCTGGCCCAGAGCTGCCCCAAGCCGACGCTGAAGGTCGCGGCACGCCCGCTGTTGGAAAGCATCACCGAAGGGATGAGGGACCAGGGGTTCAGCCGGTTTCGCCTGGTGGTGAACTATCTGGCCGTGTCATTACCGAACATTTCGGCGATGGACCGGTGCAATATGCTTCGTTGAACGTTTCACAATGCCCAGTCGTTAGCGACATCAACGTATGGACTGCGGTAGGCACAACGCCAAGGCGCGGCTAGGAAGCTCGGCCCAGCCGAAGATCCACCCGTTACGAGACATCTCATGAACGAAAGCATTGCCACGCCATTGATGATTGCGCCGCGGCGTTTCGGCGACAACCGTGGCTGGTTTATGGAAACCTATTCGGAAGTCGCCGCCGCAAAGTTTGGCATCCACGACCGGTTCGTTCAGGATAATCATTCCCTCTCGGCTTTTGAAGGCACGATCCGGGGCATTCACTTCCAGAAACCACCGCATGCACAGGCCAAGCTGGTGCACTGCGTACGCGGTTCAATTCTGGACTACGCTGTGGATCTTCGACGCGGCTCCCCGACCTTTGGGCACCATATAGCCGCGAAGTTGACGGCCGAAGGCGGGGAACAACTGTATGTGCCGGTCGGCTACGGACATGCCTTTGTCACCCTCGAACCGGATGTCGAGGTTGTGTACAAGGTGACCGACATTTATGCGCCCGAATGCGATGGGGGCATTGTTTGGAGCGATCGAACAATCGGCATCTCCTGGCCGCTGCCCGCTTCCGGACCCATTCTTTCCGACAAGGACCAGGCGCTGCCCACCCTGGCCGAATTTAACAGTCCGTTTGTTTATGATGGTCGGCCGCTCGAGCCGCTTTCCGTCCCTTAAGGAGCCTGGCACATGCGCATAATGGTAACCGGCGGTGCGGGCTTTATAGGATCGGCTTTGGTTCGGCGCCTCATCGCGCATACCGATCATCAGGTGCTTGTCTTCGACAAGCTGACATACGCCGGTGTGTTGAGTTCGCTGGAATCCGTGGACGCCAGCGATCGCTACCGATTCATCAGGGCCGACATCTGCGACCCCGATGCCGTCGCGAAAGCCTTGAAGGATTTCCGCCCGAACGTTGTTGCCCATCTGGCCGCCGAAAGTCACGTTGATCGCTCGATCGACGGACCGGGCGAGTTTGTCCAGACCAACCTGGTCGGCACCTTCGTCATGTTAAACCAAAGCCTTGGCTACTGGCGGACCCTGCAGGGCGACGAGAAAGCCGACTTTCGGTTTCATCACATCTCCACCGACGAGGTGTTTGGATCGCTGGGCGATCACGGGGCCTTCACCGAGACAACGCCGTACGATCCGCGCTCACCCTATTCGGCTTCCAAAGCGGGTTCTGATCATCTGGTGCGCGCCTGGGGTCACACCTACGGATTGCCCGTGCTCATCACGAACTGCTCAAACAACTACGGACCCTTCCATTTCCCGGAAAAGCTTATCCCCCTGATCATCATCCGCGCCCTCGGTGGCGAGGCGCTCCCTGTCTATGGGGACGGATCGAACGTTCGTGATTGGCTGCATGTCGACGATCATGCGCGTGCCCTTAAGACGGTTTTCGAAACTGGAAGACCCGGCGAGACATACAACGTCGGTGGCAACGCCGAACGAACGAACATCGAGGTCGTGACGACAATCTGCAAGATCCTGGATCGTTTGCGGCCGCGTACCGGTGGCAAGCCGTACGCTGATCAGATTTCCTATGTGGCGGATCGGCCAGGACACGATCACCGCTATGCTATCGACGCTTCCAAAATCACGGCAGATTTAGGTTGGACGCCGTCGGTGACGTTCGAGGAGGGGATTGAACAGACCGTCCTATGGTATCTGGAAAATCAGGCTTGGTGGCAGGACATTCTTGATGTGCGCTATGCGACCCAGCGCCTTGGCGTCGCGACGCATGGTTGAACCCGTACACATCCTCGTGACGGGTGGCACGGGGCAAGTGGGCCTGGAGCTAACGCAAGCCGACTGGCCCCCAGGCGTGGTCATTCACGCCCCGGACCGCGACGCTCTGAACCTTGGTGACCGGACCGCTTTGAAGAACGCGTTTTCCGCTATGTCCTTCGCTGCGGTGATCAATGCCGGGGCCTATACGGCCGTTGACAAGGCCGAGACCGACATGTCGGCGGCCTTTGCCGCGAATGGTCTGGGTCCGGCCGTATTGGCGGAAATCACGCGAAGCGCTGGGATTCCGCTTATCCATGTCTCTACAGATTATGTATTCAACGGCCTGAAAGCCGATCCCTATGTGGAGGACGATCCCGTCGACCCGCTAAGCATCTATGGTGCATCCAAACTTGCAGGCGAGATGGCCGTGCGGCTTGGCAATCCAAAATCCGTCATTCTACGCACGGCCTGGGTGTTAAGCATCCATCGCACCAACTTCCTCAAAACCATGCTTCGGCTCGCATGCGATCGCCCTATGGTGAAGGTCGTCGCCGATCAGGTCGGATGCCCGACATCGGCGCGCGACATTGCAACAACCCTAAAGACCATCACGCTGCGAATGATCCATGATCCCAAGGGACCTACCGGGACCTACCACTTCGTCAATGCGGGGGAGGCAAGCTGGGCCGGTTTGGCCGAGGAAATCTTCAGAGTCAGCGGCGCGAGCGGTGGCCCATCCGCGACCGTCGAAACGATCAGCACCGCCGAATATCCGACGCCAGCCCGACGCCCTGCTAACTCACGCTTATTGACCTCCAAGCTGAAGCGCGACTTCGATGTTGGCCCGCGCCCGTGGCAACTCGCAGTCGTCGAAATAATCGCCGAACTTGATTCTCAAAGGGCACGGAAATGAAGGGTATTATTCTCGCAGGGGGAGCTGGGACTCGACTTCATCCGATGACAACGGTTACGTCTAAGCAACTCATGCCTGTTTATGACAAGCCCATGATCTACTATCCGCTATCGACACTTATGCTAGCGGGCATCCGTGATGTGCTGTTGATTACGACCCCACGCGACCTTCCGAGTTTTGAGGCCCTTCTTGGTGACGGGAGCCAGTGGGGCTTGAGCATAGCCTATGCAGTTCAACCCAGCCCGGATGGCTTAGCCCAAGCCTACATCATTGGCGCGGACTTCGTGGGAAGCTCGCCTTCCGCGTTGATCCTTGGTGACAATGTTTTCTACGGACACGGTATAAACGACCTGTTTTCGAGTGCCCTCGGTCGACCCGACGGCGCCAGCGTCTTCGCCTACAGAGTAGCCGACCCCACGCGTTACGGCGTAGTCGAGTTTGACGATCGCATGCGAGCCTTATCGATTGAAGAAAAGCCTGTTGTTCCGAAATCCGATTGGGCGGTGACCGGCCTTTATTTCTATGATGGCGACGTGGTCGACATTGCCGCCGACCTAAAGCCATCGCCGCGCGGCGAACTTGAGATCACCGACATCAATCGCATCTATCTCGAGCGCGGCCGGCTCTCAGTGGAGATAATGGGTCGTGGCTTTGCTTGGCTGGACACTGGCACGCCGGACAGTCTTCTGGAGGCAGCTGAGTTTGTCCGCACGCTCGAAAAGCGCCAGGGGTTCAAGATCGCATGTCCAGAAGAAGTCGCCTACGAAATGGGCTTCATAGACGCGACACAACTTGCGCGGCTAGCCCAAAAGCTCGGAAAGAGTGATTATGGGACCTATCTAACGAAGCGGATCCTCGGCCGCTGATGAGAGAGGTTAGACGGACATCGTTGGACGTGGGCGTCGGCACTAGGCTATTTCGGCAAATCCAGTGAAAAGACGCTCATTTCACCATTCGAAGTTCGAACGATTTTCGTCAAAGTACCACTTGGCCATGTTGCCCGACCTGCTGTCGAGCTTAAAAAACGTGTCGGCGGGGACGCAACCTCAGCCGCTTCGGAAACCAGTGGGGGCGTCTTGAGCCAAGCACGCATATGCATCGACGGATACAATCTGTCTTTGCCGCGCGGAACGGGAATTGCCACATACGGGCGAAACCTTCTTTCGTCGTTCTCGCAAATCGGCGTTTCTGGAGAGGCGCTTTACGGAACCCTGACGAAGCGAACAAACGACGAACGTATTGATGAATCGCGGATCGCCGCAAACGACGATCGTGATCGGACGATGGCGCGTTTCAGTTTTTTCTGGCGCACGGCTAGTAGCCGCCTGGGTCGAACAGCCTATCCGATCAGGCCTGCCCCAAACACCGTCTGGCCCTCCGGCAGGCGACCTCAGGCAGATCGCCTGTGGCTCTCGCCCTCGCTATACAGGCTCGGGAACCGCTGTTACTCGAGATACGGAGCCGAGACCGGTGTTAAATTCCGCGCAAGTATCGATCACCCAGCCCCTTCAGTCATGCACTGGACTAGTCCGCTGCCAATCTATGCGCAGAGCGTGCCCAACATCTATACTTTTCACGACTTGATCCAACTTCGTTTTCCCGAGCTGACATCAGGGAACCCAAAACGCTACGCCGAGCTTTGCAACACGGTCCTCAAACGGGCTGATCATATATCAGTCGTCTCCGAGACGACGCGGCGCGAGTTGATTGATATCCTAGGCGTTCCCTGGGAACGTATCACCAACACGTATCAGGCGGTGGATATACCGGACGCCGTTGTCAGTTCGACCCCCGATGATGTCGAAGCTGTGCTCGATGCTGCGTTCAATCTGCATTGGAAGGGATACTATTTGCACTTCGGGGCGATCGAACCGAAAAAGAATCTCGGTCGGATCGTTGAAGCCTACGTCGCATCGGGCGTCCGCACGCCGTTGGTTATCGTGGGCGCTCCAGCATGGATGTCGGAAGGAGAAACCGCACTGCTGGAACGCATTGCTCGAGAAGGAGGCGATCAGGCCAGCCGGATCAAGCGCTACGAGTATCTGCCGTTGCATCTGCTGCTTCCGTTGATCAAAGGCGCGCGAGCGGTTGTTTTTCCGTCATTGTACGAAGGTTTTGGGCTCCCCGTACTTGAAGCGATGACGCTGGGGACCGCCGTCCTGACATCGACCGCTGGCTCTTTGCCTGAGATCGTTGGCACTGCTGCCTTCCTCGTTGACCCCTACGACGTCAATTCAATTGCCCGAGGTTTTCGGGCTATTGACGGCGATGACAGCTTGAGAGAGGGCCTGGAACGGGGGGGAGTTGTGCGCGCAGCCGATTTTTCCACCACTGCGTACAAGGCGCGGTTGGTCGAGCTTTATAGTAAAGTTGGCGTCGATATCAAATCTTCTTCCGAAACCAAGGCATGACAACTTGCGTCAGGTTGATCCCTGGGCACCGACGCCTTGCCTATGGCTAGCGCCTACTAGCGCCCCGATAGAAGCGCGATTCCTGCCGGACCCGGGGTACCTCTGGGCATGCGCTTGCCCCAAAATAAGAACGGGCGCTGCGAGACACAGTGCGTCAATTGTCGTAAGGGCGTTGCCACCCTCCTCGAAGGCTTTCCCGTCATCCGCACGACAACGACCGCAAAAATGTTGAGCTCGGACAAAATCCTCTGGCAGGTTAAGCGCTTCCTCCAGCGGGTCAGGTTCGAATGGCTTGCCGGGCACCCCAGTTACAAAAATAGCTTGGATGCCGCGCGCCTGTCATATGGTCAATTCGACTGGTTGGAAGCGGAGCGGCACTATCGCCTAGCCTGCCTTGTACGTCCAGAAAGCGGCGTGGCAAGAGTTGGGCTAGGGAAGGTGCTCGTCGACCTGAACCGCTACGGCGAGGCCGAGGCAGTTTTTCGCGAAGCCATGGGCCTCCGCCAGAAATCACCCCAGCTTTATGTACAGTATGGCCATCTGCTTTCCTTGCTGGGACGCAAGGATGAAGCCGCCAGGATGTATGCCGCCGGAACCGCACTCAAGGCCTCACCTACCGTCATCGACATCGATCGGGAATGGTCAGACTTCCGTTCAGGGTTCGTTTGGCCAAACATTCCAGACGGTTCGCGCGGCGGTCAGTTGGCCATCATAGCGGATGGGCGTGGCCTTCAGCCTTCTGAGCTCCGCGCCATGTTGACAGCGATGGCTGATCAAACCGATCACGATTGGACAGCGACTGTTCTCGTCGATCGCGGCACGGACCAGCATCCGGTTGCAGGGTTCGCCTATCGTGACCATCGGTTCAGGTTGGTTGAAGAGGCCGCGGACTGGGATGGTACAGATCCTGTGGCCATGGGCGTCGTCTTGGTGGCTCCCAGGACTATTCTGGATCCGAGAGCGTTAAGTTGGCTGCGATTCGCCCTTTCCTACAGCGCAAGCGACCTGGTTTTTGCGGATCACGACCACCACTCCCCAGACCGACACCGACAGCCGCCGTGGAGATCGCCGGTCCTGTTTTGTGAACCCGGCAAGTATGGGGCGGCATCATCTCCGCCGCCTTCCCTGCTGTTTGTCGCCCAAGCCAACCCGCAACGGCTGCTGCAGCGTTGGGAAGAGTTGTCAGGGTGGGCAATGATCAGCACAAGTCTAAGAGAGGCGATGGAGGCCAATCAGGTCGTCGCTCATTGTCCGCTACCGCTTTCGTCCGTGCGACAGGACCGGGAGAATACGAGCCCTCAGGTCTCGGATTCTTGCGGCTTAACAACGAAGTCCCATGGCCAGAATACCAGAATATCGGTGATCATCCCGACCCGCGACGAGGGGGAAGTTCTCGAGACATGCATTCGGTCCATGGTCGCACTTGCGAGCAATCCGGATCAGATCAACTATCTCGTTCTAGACAACCGTAGCCAGGAGCGCGTCACGCAAGAAGTGTTCGACCGACTCGCGAAGATTGCGAACATAACGGTTGTGAGGGTAGACGAGCCTTTCAACTGGTCCAGACTGAACAACGTTGGAGCTAGTCACGCGGAAGGTGACATTCTTGCGTTTGTCAACAATGACATCGAGATGCAATCCCAGAACTGGGACAGCGAACTGCGCGCAGCGCTCTCGGATCCCTCAGTCGGGGCGGTGGGCGCGCGGCTGCTGTACCCAGACGGCACCCTCCAGCATGTCGGCATAGTCCTTGGTGCCGTAGGGGGCCGACCGATACATGAAGGACGCGGCGCACCGGCGACGGATGATGGATTGCTTGGTCGTTGGTTCAGCCAGCGAGAGGCTTCTGCGGTGACGGGCGCTTTTCTCGCCGTCCGCGCCGGGACCTTTGCTGAAATCAACGGTTTCGAGGAGCGCTTATCGATTGCTTACAACGACTTGGATTTCTGCTTCCGCGTCAGGGCGGCTGGACTGCGGGTTTTGTATCATCCGCAGATTGAGGCCACACACTATGAAAGCAAGACGCGAGGGCTCGCCCTAACTTCTGAAAAGATCGCTTGGGACGACGAAGAATTCCTACAGTTGTTCCGAATTTGGGGCGAGGCCTGCCAGATCGACCCCTATGTGAGTCCGTGCTGGTCATTCGCCGCGGAGCGCATCCTTCCCGAACCTCGCCCGATCAGTTTGAAGGAAATAGAACAGGCCCTAAGCGGCGATCCTTTGATGGAAAACCATCGACGGAAAATTTCAGCTCGGTCAATCGCTGCATCCAAAGGTCGGGCGCGGGGGCACGATCGCAAACGCCCGCCCCGTAGAATTGACGCTACAACGGCACCCTAAAAACGCCTAAGCCCCGCGTGCAAGTGGCAGGTCTGGCCGCAAGAGAGTTTGTAGCGAAAGCCTATGGCGTGTTCCATCAACCGAACAGAACAGCTCACCCGTCCATGACCCATTGCGTGCGATCACTATGAAAACATTTGCGTTCGCTTCCAAACACTCCAGGGTTTTGGGCGCCTTGATGATGCGCGAGGTCATCACACGATTTGGCCGGGAGGGCCTTGGCTTTCTGTGGCTCGTCGGCGAACCTCTGATGTTCTGTTTCGGCGTTCTCTTTATGTGGAGCGTGATCAAGCCGGAGTATGAGCATGGCGTCCGGCTGGGCCCGTTCGTCATGACTGGCTACATGTCTTTGCTGCTATTCCGGCACCAGATCTCCTACGCGCAAGCGGCAGTTCAGGCCAACGTCGGACTGCTTTTTCATCGACGCGTCCAGGTCCTGCACCTCTACCTGGCGAGAAACATTCTCGAGTTCATGGGCACAACGGTGGCGTTCATAGTGGTCTATGTCGCCTTGATCGCAACCGCTCAAGTGTCGTTGCCCAGGGATTGGGGCGCGCTGTACGCAGGCTGGTTTCTGCTCGGCGTCATGAGCACTGGCCTAGCCAACATGGTCGCCGCCCTGGCGTTGCGATACGAAGTGATGGAGCGACTGGTGTCGCTCCTGACCTACGCGATGATTCCCATATCCGGCGCGTTTTTTATGGTCGATTGGCTGCCGAGCCAGTTTCGCGACACATTTCTCCTGATACCTCTCGCCCATGGCATCGAGATGGTTCGGCACGGGGTGTTCGGAGAGTTCGTAAAAACGTACTACGACTTTTGGTATGCCATGGCCTGGGCCGCCATATTCAATTTTTTGGCCATGATCCTGCTGGCGGATGCCCGGGAACGCGTAGATAACGAATAGCAATTGCGGGTGCTTACTCGCTCACGGAAGTGTCATGACTGAACCGCATCTACAATATGTAGGCCCCCTTCCGAAGGCCCTCACCTACGACGGCAAAGGTGCGAAGTGGAAAGAATGGCCATGGGGGTTCATCGTGGTGGTGGTCGTTCCGACCCTCATCGCAGCGATCTACTTTCTGCTGATCGCATCGCCTGTCTATGTGTCCGAGTCGCGGTTCGTTGTCCGCACGGCGAACGGAGGAGGCAATCCTTCGTCATTCGGCGTCGCTCTCCAAGGGGTGGGTTTGAGCGCGGGGCAAACGGACGCCTTCGCAGTGCACGAGTACGTTAGATCAACGAACGCCGTTGCCGATCTCGAACGGACGATGGACCTGCCGGCAGTGCTGGGGCCGCCCGGCACGGATTTGTTCTCGCGATACCCGCGGCCCGGAGAGTATAGATCCGACGAAGGAGTTCAGAAAGCGTTGTATCGCTTTGTCACAGTTGGCTATGACTCTACGACCAGCATCAGCACCCTCCGGGTCAAGGCATTTCGGCCGCAAGACGCTCAGCGCATTGCCCTAACCCTGCTGGAAGGCGGGGAGGCTCTCGTAAACCGGTTGAACGAACGCTCGGTCAACGACGCCGTCGCGCAAGCTAAGCTCGCCCAGACGCAGGCGCAGACGCGTCTGAACCAAGCGCAATCCACGTTAACGAGCTTTCGAAACCAAGAGAGATTTATCGATCCCGTTCGTACGGCAACGGAGAGTTCGCAATTGATCGGCGGCTTGTTGGAAACCGTCGCTCAGCTTCAGGCCGAACGGAGCCAACTGGCCAGCGAAGCTCCGTCCAGCCCTGCCCTTCCCAGCCTTGATGGTCGCATTGCCGCATATCAACGCCAGATCAACGCTGAGAGAGCAAAGGTCACAGGTAGTTCAGGCTCCCTGGCGCCCAAGATTGGTCAGTACGAAGAGATGATCTTGGATCGCGAACTGGCATCCGAAGAACTAACTCAAGCCACCGCTGTGCTGATCGCTGCTGAGCAGGATGCGCGTCGTCAACGCCTATACCTCGAGCGGATCGTTGCCCCCAGCTTGCCTGATCAAGCGATCGAACCTCAACGTCTACTGTCAATCCTAGTCGTTTTGACATCATGCCTATTGATCTATGGTATCGGTTGGCTGCTCTGGGCTGGCGTCAGGGAGCATAGACAAACGTGACCGATGTGTTGCCGAGCAATGTCGGACTTCACGTCCAAGGACTTTCTTATACGTATCGCACCGCTCATAAGCCGGTATTCACCGATCTGAGCTTCACCCTGGAGAAGCAGGGCCGTCTTGCTATTTTGGGAAGGAATGGACAAGGTAAGTCCACCCTCATACGGCTCTTGGGAGGAATTGTACGTCCATCGGAGGGCAAGATCGCTTGGTCGATGAACCAGTCCTGGCCCATCGGGTTCTCCGGCGGGTTTCAAGGAACGTTAAGCGGTATAGATAACATCAAGTTTCTTGCGCGGCTCTACAACCGTGATTTCAAGGAAACCTGGCAGCGCGTGGATGATTTCGCGGAGTTGGGGATGTCGTTACGTGCGCCGGTAAAGCATTATTCTTCAGGCATGAGAGCCCGCCTCGCCTTTGGCCTGTCACTTGCGATTGAGTTTGACTGCTATCTGATCGACGAGTTGGTAGCGGTAGGAGACGCCCGTTTCCAAGAGAAATGTCAACACGAGTTGTTTGAACGTCGAGCCCACCGCGCCTTCCTCATGGCATCCCACAACATCGACCTGATCGCTGGGTATTGCGACAGGGCTTTGATTATCGAGAGCGGCAAAGCAAAAATGTTCGACGACATACAGGAAGCAGTCGAAATCTATCGCTGGCTCCGAGCCGCCTGATGGACCATGAGCCTCGGCAGGCGAACCATCCACATGGCTGGATGATGCGCTGCGTGCTGATTACCCCTTCTTTTGACTACGAGGCTTGGCTGGCCGCCTTGCATTACGGTGCCCTCGAAGCCGGTCTCGAAATGATCGTTAATCACACAGGGGATCTGGAACCGGGCTCAACCGAAGATCGACGCCTGATCGTTACGACCAATAAAAAATTTCTTAACCCGGCGCCGGATGCCCACATCGCGGTCATCGCAACCGGCTTGGTAGGAGCGGTGGCGAAAACGTGCGAGCTGACGGGAGGAAGTGGTATCTATGCCGTCATCGATGCTGCGGAGCTTGTCGTCGACGCGCTAAACTATCCTAATGCCAATATCATAACCGAAGAGGCTACCGCGGCCGGCCGGGCTCTTGAAATATTGCCTGGCTTGCGTGTGGTCGCGCCGACCCCGTCGTCCGGCGACATGCTAGGCCCAGTGGAAAGCGCGGGCGCAAAAGCCCTGTTACTTTACGCGAATGGCTTACCCGATGTGGGTACTTCGAGCGAGTGGTTGCCGCAGCTGTTTTTCTATTCGCCGCGACGCGAGAAACAACGAGAACGCATCACGAGTCTAGATATCACGGGTGGGCCTGGCTTGCTCGTCAACGGACCGCAGATCAGTCTACCTCCGGGGCGCTGGGAAATCACAGTGCAATTTACACTGGATGATGACGCAGCGAGATACGAGTTGGCTCTCGAGTGGGGCGGTCTGCCTGACCATTTTGTGACGATGTCGGTTAAGCCGAACCATGGCGGCCTGTTTAGGGCTGTGATGTCGTTTGAAACAGATCGATCCGTTCGAAGTGAACTGAGGATCCGCCTCACTGAAGGGGCTCTACATGGGCAATTTGAGTTCCTAGGTGCCCAGGTGCGTCGCACGGGCTGAGGAGGGACACCAATAACCTGGTGTCATGATGTCCCAAAGCCCGTTAAGCGCGGAAACCTAAATCAAGGCGCGCCTGCCGATCGATGCTCGCGGCCTGCTTCTCAGGCAACCCAACACCTTACTAAATCCTGCCGATGGTTTAACGCTTGAGCAACGCCGCTAAGAAGGGTTGATCCGTCGATCGTCGGCTATTCGAAAACGATTCGCTCGATCATCACACCAATCGGGCGATCGCCGCTGAGGTATTCAGACGACTTCAACTGGATGACGTATCGCCCCGCGGAAAAGGCATGCTCAATAACAAGCCGCCCCTCCTGCGCCAGGTCACCACTATGCGGTACGCCGTCGAAACTCCCGACATCTTCTAGCAAAGCCGTAAGGACTTGGCCCGGCACCGCGGATCGGTAGACAATGGTCATACGCGTTGCATCCTGTACGTGGTTGACCACCTCGAAAGTGCTCTCAGGCGGCATCGTCCACCTAAAGGGATGCGCTAGCCAACCATCATGTGGGGGGTTCTCCCAGTCGTGAAAGCCCGACAATACGGTCCAGCGTGCATATCCATCGATGGACGGCCCCGGATCCGCCGCGTCGATCCGGACGCCTTCAAGGATAAATGCCAGCGACCGTCCTCCGCTATCAAGGTGGGTCTCTGCGGGGACAAGCTCCAGCAGGTTCTGGCCGTAACGGAAATCGCCCCGGAAAGTAATCGATTGAACCTGAGACAGGTCACCGACGAGCGGAATGCTCCAACCGATGAGCTCGCCATTGAACGTAACGCCAATGGATTGACCGAGGACAAATGTCCTCAATCTTAGTCGGACGGTCCGATTTGCTATGACGGAGGAACTGACAGTGATCGAAGCCGAACGACCGTCAGTCCATCGGTAAGGTTTGGTGATACCGATATCTGGCACGGGAGCTTCTTCAAAGCTGAACCCCGTTCCAAACCGCCATAGGCCGTCGAAACTATAATCACTGTCCTCCTCCGACTGGATTGCTACCTCTGAGCGGCCGGACTTCTTTGACGGAAGAGTTAATTGTGGCTCAGCGCGCGCGAGCTCCATCAGGCCTTCCACGACTCCGCCGAGCTCAGCTTCAAAGGCGTCTTCGTTCAGGATAGGGGAGCCGCGTAGGCGGTCGATGTCGGCTTTTAAGACGTCGCCACCAACGAGCAAACGCCGTGCTATCTGGATATAGGCCTCCTCGTTTTGGGCAACCCAGTTGGACCGATCCATCGCATCCAGGATGTCGGCTCCTTGAGTGCTGCGTTGGTAGCTGCCCCGCTGTGTAACAACCGGCAATCCCATCAACAATGGATCGAGCGTCGATAGGCCTCCTGAGTGTGGAAAGCTGTCGAGATAAACCCGGGCTTGGGGGAGCGCTGCCAGCATTTCCGACCGAGTGTCCCAAGGACCTATCAGTTCAATCCGCGCTGGATCCACCCCCTGTTCGTGCGCGATTTCGGACAGCCATTGGCGGAAGGCAACGCGTGGATAGAGAGGATCCCAGTTCGGATTGAATGGGTACAGTTTCAATACCGCCGTCGGCTCCAGCGCAAGTAACTTCATCCACGTCGTAAGTATGGTCCGGTTTAACTTGTAGAAGTTTGCGCCGGAGATGAACGCCGGCTTGCTCTCGACCTGAACGATACACTCGGGGTCTTTGATTTCAATCTCATTCGCCGGGAAACATACCGCGCTACCCGGCTTGAGCATCAGTTTTTCAGAGTAGTTCGCGGACGGCCGAGAGGAACGCTCGCTGTGCTTACCTGAAATCCACACGTCCATATTAGGAAAGCCGGTGGTCGTAGCTGAGACGTAGGTGGTCGCCTGGATGCGCGCGACCCGGGACGCAGCAAGCAAGATATAGTCCGATATTCCCCAGGTGACGCTGTTGAGAAAGAGGGCCACTGCGGGAGAGCGACGCAAGATCCGGATTGCAGCCCGTTCAACACCTTCATTCAGAACCTCAAATCGGTCTGCGAGTGCGGTCAACTCGTCCTGCAGAGAACCCGGTGCGTAAGACCCAGCTGAGTGCGGGCAAACGAAAATCTCAACTTCCAAATCCGGTCGCTTGAATGCGCGAATATAGGATAGGGCCGTCAGGGTTTCCGTACTCAGGTCGGTATGCGCGAGAATAACTGCAACGCGGCTCTTGAGCTCGGACGACAGGAGAGGAACCTTGATTGTTTCACGAACGAAAGCGTCGACCAACTTACCGCGCGCAACTTGAAGGGCTTTCATATTTGTCGGCTGCCCGTACAGCGACGCAACCTTGACAGATTTGAGAACTGTCTCGGCAAGGATGATCCATTCGCCTAAATCGGAAGAAGCCTGGTAGTCGCCCACCGCTTCAAATAGCAATGTGGCAAAGCTCTCCGCTATTTCGGCCTGCTGTGCGTTCCAGTACACCTTTTGCTGCGGGCCGAGAGCGCCCAGAAGCTGAGCCCGCCAGTCAGGATCCTTCAGCATCCAGTCGATCTGCTGACGCTCAAGGAAGGCGGGTCCGAAGAGAAGGAGCGCCGCAACGACTGCGCCCCGTAACCGCGCATCTTTACCGCCACTCTCGATGAAGGCGGTCATCGTTTTGGTGGCCGCCCTAATTTCTGCGGTCGAGAAGTTCCTCAACAAGTCAAGGTAGTTGGGGTTTCGGACCAGGGCCTCAAGAATAGGCGCACGCGGCGTCGCACCACGGACCTGAGGGTGCGTAACAGACGAGCTGTAGAAGTGAGAAATGAGCGCGCTGCGGCATTTCGCAAACTCGCCCGCGTGTTGTGGGCTCGAACTCAGCTCCAACAGGGCTAGAGCCAGCTCTGCCTCGAGCCTCAGCAGGCCATCGGTTCCTTTCCGAGCAGCGAGTATGTCAATGACTTCAGGCAGAGCTTCGAGCACGACCAGGCTTGCTATGGCGAGCACCTGGCTGTCGCCCCCGGCAAGATCGCTGTTGAACTTCAAGTCATAGGACACAGCGTCTGCCGAAGTGCTGAACACCTTTTCTCGGAGGGCGACATCCCAGCCCAAGCGGCCCCGCCACCACGCCTGAATGCCTCCGATGTTCAGGCCTGCGAGCGCCGTCAGATCGTCCGCGTTCGCAACTGCCAGAACCCCGCCCAACTGGACCTTGGCCTTCCAAACGGCGCCAGCATTTCCGTCGAGTAGCGCTTCATCGACCGCACGAAGCGCTTGCACGGTGCCATGAACAATCATTTCACCACTCCAACGGGCGGTTGAGTCGACCCGGCGAGCCCGGCTGCCTTCATCCGTTCAACAATCGTAATCAAACGATGAACCAGCATATGCCCGTCCTTGGCCATCAGATGTCGACGTCTGACGCCAGCTTCGCCGCCCGTCTCAAACAGTTTTGCGGCTTCCAACCCTGCGGCATGCACCGCCTCGGGACTAGCGTCTTTCGACACCACCAGATCGTAACCAACTCGATCCGATATGCCCTGCGTGGTGGCGATATCCAGCATATCCGGGGTGACCACAGGCACCTGACCCGTTAGCCACGCATCAAAAAATCTTTGCGACAGATCCTGATCAAACGGCAGCGAAAGCGAGGTCGCGTGGCTGGACCAATTCGCAAACCGTTCGCTCGCTGAAAGCGTGAAATACTTGTCTAGCTTGTGCGGATCGATCGTAAATATGCTAGGCACGAGCCCCGATTCAATGAGGGAATCCAGTCGCTTATTGCGTTCAACAGCGTCTGGATACCGGACGAATCCGCCGTAAAGGTCTTTCGATCTGCGATCGGCCGGTGTCATCAGTGGCTCGAGCTGACCTGCCTCCTCGCGGGTCCACTGTGTGACACACAGCGGAACGGCCGGCCAAAGGGCCGAGTTCCGGCTTCTTAGATAGGCCCCGGCAAAAGCGTGCCCCGGGACAGAAATATCCAGCAGGCCACTGGTCTCCAGATTGTCCATATAAATATGATGGTTGTCCCAATACCAACCCACCAGAATGGGGCGGCGCTGCCTGTGGGACAACGATTGCAAAGCGCGCCTCTCCGACGGCCAGAGGTGCACGAGCAGAATCACCGCGTCATAGTTCAGCCAAACTTCCGGGTCGACAGAATCGCTAAAGTGGCAAGTTACGCCGAGCGCACTGAAGCTTGATGAGACCTCGCTTGCCGTTCGTGGCGAGAATATCTTATCCATTCTCGTCGTAACAACGAGAACGCGCGGAGATCCGATCTTTGAAAAATTGGCCAGACGGCCAATTATGTCGTCGGACCTCTCGGAGGAGAGGATATCCGGAACGTATTTGTCTCTGACATTGCCTTGCTCTCGCACACAACGATCAAGATGAGCGGTCTTTTGCTTGTCATGGTGCCTAAACAACGCCGTCGGCCACGGAACGCCTTGGATTTTCAGACCAGCCTTCGCAAACTGCATAAACAACTCATAGTCCATGCAGTAGTAATTGTCAGAATTAACATTTCCACCAACACGATTGAGGAGTTCACGCGTAAACACCAGCTCGGGTTGATAGAAAAAGTGCCCTTTTAGCCAATACTCGCCGATATTTGCTAGAACGTTGGGGGTGAAATCTTCCTGTTTGACGCGAGGCTTGTTTACAAGCGCCGGAATCTTGCGCCTGTGGGCCACGCAAATGCCGAATAGCAGATCGGCCTTGGTTCTCAACCATTCCAGCGCCCACATATGCAGCGCACCCGGCCCGAACATGTCGTCGGAATTCAACCACGTGACCAGATCACCGGTCACGAGCGCAAAGCCCTTGTTGATAGCATCGGATTGCCCTTTGTCAGGCTCAGAAATCAAATGCGTGAACCGGTGACGATAACGTTCCAGTATCTCCGGAGTGTTGTCTGTCGATACCGCGTCGATAACAATAATTTCTACGTCACTATAGTTCTGGTTTAGAATAGAGAGAATAGTCTCCTCTATATACTCACCTTGGTTGAAGGTCGGGATAACGACCGAAATTCTGGGCCAATTCACGCCGCTCGGGAGCAATGCGTCGTATGGCGCTGTATCAAGAACGTGCTCAGGCCACGAGGGAGGCCAGATGAGAGCGGGCACATCATTCCCGGAGATACAACCCGTTCGGGCGAACAACTGGCGCGCCGCTGAAATCTCGCCAACGTGAGCCAGCAGTTGGGCAAAGGCAAAAACCATCCCAGGGTTCTCGGGTGTCGCCGAGAGTGCAATGGAAAGCCCGAACAACGCCATCACGGGCTCGTCGGCTTGAGACAGAAGCCGTGTCCACAAGGCCAAGGTTTGGGCCGCGCGTTGACGGTCAGTCCACCAGGACGTCTCCATATCGTCCTTGAGCGAAAGCCCAAGTCGCTCGCGGACTTCATTCAGGAATTTGTTGAGAATATAAGCCAGGTCCTTATCCGGATCGAGGCCAGCCGCCGAGACTTGGAACATCAGATCCGCCAACCGCTTGGCGTCGAGGCTCTCGCGGCCCAACCAAGCCAGTTGAAAAAGCGCCACGGCTCTAATGCGGGGATGCGAGATCCACGTATTTACGACTGCTATCGATCGCTCGACAGACGTTGCGTCCAGACCCTTGTCCGCAGCCAGCAAGGCAGGCAGGCCAGCGCTCATCAAAAAGCCGGTCACCTCCATCAAAGGCTTCTGCCCGGCTTGGATCGCGCTCGCAATTTTTTGCAGCGTCTCGAATTGACCTTGTTGATGGAGCTCGATGCAGACGGAGGTTATCTGCTGCCGGGTGACGTCGGGGTGCGCACACAATGCGGTCGCCGCAAAGCGGAGTTGATCTGGGTCGTTGAGCCCGACGGCCGCCTGGAACTGAACAAGACAGAACTCATAGGGCGGCTGACCCGTCAGGGACTGACGCGCCAAAACCGACATGGCCCTGGCGTAATCCTCAACGCGAACACAATACCCGGCAAGTTCAACGATTGCCTCGCCATACACCTTGTCAAAGCCGAGGTGATCAGCCCGATAATCGGCAAGAGCCAACTCGATCAACCGGATGGATTCATCCGTACGACCAATCCGGTCCATCACCCGCCCGTGCGCCAAGTCAAGTTCTAGCGGCACTGATCCCTTCTTGCGTTCCCCCTCGAACAAGGCCTCGGCCTCGGCGAACCGTCCGAGTTGGAGAAAAGCAGTCCCCCGTAGCGTCGCGATTTCGAGGGCCCTATTTTCATCTGCGATCGCATCCAGGAGAGCTAGAGCGGCACGAGGCTCTCCGTCCTTCAATAGGGCACGGACGCGCGACAGCGATTGGCGACTCTCTACAGCCTCCCGCTTGGAAGCAGCGGATGTCACGGCGCTTTTATCCAAAGCGAGCGTCTTCTTCTTCGCCACATCCACCCTCGAATTCCCGCGCTCGGCTGCCGGCTGATGCATAAACATCGCCAGACTTCTTCCGTTCGCAGTGCTCATTTTTCTGATGAGGCGTCAATCCCTCCAGGCTACAGACAGCCTCCCCCCACTGCCGTGGGAAACGGTTTTTGGAAGCCTGGCTGTAAGAGCTTGGAAGAGAGTTGCATCTGGCCCGCCTTAACGGCTAACGAAGCGCAAAGCGTCGGTCAGGATCGAAAACACATGCAGCGGAGTCCGTCCAAGGATCAGGTTCTCCAACTGTTGAAGGATCGGAATATTCCGATAACCACGATACTCGACGTGGGCATATTGTCTGGGACGCCGGAGCTGATTTCGGCCTTTCCCACCAAGACCCACATTCTGTTTGAACCCCTGTCGGAGTATACGGGCGCGATCGCGCATTCCTATCGAGATATCGATTATCGCCTCGTCAGCGCCGCCGTTTCGGACACGGACGGCTCGGTGATCTTGTCCACCGTCAGCAAAATCTCAGAAGATGAGATCTCGCACAGCTACATTGAGCCAGGCAAACAGCCTAGCAGCAATGACCGCGTCGTTCCAATGATCAAGCTCGATACTTACATAAAAGACAACCCGGTACCTGGCCCTTACCTTCTAAAGATCGACATTGATGGCGAAGATCTCCGGGTCGTCAATGGCGCTCACAATGTTCTTAACGAATGCAGCATCGTTATTATTGAGGCAACGCGGTGGAATATTGCCGAGCGGTTGCAAACCGTATGCATGCGGGGCTTCGATTTGATTGATATTGTCGAGCCTTGCTATTACGATCAGACGATCTGGCAGTGTGATCTCGTTTTCATAAAGAATGAGCTCAAGCCGAAATACTTTAAAGATCTACTGGTGGATTTTGAGCCCGATCTTTACGAGATTTATCGCGGATAGGTTTACCTGACCTTCGCCCCTCATATTGCGCGAGGGCTCAGCTCAGCTGATTTGATGGTCTACCCAAACGATATACAAAAGTCGCTTATAACTGACCCTCGGACAGCCCCGTGGGAGGCTATTTTCCAACGCCTACCCCATTGCCGCTAGAGCCTGAGCAAGCGCTACGGTCTCGACGGGCTCAGGTTACTGGCGCTGGATGCGTGAATAGACCTGAGTCCACCATCAGCGAATAGACGTCCGTGATTCCGGCCCTTAGTTCGATGGTGGGGGCCCAGCCCATGGCGCGGATTTTGTCTCCACTCATTAGCTTTCGCATGGTGCCGTCGGGCTTTGAGGTATCGGTGACGATAGAGCCCGTGAAGCCCACGACATCGCAGACCAATCTCGCGAGGTCGATTATGGCGATATCTTGCCCCGAGCCCACGTTCACATGTTCGACGTCTGAATAGGCCTTCATAAGAAAGACACATGCGTCGGCGCAGTCATCGGAGTTCAGGAATTCGCGCTTTGGCGTTCCTGTACCCCAGATCGTAATCTGGCTTGCGCCTGCCATTTTGGCTTCGTGGGCCTTACGAATCAGCGCGGGGAGGACGTGACTGGAGTTTAGGTCGTAGTTGTCGCCCCGGCCGTACAGATTGGTGGGCATGGCGCTGATGAAGTCGCAGCCATGCTGTTTGCGATAAGCCTGGGCAAGCTTGATGCCTGCGATTTTGGCGATCGCGTACCATTCGTTTGTGCCCTCCAGCGGTCCCGTAAGCAGGGCGTCTTCCGGGATCGGCTGCGGTGCATCTCTCGGGTAGATGCAGCTGGAGCCCAGAAAAAGCATCTTGGACACGTTCTGTCGATAAGCCGCCTCGGTTACATTGGCCGCAATCATCAGGTTATCGTAGAGAAAGTCTGCCGGATAAGTATCATTAGCCAAGATACCGCCGACCTTTGCCGCAGCCATAAAGATTGCATCCGGCTTGTGGTCCCCCACGAACGCCTGAACTTGATCTGGTGATTTCAGGTCGACATCGGCCCGTGTCGCAGTGATGACGTCGCAGTCTTCGGACGCGAGCCGACGGACGATTGCCGAGCCGACCATGCCACGATGCCCTGCGACCCAGACTCGCTTTCCGGCGAGCTGGAAGACGGCCTCATTCGCCATTGCCACGCCTCTCCCTGGCAACGGCGACGAGGTCAGCAGCAACCATCTCTTCGCACAACGCCTGCCATTTGGTTTCGTGAGTCCAACCCAGCTTTGCCTTTGCCTTGGCGGGATTGCCGATCAGCAGCTCAACTTCGGTAGGGCGGAAATATCTAGGATCGATCTCGACATAGACTCGGCCGGTCTCGACGCAAATACCCTTCTCATCAACCCCCTCGCCCTCCCAGCGGAGCTCAACATCGATTTGTGCGAAGGCGTGACTGACAAAGTCACGGATGACGGTGGTCTCTCCCGTGGCCAACACATAATCGTCTGGCTTTTCCTGCTGCAGCATCAGCCACATGCCGCGAACATACTCGCGGGCATGACCCCAATCCCGCTTCGCATCGATATTGCCGAGGAAGAGTGTCTGCTGGAAGCCATGGTGGATGGCAGCCACCGCCCGAGTAATCTTGCGCGTCACGAAGGTCTCGCCGCGAAGCGGGCTCTCGTGATTGAACAGAATACCGTTGGAGGCGTGGATACCATAGGCCTCGCGGTAGTTCACCACGATCCAGTAGCCGTACATCTTCGCGACCGCGTAAGGGCTTCGAGGATAGAAGGGCGTGGTCTCCGACTGCGGCACTTCCTGTACCATCCCGTAGAGTTCGGAAGTCGAAGCCTGATAGAATCGGGTCTTCTTCTCCAGTCCCAGAATACGGATCGCCTCCAAAATACGCAGGGTACCGATGCCGTCAGCGTTTGCAGTGTATTCAGGCGTCTCGAACGACACCTGGACGTGGCTCATCGCGGCCAGGTTATATATCTCGTCGGGCTGCGTTTCCTGAATGATGCGGATGAGGTTCGTCGAGTCGGTCAGATCACCGTAGTGCAAGATGAACCGCGGATCCTTTTCGTGCGGATCTTGGTAAAGATGTTCGATACGTGCGGTGTTGAACGAAGACGACCGCCGCTTGACCCCATGAACGGTGTAGCCCTTCTCCAGCAATAGTTCCGATAGATAGGCCCCATCCTGACCCGTCACACCCGTCACCAGCGCAACCTTGCCACTAACCCCGTCGGCCATCTTACCCCGCAAATTCCACGCGCTTGGAGCGTAACCCCGCCCATTCGCGCAACGCGCCCTTGTATCAACGCCGCAGCCGACCGGACAACAAAAACATTGAGGGTCAGAGCGAGACAACGCGGGCCAAATGGAAAAATGCCACGCGAACTTGGATCAAACGACCGGGTGCATGGGCCTAAGGACTTGAGTGGGCGCCGTTCAACGTGCGGGCCTTCTTCATCACCAGGAGCGTCCCAGCCCCCTCTCCTTGCGCCATCGGAACGTCTGAGCAGCGAAAGCGGCCGGTGGCTCGACCCGGCTGGCACCCATGGATCCGGCTTCAGGGAAGCCTAAGCCGGTCCTTTGCTCGATCGACTAGCGCGCAACCTCATCAAAAACACCTTCGCGGTACCACCGCGATGGCTGATCAAGAACCGGGAAAAAGCCGAAGAAAATCGTGATGGCGTGGGAAGGCAATTCCGGCTCGCCGGCTGTACATGGCGTCCTATGCGGCGATGCGGCTGCTTACAATGAGCGCCGCCCTTTCGATACGCCGGTTTCTCGGATGACCAAATTTACAGCGGACGACACAGACGCCCAGCCCCGAACTATACTATGACTATAGTGAGCCTAAGTTGAACTCACTCGAATTTTCGAACTCGGGGCTTTGCCATCGATCTGAGCATCAAGCGACCATCCTGATAAGCAGCGATAGCGCCAGCGGTTTGCATTCGACCCTACCGCCCGCCAACACCTCACGCACAAGCCCATAGATTGTCCTGCAGAGCAGCGACCGAGCTGCGTCCGGCAGCCATGGGTTGGTCTCGATCACAAGCGCCTCATAGGCACTCGCGGCGATAGCCCCTGGAGGTTCGAGCCGGCCGCGGCTGACCAGATCACCGTCGCAGGCGGTGCGTGACCCGAGCGGGGCCAAAATTTTCCAAGTTTCAACCTGATCAGACCGCACTTCCCAGAAAAGATCGTCATCTTTCCGGCGAAACACGAAGACACTGTCGGAAGAAGCCTGGCCGCGAACCGGCTTTTCACCGAACACGAACGAGAGTTGCTCATCATCAACCCCCGCCGACGTATAAGTGCCCACCTGGCCCTCAATGGATGAGGCGAACCTGTTCCAGCGCCCGAGAAACGTAGCGTCGGGCTCACGCCGCGAAAGTGAGACCTTCATCCCCTTGCGCCGTTCATCAAGGTTAGGATGTCGCACAATCAGATACCACACGCTTGCACGCGCTTCATCTGTCAGGGCGACGGGCTCGTCGGCATCTAGATGGGTCGCCCAGATGGTTGAGCCGACGCCCACGAACAAGGTCGCCGGCCCGTCGGCGACGATAAATTGCTGATTGGGGTTGGCGGCAAGCAGCCCATAATGCCCCAAGCCGTCGAACTCGATCTCATCATTTTGGCCGCCAAACTCAACCGAGGTTGGGAACGGGACGAGTTCTTCGGTTCTGACGACGCCTATATCAACGATGCGAGCACCGAGATCGCGGTCGTCGGCAGACCCATGGCGCCCCGGGTTCACGAAATGGGACGTTGTCACCGACAGCGTGATTGCGGTGCTCCCACCTGGTGGAATTTCGAGGGAAATCTGTCGCGTCTCCCAATCGGTCACAGGAAGACGGACTGACGCGCCGCTGGAGAGGCTGATCCGAATCCATTGATCGGATACCTCTGGATCGAAGGCTCCGGCACATGTCACCAGCAGGACGCAACCACCTTCGGCTGCACCGCGGGACAGATGAACCACAACAATACTGACCGTTTCCTTCGACCAGAGACCGATCCCCTCCCCGATCGGATGGAACCCCAAGCATCGATGGGCGATCACAAAGTCGCGGTCGACCGATACAGTATCTCCGTAGCGTAAGCCCACGGCAGGCTGGTGGGACGCGGTTTCCCAATTGGGATCGTTCGCCCCCGGCAGCTTTCCCGGCAGCGAGGATACGAGAAACGGCATTCGGGCCAGACGTCGCATGACCCGCTTGCCATTTTCGGCCCAGATGTTTTGGTCGATCGCGAACATGGAGTTGTCGCCGTCAGTCTGCGACCGCCAGTGCCAAAGAGCGGTAGCGCTACCAGTGAACCTGAAGGGCCCGGAGCTGGCCATGAGAAGATAAAGATAGACGTCTTCGACCACGACAAGTTCGGGATCTTCCCCTATCGCAGATTGGATAAAATCGCGCCGTGCCAGCCAGGTGTTGCTCTGAATAAAGTTATCAAAAATGGACAGCCGATCGAGATCAAAGGCGTCCAGAAACTTCAAGTCGCGATCTTCTTTTATTATCTCTTCGCGGGGGCCAAAAAAGTTTATTGTTTTGAAATAGTTGTCCGGCTCGTCGTTCATCAGTACGACTCCGGAATAGGCGACATTGGACTTAGGGTACCGCTTCAAGGTCTTAACCAGTTGGCGATAATGGTTGGGGAACACCGTATCGTCGTCGTCCATATGAGCGACAAACTCGGCCTCACACGCCAGAATGCCACCCCAGAGTGCCGTCGACCGGAAGCCTGTGTCCGGCGTGCGAACGTAGCGCACTCTGAAGACGGGCGAATGCAGCGCATCGCATAGAGCGGCAACCTCGGCCTTGCCCTTGTAGTCCGCTACGACCACGTGGACAGGCAGGTCGACAGAACTGGCGGCCATGACCGATTTGAGCGCTCGTTCTAGGAAGACGAGATCCCGTCCACCGGTACGGATGACCACCTCACAGATCGGTGCCGCAGCCGGCGAGTTCGTTTTGCGTCGGCGTCCCGCCGCCACGTCTTTGACACGCGGCGCGAAGGACCCGGCCGCCAGGACCTGCTCGTACAAAGGAAGAATGACGGTCTTGATCTTCGATTCGAGCGACCATTCGTCCTGAAACCAACGTTGGCCGCGAAGCGCCCGTTCAGCTGCCGCCTCCGGATTGTTGGTGATCCATTGTAGATGAGCCTCAATCTGGTCAGCCACGGCTTCTGGCTTCCGATTGAGATCGACAAAAAGCGCTATGTCACCGAGGTGCTCCCTCGCGAAATCAATGTTATCACAAATGGGTACTGCGCCCACGGAACAGGCTTCAAATATTCGCATGGAAGGCGTATTTTCGGCGCGGTGTTCATCCTTGTGAAGGCACAATACGGCAGTATGTTTCGCAAGCGCGGCAAGTACGGACCGTCCGTCAAACGGCAAAAAACCTCCGTATCGGCTTCCTACGTGATCCCAGCTACTAGACGGCCCGTAAAATGTCGCAGCATTTCGTTTGGCAAGCTCAGCGAACAATTCAGCGTGTCGACCACCATCCCAATGCACACCAATATAGGCGGCAGAGTTCATGCGGCGCGCTATAGGATCGGTCTTGAGGTCCGAGATGTAGGTGGTGGGCAAGAATAGGCCTTCGCCGATAGGCTTTTCAATACCAACGCCGAACGAGTTATCCTTTAGCCAACGGCGAACCCGGGTGTTGGCCGCTGTGTATCCGTCATATGAAAGCAGGGATCTGACGCGATAGGCGTCTCGCTCGAAAAATTGAGTGGGACTCCATACTAGACCAATAGTCGGATATTGGGTTAGTTTGCGCGAAAATTCATGAGACGCCAATACCATATGGGGGTCTGCCCTCATGATGTCAGCACTCGTGACGACCGTCTCGCATGCTATGCCAAGGTGATCACAGGCAATGTGAAATCTCTGGATGAATTCCTTCTCGGCATTCTCTGGTAGGTTTGGCCAGCTATCTTGAATAGCAATCTTCATAAGTCACAGCCTGATAGTTGAGGTGCAGCCCCGGGCTGCACCGCTTATGTTTCCGGGCGGCGATGGCCGATGTCCGGCGAAAGAGGAGGACGAAGTCAACGATCCGAAGCTAGCTGGTCCGAACCCCGCCGATCGCTGCACGAGTCCCGTTCCGAGACGCCACCTCATGGGACCCAGCGCTTGGTTGAGCAACCCAAAAGTCGCGCGCAAATGCTGGGCTTCCCCATCAACGCCGCTGCAGATCAGGAAGGATAGACACAGCGTTCGTGAACGCTCTATCGCGCGCTGGGGTTCGCCCTCGCACAAAGTCGATAACGCCTTCGCCTAGAGCGGCACGGGTGACATGGAGAAGGCCGTCACCATAGGTCTGGTCAGGCTCGAGGTAGGCACCCTCCGCCCATTCATTCCAGGCGTTGACAAATACGAGGGGAGCTTTGACCTCACGGCTGGAAAGCGCTTCCCAAGTGAGATGTCGCAACCACGAGCCGTAAGCCTTCGCGCTATCGTTTATAAAGACGTGCCCATATTCCCTGCGTCGCGCCGTATTGTCCCAACGGGGGAATAAGCCACGGTAACGGACATAGTTGACCGGATCGGCTTTGATGCTGCGCATCGCGACGGAGATATAGTCTTCAAGATATCCACGGAAGGAACCTCCGGCGACGCCGGCATTGATGGGATCAATCAGCATTCGGTCTTCATGCGGCGGCGAAAACTCCACCGCTGCATCCGCGCCGTAGCCCGTAGGATCGCCGAGCCCGAACGACTGGACGGCCACGACATGGATTTCCGGAATACCATTCTCCCGGGCAACGCGGCGCCAAGTGGCGATTGCGCCTCGGGCGTCCGGGATATCGCTGATTTTGTAGATCAAAAGCACGGGTGCCTCGTCGACACGGATATAGCGCGGATCCTTCAAAATCGACAGGATATCGCTGATAAATGACTCAGCGAAATTGATTCCGTAGGTCTGGTCCAGCAGGACCTCTGCATTCGAGCCGTCCCATCGACGGCTCCAAGGCTCGTTCGCCCAACAAATGCAGAACGGAAAATCTGGACCGCCTGCTAGCCAGCCATCGAGGGGTGCTTCGAGTAATCTACGCCCATCGAACCAATAATAATAAAAGCAAAACCCAGAAACCCCAAAGTCTCTCGCCATTTCTGCCTGATTGACCATGATTTCCGGCAGACGCAGATCGTAAAATCCTAGATCGGTCGGCAGTCGCGGCTGATCGTGGCTTTCTATCGTAGGACGCGCCCTGGTCACGTTTGTCCATTCGGTGAAGCCCTTGCCCCACCAGAGGTCATTTTCGGGGATTGGGTGGTACTGGGGGAGATAGAAAGCGATCAGATCCACTGGAAACTGCGGAGTCCTGCGGTCCACAGTCATGCGGCTGTCGTTGAGGTCCAGCGCATTCGAAGCCGCCTTTTCGATGAGCTTGCGGTAGAAGCTCTCCAAACGAATGGCGACTTTTGTCCAGGTAAGATTCTCAAGCGCGAAAGCGCGTCCGGCTATTCCCACGGACAAACCGCGATCAGGCAAGTCCATGATACGTTCGACATGCGATGCGATATCCAGAACACCGCTGTCTTCCAGATGGAAGGCGTTCTCGCCATCCGTCAGATGCAATCCGATATTGGCTTTCGGCAGAAGGACCGGTCGGCCGGACGCGAGAAATTCGGGTAGCTTCGACGGGAACCGGTAGTCGTTGAAGGCACCAACCTTGCCGGGCTGGACCAGAATGTCCGCCGCGCTAACCAGGCCTGGCAAATCGCCGCGCGGGATAAAGCCTAGTTCGAGGGCGCCAATATGACTGATGGCCTGCGGGCCCAGCGGCATAGCCGCGTAATCCCACCCTGTCCGGACAAGCCTGACGTTTCGACCACGTCGGCGGAGAAGCGCCACCGCCCCATAAAGGTCGGCTATCTCTTCAACGATAGAAAGGTGGACGTTGCCGGAATAAAGAATAACAGTTTCGTCTTGTTGGAGATCGTAGCTACGACGTACGGCATTGCGATCGCCTAGTTCCGCGAACGCAGCATCAAACCCCGGCCAAAAAGTCAGAGCGTCTTGGCCAACAGCAGAAAATTCAAGCAACGTCTCAATCAGACACGTAAAGCCGATAGCGCCATCGATAAACAAACGCGACTTTACCGGGTGAGAACGATGATCTACTCCGATGAGGCCGCTGATCGTTTCATCAGGCAACCTCCTAATAGTCTCGATGTCCAGAGAAGCGATTTCATCAACGAGAATCTGCTCCTCGTTATCTTCCATGTGAACAAGGTAGGGGCAGCGCTCGGCACGCGAAATAGCCTCCACCACCTCCCTTACGTGGTCCCGCGGGGTCCAGGCATGAATAAAGTCCGGCCCAGCCCCGTTCGCGAACTTCAACTTCGTGGATAGAGCCTCGGCGTAGGTAGATAAGGAGAAGCGATGCGCTCCATGAGCCAGTACGGTCTGCGGCTCGTCCGGAACAATGACAAGACAATCGTGGCCGAGGTCGATCAGCGCTTCCGCGATCGAAAACACGTGCATCGCGCTGTTGCCCTTAAAATTGCAATGCGATGCGAAGACTAAATTCATTAGATTTCGGCCCGGAAAGTCGCGTCTCCTGCGAATCCTCGACTGAAGTACGGATCTCCGTTTTCAAGCTGATCCCGATATTGATCCCTAAATATCAATGCGTCTATTTCTTCGATTGCCTGCTTTTCCTCATCGTGCTCGTCGAGAGTCACTCTCGCGCCCGACACGGCGACCAGGCGCGCGCCTGTCAGCGCCACCCTGAGAGAGAGGTCAGCCATGCCATGAAGCATGCCCTCATAATCCAGGTTGAAGCCGCCCGCCGCCCTCGCCTCGCTCACTTTGAAAGCAAAGGCCAAGTCGGACAAAACGCTCACTTCGCGGTCGCAGGCTAGCGAGCCTCCGTGGCCGTCGTGGTCACCCGCAAGACCGCTCATCGCGGGAGCCAACCCCGTTGAAGTCAACACCCAACCCGCGCTTATCACCCGGTCGTCCTCATCAACCACATGCGGACCGGCAGCGAAAACTTTCACATCGGCCAAATGCATCAGCAGGTAATCCAGCCAATCGTTCGCCGTGGAGTTGTGGATGCCCGCATCGACGTAAACTATGACTTCGGCCTCAGTTTTCTGCAGTAGATCCTCAACGTCCGCGATCAAAGAGCCTCGATCGGTTCCAGCGCCCCCCACCAGCCTGATGCTGGCCTCTGGATTTTGCTGGAGGACCTGCTCCATCAGGTTCGAGTTGCTCCCGACTGAACCGCGATCTCGAACGACAAACGCTACAGTCGGCCGGCGTGACCCTTTGTCGAAAGCTGGCTCGAGAACCAAGCGATGGGGCAAGACGGCGTGAGGACGCGCCTTTATGGGCAGCCCTCTCCGCTCAAGATGAGCGTTCACCGCGAGGGCCTGAAGCGGCTCGATGGCACCCTTGGAGTTTGGATCGGCTGCTATGCTGCCGGGCACCATCCGCCATTGATATAATATGTCAGCTATGTGGTTGATGGCCGACGACCTCTCAGAAAGCCTCAGCATGAACTCATAATCTTGAATCCTATTGAAGGCCGGATCAAAGCCGCCCATCGCCCGGACGGTTTCTGTCCGGACAACCAGCAAGTGCCCAATATACATCACGCCCAAAAGCATGGTCGGCGAGAAGTCCGGCTTAAAGAAAACCGAGCGGAATTCGCCGGAAGGGCCGATTGACGACTGATCAGTATAGCACGCGTCTGCGTCAGAACCCGCGAGCCGATCCATCGCCAAAGCAATGGCATGCGGATGCAGGACGTCATCGTGATCGAGAAAGGCGACGAACTCGCCACTCGCCAATGCCAAGGCTTGATTAGTAGCGCCAGCGATCCCTTGATTTGCGTCGAGGACTGTGAGGACGATACGCTCGTCAGCGGCTGAATACTGATCCGCTAGTTCCCGACCTAACGTCTCGGTCGATCCATCGTCTATCATGATCAACTCCCACGCCTGATGGCTTTGTAGCAGGACGGATTCGATCGCGCGTCGCAGATGGTCTACTGAGGAGTTAAACAACGGCATCACGACGGATACGAGTTCCGAACGTTCAATGACCGGTGCCCTACGGCTTTCAAAGCCGGTGCGAATGGGTCGATGCGTCGGAACGCCTGTCTTTTTGCCTTCCACCAACAGAGCGTCCAAGTTGGAGCTGGTCGTGAGGTAATGAACCAGAGGATGCATGCCGCCCAATCGGCCGCCGGCATGGGCCGCATATGCCGACGCGTCGAACAATGGGTGAGGATGACGCGCATTCCGCGGACTGCGGACGTAGTGCATCAAACCGCCCCTCCTAGCGGCGTCTGGCGTCGGGCTGTTCCAGACATAATGCTCTGGATCGAACATCGGGTTTGGCCACCGCTGCTCTGGGGCGCCGATCAGTACATAATGGAGCTGCGGCCCAAAATCTGATGCGGAGACGTCGGCGTTCCCCTGGCGATAGAAGTCGGCATCGAACAAAGGATGGCTGGATCGACCGTCGCGATCGCCCTCGGCAAGGAAGTGTGCGTAGCGATCGACATGGGCAAGCGGCACCTCAAGAGCCGCACCATAGAATTCCGCATCGAAGAGAGGATGAGGACTGGCCGGATTGGGCCCGGTGTCAGCCAGCATATGCTGCAGAGGCGAGACGTCACCACGTGTCCGCGGCGCCAAGGTTAGGTCGTACCACTCTCGATCCATGAAAGGGTTGGGCTCGCGGCCCGATAAAAACCCCTCCTTCAGATAGTGCCCAAGCAAGGAAATCTGATCACCCTTGGGGAGCCCGGCTTGATCCGCATACCAGTCGGGCCAGAAGAGGGGTGACATGGCCCTGCCTTCGGTCACCCCGGATTGAACAAAATGTTCTGCCGCACGAACTCCCGCCGACGCGACATCGGAATGCGCCATCAAGTAGTGAAGTTCGCGGAAAACCGGGTGCGTGACGCGATGCTCGCGCCACCCGCCTGCCATGAAATGTTCAACCGGCCTATGCAACGAGGCTAGATCAGGATTGCTATCGGCATAGGTGGCGGCATCGAAGATGGGACAGAAGTTCCGTATGGTCGATCCCGGCCCAAAGAGCCATACGATCAACTCCACGTTGCTCGCATCAGGGTAGCGAGAACGTATCCACGCTGGATTGATCATCGGATGAGGAGATCGCCCCTCTTTCCACCCACGTTTGAGATAGTGACTAAGTGGATCGCCGTCCGACGTAGAAGCTTCGGGATATTGGCTTTCATACCACTTTCGGTCGAAGCCAAAGGAATAGACATCTTCGGGATCCCACCGCGGGGGACCCAAGGCGGCCAGTTCCAGAAGGTGTGCATCTAGCACCGGAAACCCTTCCTGGGCCCATTCCGCCATGGCCAGTCCGGCGTCTTGAGGCGAATCGGGATTGTGTTTTCGGTATGCCAACGGATCGAACGCGTGGCTGGCGCGGCGACCTTCACGCCACCCGTGTTTCAGGAAATGCGCTAGCGGATTTGAGACGCCGCCGAGATCGGCATTCGACGTCTTATAGACTTTACCATTGAAGGCTGGCGTAAGTAGCAAATTTTTGCGAGTACTCTCTCGAACATACCATATCAACGGATTCTCGTCTTTGGAGAGTGGATACTCACGGGCGAGCCAATCTGGGCTGATCATCGGGTGGGGCGCACGGCGCTCCTTCCAGCCTTGATTAGAATAATGTTCGTAGGCTGCTATCCCCGCCGCGGCCACATCCGGGTAGCGAGCGAGATACCAATCTTGATCAAACAGGTCTTCTGGAGACCGAACCGTCACTCTCGCGCCCGGATGAATGCGGCGCTTGAATGCTCCAAAGAGCTTCGCCGCCTTCTTTGTCAGACGCATCGTATCCCCACATAGGTTTATTGGCCTGTCGGCGGCCGCTTCGGGCACACCGAACATCGCCGCAGAATCCTAACTTCCGCTTCGCGCCCGCACAAGCGATATGCAATTTTTGCAATGGCTATAAGCCTGTGAGGTCAGGACTCCGCTTGACCTGAGGGACAGGAGCGCTACGCCGACGCGACGCTCCGATCAGGATGACGAGACGACCAAATATGAAGATTGCCTCAATCCTCCGGCGCGCCAAACGCTTCATGATCGTTCGCCCGAGAGGCATCGACAACAGACAACTGGGCGACCAGGCGCGAGATCGTCAAGATTGGCAGGCAGCAAGCCTAGCATATGGGCACCATCTCGCTCGATACCCCAACGATTTCGCTATATGGGTGCAGGCTGGCCACGCCTATCGCGAGCAGTCCTGTTGGGAAGAGGCCGACAAAGCTTATCGGAGCGCGGCGGCAATTAACGCCGACGACTCGGACCTTTGGTTGCATAGGGGCCACCTGGCCAAATCTCGCGGCGATTTCCAGTCTGCGATGTCGTGCTATCGGGCAAGTTATTCACTCGATGGAAATGTCGCAGCAGAATCGGAGATCCTGTCATCGTCCAACTCACCTGGCCGCGGCGGTATCATTGATGGGTTCACAAACGGCCTTCTAACCGGCTGGGCGGTCGACCTGGATTTCCCGGATGATCCCGTTGATGTCGAAATTTTCCGCGGCGATGAGCTCCTGGCGACAGTTCGCGCGAATATCCACCGCGCACACGACGTTACGGGGGGACCGGAGCGCCAACCCAGCGGCTTTATGGTCGATATCGATGACAGGGTCAGTTTTGGAGACGTTATCAGAGCGCGAACCAAGCGTGGGAAAGTACCGCTCTCTCCGGCATCGTTGACGGTGAATCATGTCTCCGCGATCGAGACTTGGCGGACGCGCAATGACGACCTTACAGATGACGTTATCGATATTCTTCGCGCTGGCTGTGCGCGCGAGGTCGGCGACCGGTCACTTACATTTATCCTGACCCTTGATAGGCAGAATACACCCGCTTTGTTAGGCCTGCTTAAAGACCTCCGTAGCCAGTGGTGCAATCGCTGGGAGGCCATCTGGATCAGCGATAGCGGGACTCCCACAGATCTGGTGGGCGTTCTGGAAGACGCGGCTGGAAACGATTCACGCGTGCGCCGCGTGGTCGTCCCGGATGCAGAAACAGCGATATCTAGATTAGCGATCGCGGCGAGCCAGGCCGTGGGCGACGCGATAGTGCTGATAGATCGGCCTATTAGGCTTGAACCAGAAACAGTTTACCGACTACTTGATGTTACAACAGACACCTGCCAGATTTCTTATGCCGATACCGCCGTCATGGAATCAGCTTTTGATAGTGTATCGCACTTCAGTTTACGTCCATCCTTTAGCCTAGACTACCTTCACTCTTATCCGTATTTTCTCGACCTAGTATGTTTTGAAGCCAGCCTACTAAAATACCTATTATCTTCGCTTGTTGAACCTATCGAATCCATTCTACTGTTTGATCTAACTTTGCGGGCCGTAGAGGAAACGAAGGCCGTAGGGCACATACCTGCCGTCCTCTGCAGGGCTTCTCCGATTTCGATTCCTGAAGGTGACCGGCCCGCGATGGTGCGGGCCATTGCCGGTCACCTTCGGCGGTCGCGCTCAACCGGCAGCGTTGGCGTAAACGATCAGGAGCACGGCTTCATGGTCACCTATCCCCGGCCCGCAGGCTCGATCCTCATAATCGTTCCGACTAGAAATCGGGCCGATCTATTGAGAACGTGCCTTGATTCAGTCTGGCGCACCTGCGGCGACCTGAGAATAGATATCGTCGTCATCGATCACCAGTCCGATGAGACCGACACCACAACCTATTTGGACAGCATCAAAGGCAGGGTGGAGATAATGCCCTATTCTGGAGCCTTCAACTTCGCCCGAATGAATAACGTCGCATTCGAACGTTTTGGGAGAGATCATGATTTTGTATTATTCATGAACAACGACATTGAAGCGATAGAACCCGGCTGGCTTGGTCGGATCGCTAGCCTGGCAGCAAGAGAAGAAATCGGAATCGTGGGCGCCAACCTGATCTACGCCGATCGCCGTATTCAGCACTCCGGAGTTGTTGTTGGACTTTCTGGCGCGGCGGATCACGCTCATAGATATGAGCAGCTCGAAGATTTTGACGGTAATCGACGGCCTGGCCGCGACCACAGCCTTGCGTCAACTCGAGAATACTCAGCCGTCACGGCAGCTTGCATGATAATGCGCTGCGAAGTGTTTCGTGCAGTGCAGGGTTTCGATGAGGAACTGGCGATCGGCTTCAACGACACGGATCTGTGCCTTCGCGTGCGGGAGTCCGGCTATCGGATCTTAAACGATGGCCGTACGGTCCTTTATCATCACGAATCAGCAACCCGCGCGAGGTCAGGAGAGCTCGACCATCCCCGCGATACAGCGCTCTTTGTTTCAAGGTGGCGCTCTTTCTTGGCGGCAGGTGACCCGGCATACAACCCGCAACTATCGCAGGTTACGGCGCACCGCCCCGGCACATTACGAGATGCGCGTTTTCCGGCTCGGGTATGGTTCCCGAGATCGGAACGACGTCGTTCGCCTGTGACGCCGCGACACGCGCCCAGACCTACCGTGCTGAGCTAACGCACCAAAAAAACGGCTATGAAGCGGAGGACACCGTCCGCATCTCATGATACGACGCAGGCCTAAACGCCTGCACCTCAATGATTTTGGCATTGGACTGCGACTGAGCATGATTCCCAACCGCAAGAACCCGCTTCCCGGCGTACCCAATACCGAGTCGCCGTTTTTCAAGGATTTTTTTGATCCAGAAACAACCGACCCCGTAGTCTACGACTATGCGGTTCAGCTGAACGAGAAAGGCTTCGCGATCATTGATTTTCCGGATGGCGAGATCGACGCGATCGCTGACAGAATCAAGAGGAGTCTCACCGGTCGATACGACTGGGCCGCTTGGCGAGAGCGGGGGGAAGGCCTTCGCATTCAGGACGCTTGGAAGTTCGACGCCGACGTGCGGCGGCTTGCTGTCAACGAGACGATCCTGCAAATGCTGACGCAGCTTTATGGGCGGCAAGCATGGCCTTTTCAAACCTTGAACTTCCCTGTGGGAACACAGCAGCACTACCATACGGATTCGGTGCATTTTTCATCGATGCCAGAGCGTTTTATGTGTGGCGTATGGATACCGCTCGAAGACGTCGAACTCGACCAGGGACCTTTGATCTACTACCCCGGCTCACACAAATGGCCTATCTATACCAATGAACACATCGGGCATCGGCACAGTGATCGCTACCATACAAGCCAAACTGTTTATGAATACATGTGGGAGCGCTTGGTAGAGGCTAGCGGTATAGAGCCCACTCGCCTGGCGATAAAAAAGGGGCAAGCTCTCATCTGGTCGGCCAATCTCCTGCACGGTGGCGACGTCCAGACTAATCGCGATAAGACAAGATGGTCTCAGGTCACGCACTACTACTTTGACGACTGCGCCTACTACACCCCCATGAATTCTGATGTTCCTGCAGGCGTTATAGACTTTCGCCGGCCGTTCAACATTATAACCGGAAAAGAGTCGGATAACTTTTACATCGGCCAGAAGGTGCCGGAAGATTTCATCGATGTGACCAATCCGCTTCGAGTGAAAGCGGGCGGGTTCGATGGCTCGGCTTACTTGCGAGCCAATCCGGATGTGGCGGCGGTTGGCGAGGATCCCCTCGAGCACTGGTTGAAGCATGGGCGCGCCGAAGGTCGATTGCTCCGCCCAGTCGAGGAGACTTGATCGGTAAGCGGCGGGCTTAAACGGTGCGTGCTAAACGACGCGTCCGCCCCCTGGCTGCATTGCTGGGTTAACGAAGCGCCGGGCCGCGGCCCTGACTTTCTCAACCATATGATTCAGTCAGGTGTACAAGTTTGACTTGCCGCCTGACCAACCCAAGGCCATTGTCGCCCTATGCATGGAATCGCCAAACATTCGCTCGAATCGTACAAACGACTCGTGGCAAATAAGCTGTCTGAACATCCGAAAAATCGCGATCTTGCATTGGCTCAAAGCATCGGCTCCACGAATATGGAGTTGTTCGCGATACAAGGGGATGGCCACGTAGAAGTGCTCCGTCATCACGGTTTGATTGATGGGATGGACCTCTATGATCTTGGTTGCGGTTCAGGCCGGACTGCTCAGGCTCTACAGCGCAGCGGCTGGAGGGGGCAGTATACGGGAGCCGACATAGTCGATGACCTGGTCCTGCACGTTCAAAAGAAGTGTCCAGGTTTTAAGGCTATCATCCATCACGGCCTCACTATCGCTGCGCCTGACGCGTCTTTGGATATTGTCTTCCACTGGTCAGTGTTCACCCACCTCCTGCCGGAGGAATGCTTTGCGTACCTGTCGGATACCTACAGGGCCCTACGGCCTGGGGGCAAAACCGTGTTTTCGTTTCTTGAATATGAAGATGCAGAGCACAGGAATCTGTTCATTGTCCGTTCGAAGGCCATGGCATCCGGTGATCAGCTCGACCATCTCGACACGTTCCTACCGCGGAGCTGGATTTCATCTTGGGCCGAAGTGATAGGGTTCGAGGGTCCGCAGTTCACCAGCGGGTCGGATGTGAGCCATCACGCCGCCTTTTGGCAATCCATCGTTTCGATGAGAAAGCCGGCCTAAGATTACGGCCTCAGAGGTCACCATCAGCAAGATAGGTGCCGGAATTCGAAGGCTCTCCAGACATCATCCTTTAAACATTTGATATTTCTCGACCTCAAATCCTTTGTTGCGGAGGTCGGAAAAGTGCTGCGCGTGGATCTCGTTTCGAATGAAAATCGCGTCGGCCTGCCACAAGGATCCATCATAGTAGCAAGGCTCGACGATGTCATAGAGTCGAAAGCCGGCCGCTTCTAGAACCCGAAGTCTTTGCGAGAACTCGTAGACCGGCACTTCGACTATGACGACAGCACAGTTGAGAAGCACGTTCGAGGCACCTGCTAGAGCGCGAAGCTCCTGTCCGTCGATATCGATCTTTAGGAGGAAGGGGGTTTGTAGCCCCATCGCGGCGACCGCGTCATCCAATGTCGTAATCGGAATGGACCGCTGAGCCTCGCCTTCCGTGCCAATGGCCACCAGCGCACTGTGCGTAACTTCGCCCCCCATGATCGACTCAATCTGCAGGGTCCCTTCGCCCGTCCGATCCGACACCGCCATCCGTACAAGCCGATGATCTACGTTCGCGTAGGCGGCTTCAATAAAAGGCACGAACTCGGCAACCGGCTCGAACAGCACGTGCAGGAGCGACGGAAAGGCATGTATTAGTTCTGGCGTTCCGCGTTCAACTCCGACATCCAGAATCGTAGCAATCTCAACGCCTCGCGCAACAAGCAGGTCCAAGGCCTGGTGCTTAAGGGGTCCCCGGCCCTGAGGTGTCGAACGTTCGGTGTGTGACATCGTAGATCCTGACAGCGTACATTGCCCAGCATTAGCGGGCAGCTTCGTTTTAGACGGCTTGTCGTAGACACTACAACGAGCAACGCCCGCTTTGGCGGTTTGAACTGCCTCCGGGGTCTGCGGGAGGGCATATGGCTAAAGTTGCGCGGCCGGGCTGTTCGGCCCCGTCGCTCGAGACACCAGCTAGCTCGCGGGCATCGCCTCAGGCGTATTCACTCACGGGCTCGAACGGATTGACAATACAAGCACTTCCAATCGAAGACGACACTCCAAAATTTTCTAGGCTTGGTCGTTGCGTTTTTTTACGCCTGCCTGGTCCAGGGCGTCATATAGGTATTCTATCATTTCATTGCGCTCAGCCGTAGAACGCCGCCAGAAGATCTCGTCCGGGGATGCTGGAAGTGGCTTTACGCCGCCCTGCCAGTCCTCTGCATCATACCCGAATACGTCAAAGTCTTTTCTGTATACATCAGCCACGACGTTCGCCGATTTTTCGTCATAGTAGTTTCTCCATGACACGGGAGGACTTTCATTGTGACGTTCCAGCTCGATACCTTTTTTATAACCCTTTAATCTCAGTTGATTCGTAAAGATTGCTAAGGCTGAACTCATATCCTCAGTCTTGAAAATACCGGTGTAGGGTATCAATCGCGGCATCAGCAGCGTGTCTTGCAACTGAAGGTGAGCATCGTTCATCCTGGTAGCTTCTTCTCGTACCACTTGATGAATGTAGGCTGAAAAAGCACTTTGAGGATCTGCGTCTGCCATCTTCGATCCGAATTCTGCATGCGCGTTGGCGTATCCAGGCTCCCTACTGCGGACTTTGTTTTCGAAGACAGACACAAGCCGACTGAAGGGATTGCGGCAAATACCGAAGACCAACCATTCCGAGCCCGCCGTCAAAATGGCGCCGCGCTCCTTAGGTCTGACATCCAGCAATGAAGGGATCGCAATACGGCGCCGTTCATGAATCAGCATCCCGACCCTGCTTTCACGCTGATACGGTGGTGCGCTCAGATCCAAGGGCGTGGCTTCAACGGTTGCTACGAGCTTTTTCCACGCACTGCAGGCAGCCTTCGGCGTCTCGACATACATGTAGCGATGCCGACGAGAAACAAAGGTCCCGTATGCAAGGCGAGCCACTGTGAAATGAGGATCGTAGCCGGCCTGGGTTGCCATTGAGTGGAGTTGCGCCTCGACAGAAATCACTGCCTTTGGCTTCGCTTGCGACACTTGGCTTCCTCCAAACTTTCTTATCGGAAATTCTCCGATCAATGCCCCGCGAATGTTCCGACGCTTTCTCAAAGTTGGGCGCGGAGATATCACCATCAACTACTTGGGGAAGACGTCGTCCGAAGATATCGCAAATCTCCTCGTTAAGAGCTCAAACGAACCTCACGACATATGTCACTTATTTGAGATCTAGTGACGTCAGAAGGTCCACCTCATTCGATACCCCCGTATCGGCCATCTGCCGAAACGCCGCCATGATGTGATAAAATGAGCTTGCGGGAGCAGGCTCGTCAATGAAAGTGCGATCCGGCAATCGTTTATCGCGCCAGAGACCGCCGTCGGTGAGATAGAGCCATAGTGCGCCTTGCGCGTCGAGAGCGCTGTCGAGATAAGCTTGACGTTCTCCATCGTGGCTTAACTCGCTGAGGATCAAAGCGGCCTTCAACCATTCTGTCTGCGGCCATAATCGAGCCCGTCGACTACGGATCGAACCGTCGTCATTCATGGCGTCAACGGCAGTCCCCAAGAATTCGCTGACGCCGCTCAAGCCGTGGCCAAAGAGTTTGCGGGCGACATCGACGGCAGCGTGATCGCCGCGCGCACGACCGTAGCGCGCAAAGAGCCACGCCCATTCGAACTGATGCCCAGGCTCCACCAAGCGGCCAGCCTCGCCCGCAGCGGGCTGCCAATCGGCATCGAAGAACTCCCGTAGAAATCCGCCCCGCCGATCGATGAAAGTTGATCGCGCCAAACCCACGATCTGATCGGCTAGCTCCGTCCAGCCGACGTCGCCGCCTAACTCCTCCCAGGCCAAGCAGGATTCAAGCAGGTGCATGTGGCAGTTGGATTGATATGGCTCGTCGCCGCCCTCAACGAGGGCACCATTCGGCAGTGATCGAGCACGCAAGGCCTCGCGGATCCGCCGCGCTCGGATCTCCAGACTGGCATCTGAACATCTAGCGCTTTTGGCTAATGCGAATGCCAACATGACAAAGGCCTGGTCATAGACCATCGCTGTTTCGTCCAATGGAGTTCCGTCGGCACTCAACAACGTACGACACAATCCGTCGTCACGAAGGTAATCGGAGATCAACCGGTCCACTCCGTCATCGACGCAGCGACGCCACGGTCCAGACCACTCAAGCAGGCCTGCCTGGGCGAAGACATAAACCTGGCGGGCCTGGACCCGTGCTCGGCGCGCAGTGCTCAGCTTGCGGCCATCCAGCCCTATCATCTCAGCGAACGCGCCGTTGGAATTTTGGCCGAGCGTAGCCCAGGTCGGAAGAGCGCGCGTACGGAGCCAGTCGGCAAGCCTCTGCCCACTGGCCTGAAGAGTCTGCGGATCTGGGCTGGCGAAGTCTAGATGCTGAGGAGAAGCTAGCTTCAACCGCTCGACGATCCGCTTGACGTCTTGAGCGCGTGACAGGTCGCAGACGAGAACCGCGTCGCTTTCCGCAACGATCGCGATGTTTCTCACACCCAGCGCGGCGATCATGATTCCGTTTGACGACCGAGCCAGGCACCCCTCTGCGTCCTCAAAGATGTGCAACCCCGTATCGCCCTCCCCGCTCGCCGCAATAGCGTCCCAGGCCCCCAGATCTGACCAACCGAAATGGACCTCGAGCACCGAAGCTAAGCGCGTTTTCTCCATCAATCCGTAGTCGATCGATATCTTGGGTGCGGCTAAAAACGCCTGGGTCAACACCTCTACAAACGCGTTGCTTCCGGTCGGTAGAGCTGCTCGAGCCGCAGCCTCAACTGCGGGGGCATAGGCCTTCAACTCCGACAGCAGAGTTTTGGCTGAAACCACGAAATTGCCGCTATTCCACAGATATCCGGCCCCAATATACTCTGCTGCCATCGCGGAATCGGGCTTTTCGATGAACCGATCAACATCAGAAAGACCTTTGCCTGATGGCTTGATGTAACCGTAAGCCGACGACGCTTCAGTAGGCTTGACACCAAGCGTCACGATGCGGCCCTCGGAAGCGCTAATTGCCGCCGTGCGCACGGCTTCCTGAAAGGCGACATAGTCAGGAATATGATGGTCGGATGCAACGAAGGCAATCACACCGTCGGCGTCCTCGCGCTCAGTCCAGGCCGCCGCCGCCGCCATCGCCGCGGCAGAATCCCGAGCTTCGGGCTCTAGAAGAACATGCGCTTCCACGCCGATTTCCTCTAGCTGTTCGATGATCCAAGGTCTGTGGCCGACGCCCGCGACCACGATCAACCGACCCCCGGTTTTAGCCAACTCGGCAACCCGAAGGACCGTTTCCTGAAACAACGATCGATTTCCCGCCAAAGGAATAAACTGCTTTGGGCGCGAAGGTCGCGACGCTGGCCAAAGCCGGGAGCCAGACCCGCCGCACATGATCACCGGGTAAAGTTTCATGATGTTGCCTAACCCACGATCGTATTGATTCAAAGTGCTCGAAACACCCAACTTGACGAGATTCAAGGCTGCCTCACCGAGGGCGCGTACCGGATTTCTCGATCATCGGCGCCAGTTCACATTTGGGGTTTCACAGTGACACCACCCCTCACCCCCGCTATCAGCCCGCCCCATGGACGAATCCGAACGCCAATCCGAGGAGCGGGGCTGGGCCACGGCGAAAACGCTGGCCGAGGCCCTGCCCTATATCCAGATCTATGATCGCGAGACCGTGGTCATCAAATACGGCGGCCACGCCATGGGCGAGACCGCGGTGGCCAAGCAGTTCGCCGCCGACGTGGTGCTGCTGAAGCTGATGGGGGTCAACCCGGTCGTGGTGCACGGCGGCGGGCCGCAGATCAGCGCCATGCTGGACAAGGCCGGGGTCAAGTCGAACTTCGTCGATGGCCTGAGGGTGACCGATCGCGACACCATGGCGGTGGCCGAGATGGTTCTGTCGGGCGCGGTCAACAAGGAGATCGCCCACTGGATCTCCGTTGCGGGCAAGGAGGCCGACGTGCGCGGCATCGGCCTGTCCGGCAAGGACGCCGGCCTGCTGACGGTCGAGAAGACCACGCGCACCAAACGCGATCCCGACAGCCTGATCGAGCACGAGGTCGACCTGGGCTTCGTGGGCGAACCGACCAAGGTCGATCCGAAACTGATCGCCGGGCTGATCGCCTCGGAGACCGACGACTGGGTGCCGGTGATCGCCCCGATCGGGGTCGCCGACGACGGCCAGACCTACAACGTCAACGCCGACACCGTGGCCGGGGCCATCGCGGCGTCGCTGGACGCCAAGCGCATGCTGCTGCTGACCGACGTCAAGGGCGTGCTGGACAAGAACGGCGACATCATTCGCCAGATGACGGTGGCGGAGGCGCAGGGGCTGATCGACGACGGCACCGCCTCGGGCGGCATGATCCCCAAGCTGGAAACCGCCATGGCCGCCGTCCGCGCCGGGGTGGAGGCCGTGGTCATCCTGGACGGCCGCCGCCCCCACGCCATGCTGGTCGAGTTGTTCACCGAATACGGGGCAGGCACCCTGGTGCAGGCGTGAGCCGCCTCTCCGCCCGTCCGGACCTGAGCCACGTCGAGGCCTGGGTCTTCGACCTGGACGACACCCTGTATCCGCGCGAGCAGGGGGTGATGAACCTGGTCCAGGGGCGGATCAACGCCTTCATGGTCGATGCCGTCGGCCTGCCCGCCGACGAGGCCCGGGTGCTGCAGAAACAGTTCCTGACGGAGCATGGCACCACCCTGGCCGGGCTGATGGCCAACTATGCGATCGACCCGGAGCGGTTCCTGCGCGAGGTCCACGACGTGCCGCTGGACACCTTGGAGCCCAACCCCAGACTGGATGCGGTGCTGGACGGCCTGCCCGGCCGGAAATACGTGCTGACCAACGGGGCACGTTGTCACGCCGCCCGGGTGCTGGACCGGATCGGCATCACCGACCGGTTCGACGGGGTCTTCGCCATCGAGGACATGGACCTGACGCCCAAGCCCGCCCCCGCCACCTATCGCCGCTTCCTCGAGCGGTTCGGGGTGGATCCGCACCGCGCGGTCTTCTTCGAGGACACCCCCCGCAATCTGGCACCGGCCAAGGCGCTGGGCATGGCCACCGTGCTGATCGGCGACGGACACGGCCACGACCTCGGCGACTGGATCGACGCCCAGTCTCCCGATCTGCTCGACTTTCTCGTTCCCCTGTCCCTGAAGGATGCCGCATGACCGATTTGGCCGCTCTGGAAGCCGTGATCGAGTCCGCCTGGGAGGCGCGCGCCGATCTGTCGCCCAACACCCACGGCGAGACGCGCCGCGCCGTCGAGACCGCCATCGGCCTGCTGGACTCGGGCCAGGCCCGCGTCGCCTCGCGCGACGACGCCGGCGTGTGGACGACGCACCAGTGGCTGAAGAAGGCGGTGCTGCTGTCCTTCCGGCTGAACGACAACGAGATCATGCGCGCGGGCGACCGCGGCCTGTCCTCGCCGGCGCCCGGCGTCGGCCCCTGGTACGACAAGGTGCCCAACAAGTTCGGCGACTGGACCGGCAGCGACTTCAAGGCGGCGGGCTTCCGCGCCGTTCCGGGATCGATCGTGCGCAAGGGGGCCTTCATCGGCCGCAACGTCGTGCTGATGCCCAGTTTCGTGAACATCGGGGCCTATGTCGGCGAGGGGTCGATGGTCGACGGCTGGGCCACGGTCGGGTCCTGCGCCCAGATCGGCCGGAACGTGCACCTGTCGGGCGGGGTCGGCATCGGCGGCGTGCTGGAGCCGTTGCAGGCCAATCCGACCATCATCGAGGACGGCTGTTTCATCGGGGCCCGGTCCGAAGTCGTGGAGGGCGTGATCGTGCGCGAGGGCGCGGTGCTGTCGATGGGGGTCTATCTGTCGGCCACCACCCGGATCGTCGACCGGGCGACCGGCGAGATCCTGCGCGGCGAGGTACCGGCCTATTCGGTCGTCGTGCCGGGCACCCTGCCCGACCCCAACGGCGGGCCGTCGCTGTACTGCGCCGTCATCGTCAAGCGGGTCGACGCCCAGACGCGGGCCAAGACCGCGGTGAACGAGCTGCTGCGGGACTGAGCCACACCCGGCGCGCGTATCGGGTCGGCTAGGGCTTCCTGGCGGGCTTCCGGCGGGAGGGTTTCGGCGTTCCGTCGGCTCTCAGCGCCGCGTCGGGGGCGGTGAGGCGCAGCCGGGGTTCGCTGATCTTCAGGCGGCGACTTTCAAGCGCCTGCCACTGCGCCCCGAGCTGAATCGCGAGTTCCATTTCCTCCCACGGCCCGGCCCCCTCGCGGGTGGGGGGCCGCGTCCGAAGCCGCGTGCAGTTGTCGAGCACGGCCGCAGCGGCGACCACGTCCACGTCACCGGTCCGCCCGAGATCCGACAGGGTCCCATAGCGCCATCCAGCCTCAGCGGGGCGCTCCAGCAGCATCTCCCAACGGGCCTCGGGGGTCAGGTGCTCGCCCAGAAACGTCCACGTCCGGGTCCGTGGGTTCCAGCGATAATGCCCCGGGCGCGTCGGCAGACCGTGCGCGGCATACACCTCGAGCGCAGCCCGCTCGATCCGCGCCAGGACTTCGGAGCCGGGGCGGGGCGCCTGGCCAACCGAAGCCCAGACGTCATCGGCGGCCAGCGCGCTGGCATCACTCGGGTGACCAGAACGACGAAAGTTGCGCAGCAGGTCACGCAACATGCTGTCACCTAGTTGGTGTTCAGCGTGCTCGTCACCGACAGGTCGTACACAACGCGGGTCACCTGCTGGATCAAGCCGAAGAACTTGCTGATTTCTGCCGACAGGGCGCGCGGCGCGTAGATGATGTCTTCGGGCTGGATCACGAAGCTTCCGGCGGTGAACAGACCCTCGCCCTCCTCCAGGTTGAGGCGATAGATCACGGGCACCCCACGGACCGTGGCCGGCTGAGTGACGCCCAGGGCTTGCGCCACTTCGGGTCGCTCGAAGCGAAAGACCATGACCGACCGGGCATTGGCGGCACCGTCGTTAAGACCCCCCACACGGCTCAGCGCGGCCGCCAGGGTCGTGTCACCCGCGGGCATATCAACCAGGGTGATCGCCCCCAGTGCGCCGAAGGTGCTGTAGCGCCGCGGCACATAGGTGAGGCTCACCAGATCACCGGCTTGAAGCCGCACGTTTTCAGCGAAGTCGGTGTTCACCGCTGTCAACGGGGCCGAGAACGTCTGGGTGCCGCGCCGGACATCGACGCGAACATCCTGTGCCGGACGCTCCGATCCGCCGGCGGCAGCGATAACGTCCAACACGGTGTTGGCATTGACGGACAGCGGCGCGCGACCGGGTTGACGAACCTCGCCGAGCACCGTCACCGCGCTAGACCGATTGTCCGCCAACGCGACGCTGACTTGCGGATTACCGACCTTGCCCACCAGAGCCCGCCGAATGGCCGCGCCGGCCTGCGTCGGCGTCAGACCGGCGACCCGCACGGCCCCCGCGTAGGGGATCGTCACCGCCCCAGAACGGTCGACGGTCACGGCGGGCAGGGCCTGGTTGCCTGAACGCACTGCGGTGCTCCCTCCCCCGCCGCCAAACAGCGCCCCGCTCGGCTCGAAGATCGACACGACCAGTTGATCGCCTTCACCGATGAGATCGAGCGGGGCCGTGCTCGCGGCACCGGCCAACGACCCGCCATAGGGAGCCGCAGCGGCCTTGACCCGCTCGGCCGCCGCATAGTCCAGCTCGACGATGGCATAGGACGGCCCGGCGGGACCGGCTTCGGCCCCACGCTCGATGGCGCGTCCCGAGGGTCCGTCACGCGGGACCGTCGAACAGCCGCCAAGAGCGGTAAGGACCAGCAGAGCCAGCAGGGATCGTTTCATAGGACCGCACTCACGAAAGGTGGGTCGTGCTTACCGGCCTTTGTTCGGCTGGGCTAGAGGCCGTCTGAGGACGCGCGCCGGCATGCGGGTCGCCGCGCGACGACAGCCCTCTCGAAAGCGTGATCAGCTTGGCCGCAGCGCTCGCTGGCCAGCCGGGTGCGCTTAATGAAGTTTGCGGGGCGGAGGGGTTAGGGTCGCCGGGCCGTTCGGCATGAGGGGGAAGAGATGGGTCGTCTGACAGGCCGCGGCCGCTGGGTTTCGTTGAGCGCGCTGGCCCTCGTGGCCCTGCCTCTGGCCGCATGCGGTGGGGGCGGCGGTGGCGGCGGCATGGGCGCGCCGACGCCCCTGCCTTCGACGACACCGCCGCCTCCCCCTCCGCCTCCTCCGCCTCCTCCACCGCCGCCGCCGCCGGTCCCGTCCTCGAACTCCAGCGAGTACCTGCGCAACTACGGCGTCGCGAACCTGCGGGCGACGACGGCCTGGAACCGCGGAGCCACCGGCACGGGCATCACGGTCGGCGTGATCGACAGCGGGGTCCAGCCGGACCAGGCCGATCTGGTCGGACGGGTCTCGCCCCTGTCGACCGACATCATCACCGGTCGCAACCTGCCCCGGGGCGAGAACGATCACGGTACCTTTGTGGCGGGGGTGACGGCGGCGGGCTTCAATGGCTTCGGGACGGTCGGCGTGGCCTACAACGCGACGATCCTGTCCGTGCGGTCGGATATCAGCGACTGCAACGACCCGACCGATACCGTCTGTTTCGCCAGCAGCGATCTGGCCCGTAGCATCGACTATGCGGTCGCCAATGGCGCGCGGATCATCAACCTGTCGCTCGGCGGCGAAAAGCGACTGGGCGGGACGTTCGAGGCCGCCCTGCAGCGCGCCATCAGCGCGGGCGTCGTCTTCGCCATCTCGTCCGGCAATGAGGCCGGAGCCGACCCGGAGTTTCCCGGTCGCTATGCCAGCGATCCCCGCTTCGCCGGGGCCATCATCGTGGTGGGGGCCCATGGCCGGACGGACCAGATCGCCGATTTCTCGAACCGGGCGGGCAGTTCCGCCGCCAGCTTTCTCAGCGCCCCCGGCGTCGACATCATCAGCCAGTGCGACGGCACGTCCTGTTTGCTCGGCAGCGGCACCTCCTTCTCGTCGCCGGCGGTGGCCGGGGCCCTGGCGCTCCTGCTGGAAGCCTTCCCCAATCTGACGGGACGCCAGGCCGTCAGCCTGCTGCTGACCACCGCGCGCGACGCCGGCGATCCCGGCGTGGATACGGTCTATGGTCAGGGGCTGCTGGACCTGGCGCGGGCCTTCGCGCCGGTGGGAGCCACCCGTTCGCCGACGGCGACCGGATCGCCGGTGCAGGTCAGCGCCCAGCCCGGAGCCTTCCTCGGCGGGGCCTTCGGGGATGCCCTGAGCGGCCAGGGCGGACTGGCGACCATCAGCTACGACGCCTACGACCGGCTGTTCCGGACCGATCTGGGCAGCGCCTATCCGTCCGCCCCCCGGATCAGCCGCCAGCCCGGCGTGCCGGTCACAATGCAGAGCGCGGCGGTCGAGATCGCGACTCCGTCCGGCGCCACCCTGTCCCTGACCACGTCCGCCCAGTCCGCCGAGCCGGAACCGGTGCTGGACCGCGCGACCCCCTTCAACGCGCCCTGGCTGGGGGCCGAGGCGCCGCGCGAGGCGAGCCTGTCCGTCGCCGCCGGACGTTACGGCTTCTCCGCCTGGCAGGGCCAGGGGGGTGTCCGATCGCCGTTCCGGACCGGATCCGGCGACGCCTTCACGGCCCTGGCCCACGCCGACCGTGCCGTGCGGGGCGCGGTCGACCTGGGGACGTTCACCCTCACGGCCGAGACCGGCGGCGGTGATCGCGCCGCCCTGCTGCGTCCGGTCGAGCAGGACGCCTCCACCTACAGTCGGGTGGCGCTGGCCTGGCAGGGACCAGGCGGGTCTCTGACCGTCAGCCTGGGTGACCTCGAGGAACGGTTGGGCCCGCTGGGCGCCTATCTGCCGTCGGGGTCCGACCTGGCCCTGCCGTCGCGGACCACCTTCGGGGCGCTGGGGGGCGTGCTCCCGCTGTGGCATGGCGCGTCCCTGTCGGGGGAGTTCGGCCTGGGCCGGACGGCGCTGAACGGACGGCTCCTGTCGCTGGAAGAAGCGGCCGTCAGCTCCACCTGGCGCGCGGCCCTGCGCACCGGCTGCCCCGGCTGGCTACCGGGTTGTCTGGCCCTGACCTGGGAGGTGTCCCAACCGATCCGGATCGAGCGCGGCACCTTCGCCGCCGAACTGGCCGACGTGCCCCTGGCCTATTTCGATCCGATCACCTTCTCGGTCCGCCGCTTCTCCGCCGCCCCGAGCGGCCGCGAGATCAACTACGCGCTGCGCAGCCTGTACGGCCTGCCCGACGGGTCGGCGCTTTCGGTCGAGGCCCTGGCCATCACCCAGGAGCAGCACCGCCGGGGTGCGCCGCTGGGTTATGCCCTTGTCGGGAGCTGGCGGCGCGCCTTCTAGTTTCGGCGGATGACACCCCGGAACGGATGGGGCACAAACCGCCGATGCTGGCCGACTCACCCCTTTCCCCGCCCGGGCTCGATGCCGCGCGGCAGACGCTGGAGCGAGTCTGGGGCCATACCGATTTCCGGGGTCTGCAGGCCGGGGTCGTGACCGAGATCATGGCCGGGCGCGACGTCCTGGCCGTGCTGCCGACCGGCGGCGGCAAGAGCGTCTGCTACCAGATCCCCGCCATCCTGCGCCCCGGCCTGGGCCTGGTGGTGTCGCCCCTGATCGCCCTGATGACCGACCAGGTCGAGGCCCTGAAACAGCAGGGCGTGGCCGCGGCGCGGCTGGATTCCGGCCTGTCGCTGGACGAGCGCTCGGCCGTGCTGCGCGCGGCCAAGTCGGGCGAGCTGGACCTGCTGTATGTCTCACCCGAGGGCCTGGCCAGCGGGGCCCTGCTGGACCGGCTGCGCGACCTGCCCCTGTCGCTGATCGCCATCGACGAGGCCCACTGCGTCAGCCAGTGGGGCCACGACTTCCGCCCCGACTACCGGACCCTGGGCCGGCTGTCGGAATTCTTCCCCGGCGTGCCGCGCATCGCCGTGACCGCCACGGCCGACGCCCGGACCCGCGACGACATCCTGGCCTCGCTGCACCTGGAGCAGGCCAGCGTCTTCGTCGACAGCTTCGCCCGGCCGAACCTGCAGCTGTCGGCGATCCGCAAGGAAAGCGCCTCGCGCGCCAAGACGGACGCCCTGGTCATTGAACTGGTGCGGGCGCGCAAGGGTCAGTCCGGGGTCGTCTACTGCGGCAGCCGCGACGGCTGCGAGCGCGTCGCCGACGCCCTGACCTCGGCCGGGACCAATGCCATCGCCTATCACGCCGGCATGGCGGGCCCGGAACGCGACCGCCGGCTGGCGCGGTTCCTGGCCGAAGAGGGGGCGGTGATGGTGGCGACCATCGCCTTCGGCATGGGGGTGGACAAGGCCGACGTCCGCTTCGTCATCCACGCCGACCCGCCGGGCAGCCTGGAAGCCTATTGGCAGGAGATCGGCCGGGCCGGGCGCGACGGCGAGCCGGCCGACGGCATCACCCTGTACGGTCCCTCCGACATCGCCTGGACCCTGCGCCGGCTCGAGGGACGGCCGATGGCCGAGGCGGTCAAACAGGTCCAGACCCGCAAGGCGCGCCAGCTGTTCGCCATGCTGGACGGGGCGACCTGCCGGCCCCAGGCCGTGCGGCGCTATTTCGGCGAGACCGGCGCGGATGTCTGCGGCGTCTGCGACGTCTGCGCCGATCCGCCGGCCCTCTATGACGCGACCGTCCCGGCCCAGAAGGCCCTGGCGGCGGTGCAGCGGCTGGGCGGCCGGTTCGGGCGGGGACGGATCGTCGACCACCTGCTGGGCAAGACCAAGGACGTCCAGCCGTGGGAGGTCGCCCTGTCGACCTGGGGCATCGGCAAGGACATCACCCCGTCGGGCTGGCGCGACATCGTCGACCACCTGCTGTTCGAGGGCCTGCTGCTGGAGGACCCGAACGACGGCAAGCCCCTGGTCGGCCTGGGCGAGGCCGAGGCCGTCCGCGCCGTCTACAAGGGCGAACGCGCCATCGAGGTCCGTCGCACGCCGCCGGGCTTCGACGCCTCAAGCCGCTCGGGCAATCCGCGCAACCGCACGCTCAATGACCGCAACGCGGCGGTGGAGGCGCTGGACGGCGACATCCGGACCCGGTTCGAGGCCCTGCGCGCCTGGCGCCGCGACCGCGCGGCCGAACAGCATGTGCCGCCCTATGTGATCTTCCAGGACAGGACCCTGCTGGAGATCGCGCAGCGCGAGCCGGGCTCGCTCGATGCGTTGGCCGCGATCTCCGGCGTCGGCCAGACCAAGATCGATCGCTATGGGGCGGGGGTGCTTGAGGTGCTTCAACAGGGGTCTGAGGATGAAGAGCGACCCGCCACGATCATCGACCGGGCCCGCGAGCTTCGAGCCGATGCGAGTCTTCCCGAACGGCTGTTGTGGGCCAAGCTGAACGGACGCCAGTTGAGCGGGTTGAAGTTCCGTCGCCAGCACCCGATCGAACCCTACGTGCTCGACTTCTACTGTCCCGAGATAAAACTTGCGGTCGAAATTGATGGCGACATGCATAGGGATCGTGCCGAGCAGGACAAAAGACGCGACGCTTGGCTACTGGATCGAGGGATCCAGACCCTTCGACTGCCCGCCAGGCTGGTGCTCGACGACATCGGCGCGGCCTTGGGGGAAATCGCCCGCATCGCCGAAAGCGGCCGATAAGCCCTTCCCCCGCCCTTCGCGGGGGAAAGCGGTCCGTCGATCGCGCAGCGATCCAGGACCGATGGGGGAAGTCTTGCTTGGCTTGGCGAAAGGAAGATCAAGTTCCCCCATCCGTCCTGGTCTCGCTCCGCTCGACGACGGACGGCTTTCCCCCATGAAGAATGGGGGAAGGGCTATTCTAATCCAGGGCGCAGATGTCGGGGAGGCCGCGCAGCGTGCCCGCGTGATCCAGCCCATAGCCGACCAGGAACCGGCCCGGGGCCTCCCAGCCGACGAAGTCGGGTTCGGTGCGGGGTTCGGGCCAGGGCTTGCGGGCGAAGACGCAGGTCAGGACCTCGGACGCCCCGGCGTCCCGCGCGATGCGGCCCGCCTCGGCCAGCGACAGGCCGGTGTCGAACACGTCATCCAGGATCAGAACCTTGCGGCCCTGTAGCGAGCGCTGGAAGGGCGCATAGACGTCGATCCGGCCGCGGCTGGCCTTGTCGTCGCCGTAGGACGCCAGCCACAGGGCGTCGAAGCGGACGTTCCGGCCGACTCGCGACAGGGCCCGCGTCAGGTCGGCGGCGAACCACAGCCCGCCGGTCAGCAGCACCGCCGCGACCGTCTCATCATCGATGACGGGCGCAATGCGGGCAGCCAGATCGGCGACGACGCGCGCGATCTCGGTCTCGGACAGGAGGACGGTGGGCGTCTGGGGGAGGTCAGCCATGCGAGGCGGATACCGCCTCTTTCCCATGGCTGTCCACGGCCTCATGCTGCGGAGCCTCGACCGACACGGCGTCCACCGGCTGGGCATGGGCGGCGGGCGCCGTCTCCAGGATCGCCGGGCGCAGGCCGTGGTCGTCGGGCGTCGGCAGGGGCCGAGCATGGGCCGCCGTCTTCGCCGGATGGGCCGCTTCAACGGGCGCCGGCGTGGCGCCGGGGCCGGCGAAGGCCACCCCGACATCCACGCCGTGGGCGCCCGGATCCCGGATCAGGGCGGCGAAGCCCTGGACTCCGCCGGGCAGAACGGGAGCCGCGTCCAGCGCAATGATCGCATGGCCGATCTCCGCGCCGTGGTCGTCCAGCAGGGCGACGCGGACGGCCGGGGCCACGATCTCGCGGTCGCGGACGTTGCGAAGGGCCCCGGATACCACCACCGTATCCGGGCGGTCCGGCAGGGCCTTGGCGGTCACGGCCTCGAACTCCAGCCCTACGGCGTTGACCGGGGCGCCGACCATCGCATAGGCGGCGGCGGCGCGTGGGTACATCTGGACCACATCGACCCGGAATAGCCAGCCCGCCGCGATCAGGCCGACGAAGACACTGGCCAGTCCCGCCCAGACCACGCCGTGCGTCGCCGCCCGGCGCAGACGGCGCTGCTGCTCGGCGCGCGCGCGAAAGGCCTTGGGAAGCTCGGGCGCCGGGGTTTCGGCGGCGACCGGCGGCGCATCGTCGAACGCCCTTCCCTCGGCCGCGGCGAGGCCCGGCGCGGTGGCGGCAGTCAGTTCCAGCGGCTCTTCCGCCGTGGCCAGCCAGACATGGGCGCAGGACTGACAGCGGACCTTGCGACCGGCGGGGGGGATCGCTCCGTCGGGCGTGAAATAGCTGGTGGCACAGGACGGGCAGGTCAGTATCATGGCCGTGCCTTATGAGGCTGTTGGCACAGCCCCCTCCTCGAAGCGCGACGCGCTCCATTCACTGAACAATTCGGCCCGGACCCACCGGCACCGACCCTGATAGTCTTGGCGAAAAACAATCGATGCCTCTTTCGCCCCGTCGCGCCGCCGCTTCCGCGCCTTCACCCGAGACCGTCCGCCTCTCGGCGGTCAGCTTCGGCTACGCCGGACGGCCCGACGTGCTTCGGGACATTAACCTCATTTTGCCCCGCGGCTCTTTCCACTTCCTTACCGGGGCCTCCGGGTCCGGCAAGTCTTCGCTGTTGAAGCTGCTGACCCTGGCCGAGACGCCGTCTTCCGGCGCTCTGGCCCTGTTCGGCGACGACGTGGGCCAGGTCCCCCGCCACGACCGGCCCGCCTATCGCCGACGCATGGGGGTGGTGTTTCAGGACTTCCGCCTGCTGGATCACCTCAGCGTCTTCGACAACGTCGCCCTGCCCCTGCGCCTGCGCGGTCGGAAACCAGCGGACTACGCCGGGGACGTGGCCGAGATGCTGAGCTGGGTCGGGCTGTCCGACCAGGCCGAGGGGCGGACCACCGCCCTGTCGGGGGGCGAGAAGCAGAGGCTGGCGATCGCCCGCGCCGTCATGGCGGGACCGGAACTGCTGCTGGCCGACGAGCCGACCGGCAGCGTCGACGCCGCCATGGCCGAGCGGCTGCTGAAACTGTTCCAGGCCATGAACCGAATGGGCACCACCATCCTGATCGCCAGTCATGACGAGGCCCTGGCCCGGGCCTCCGGCGCGCGGCTGCTGCGGCTGGCCGACGGGCGCGTCTCGGCGGTGACGGCGTGATCCGCTGGTCCACCCTGTTCGGCCCGGGCCCCGCGGGCCGAATCCGGTCCAGGCCCCTGCGGCCCGAGCAGGGCCTGCTGCCCCGCGACCCGGCGGGCGAGCGATGGCTGGCGGCGCTGATCGCGGTGCTGTGCTTTCTCGCCTGTCTGGCCGCCGTGGGGACCCTGGCGGCGGACCGGGCCTCGCAGGGCTGGGCGCGGGCGCTGCGCGGCGAGGCGACGGTGCAGGTGCGGCCGCGCGTCGGCGAGACCGGCCCGGCCGCGGCGGCCCGGGCGGCCGAGACCCTGGCCGGGGTCGACGGCGTCGCGGAGGCCGAGGCCATGGATCGCGACACCGCGGAGGCCCTGCTGCGCCCCTGGATGGGCGAGGCGGTGCTGGCCGACCTGCCGATCCCCTTCCTGGTGACCGTCCGGCTGGAGCCGACTGCCCCGGCCGGCGCGCTGAGTCTGAGCCGGGCCTTGGCCGAGGCCGGCATCGACGCCACGGTCGACGACCATAGCCTGTGGCGCGGCGAGGTCGAGCAATCCGCCGGCGTCCTGTCCCTGCTGGCCCTGGCCGCCTTCCTGGCCACGGCCTTCGCGGCGGGAGCGGCGATCGTCTATGCCACCCGCGCGGGCCTGGAGGCGCGGCGTGGCGTGATCGAGACCCTGAGCCTGTCCGGCGCGACCGACGCCAGCATCGCCTGGCTGTTCCAGCGCCGGTTCGCCGTTCTGGCGGGGGTGGCCGGCGCGATCGGCGCGGGAGTCGCCATCGTCCTGGTCGGCGGGTTGCGGGCCCTGGGCGGAGACGGGGGCCTGACCCCGGCCCTGCCCCTGGCCTGGAGCGACCTGGCCCTGCTCTCGGCCTGCCCCCTGATTGCCGCTACGGTGGCGCTTGTCGCGGCCCGGCTCTCGGCGGCCGCGACCCTTGGCGGGCGGGCGCGGCCTGATTAGGGATAGGGGATGAAGTTTCTGACTCTCGTGGGGATCGTCGGCCTGATCTGGCTGGTGGGGCTGTTCGCCTTCGCCGACCGGGTTCGCAACCTGACGCCCGCGGTAGAACCCGCCCAGGCCGACGGCATCGTCGCCCTGACCGGGCCGTCCACCGAGCGGATCAATGCCGCCGTCCGCCTGCTGGAACAGGACAAGGGGGAGCGGGTCCTGATCTCCGGCGTCAACCGCGAGGTGCGGCGCCAGGAGCTGAACGCCCTGACGCCCGGCTCCAGCCGCCTGTTCAACTGCTGCGTCGATCTCGGCTTCGAGGCCGAGGATACCGGCGGCAACGCCCAGGAAATCGCCGCCTGGGCCGCGTCGAAGAACTATACGTCCCTGATCGTGGTGACCTCGGACTACCACATGCCCCGGTCCCTGCTGGAGATCCGCGGCGCGGCCCCCGACCTGACGCTGACGCCCTACGCCGTTTCGACCCCGTCGCTGGACAATTCGCGCTGGTGGCGGGCGGCCGTCACCGCGCGGCGCATGACGCTGGAATACATGAAATATCTCGCCGTCCTGGGACGCGAGACCCTGCGCCGCGTGATCGGCGAGGATGAAACGGTCCCCGCCCCCAGCCCCGAAGAGGCACCCGCGTCTTGATCACCCTGCGTTCCCTGGTCTTCGTCGCCTGGCTGTACCTGTCGCTGGTTCTGTTCGCGGTGGTCCTGTCGCCGGCGCTGCTGCTGCCCCATCGCCATGCCCTGTGGGTGGCCCGGAGCTGGGCCCGGTGCGTGCTGTTCGGCCTGCGCTGGATCACCGGCATCAAGGTCGAGTTCCGGGGCCTGGAGCATCGCCCGAGCGGCCGGGCCCTGCTGGCGTGCAAGCATCAGGCGATGCTGGACACCATCGTCCCGTTCGTGGTGCTGGAGGACCCCTGCATCATCACCAAGAAGGAGCTGATGGGGGTGCCCTTCTTCGGCTGGTTCGCCTCGAAGACGAAGATGATCTCGGTGGACCGCTCCGCCGGCTCCGCGGCCCTGCGCGACATGGTCAAACAGTCGCGGGCGCGCTCGGCCGAGGGCCGCCAGATCTGGATTTTCCCCGAGGGAACGCGGGCGGCGATCAACACCGTGCCCGACTACAAGCCCGGCGTGATGGCCATGTACCGCGACCTGGAGCTGCCGTGCACGCCGGTCGCGACCAATGCCGGGGCCCACTGGCCGGCACACGGCCTCCGTCGGTATCCCGGCACGATCGTCTATGAGTTCCTGCCGCCGATCGAGGCGAACCTGAAACGGCAGGACTTCATGGCCGAGCTGGAACGCCGTATCGAGACGGCCTCGACGGCCCTGCTGCCGGTCGGCTAAGCTTCACCATGACCGATGCACCGACCAAAGACTCCAACGGCAATATCCTGGCCGACGGCGACAGCGTGACCCTGATCAAGGACCTGAAGGTCAAGGGCTCCGGAGGCGTGACGCTGAAGCGCGGCACTCTGGTCAAGAGCATCCGCCTGACCGACGACACCGACGAGATCGAGGCCAATGTCGACAAGGTGCGCGGCCTGGTCCTGCGCACTGAGTTCGTTCGAAAAGCCTAGGGCACGTCCCGCAGGAACTCGAAGATCGCCGCGCGGGCCTCGGCCTCATCCAGCATCGGGGCGTGGCCGACGCCGGTGATCTCGGCATAGCGCATATCGGGCGCGGCCTTGCGCATCCGGTCGGCGATGTCCGCCCCCAGCAGGTCGGAGGTCGCGCCCCGGATCAGCAGGGTCGGCCGCTGCCGCGCCAGCTTGCGGAAATGCGGCCACAGATTGGGGACCAGGGCCTTGGGGCCCGCCGCCCGGATCGGCACGGCGATGTCGGGATCGTAGTCCAGGACCGGCGCCCCCTCCGCCCCCTCGCGGAACGTCCGGCGCGCGAACGCGTCCCAGTCGGCGTCCGTATAGTGGGGAAAGGCGACGCCATTGATCCGCCGGACATGGGCGGCGGCGGCGGCCCAGGTCGGGGTCTCCACCGGCTGGCCGGAATAGGCGGCGATGCGGGCCAGGCCTTCCGGCGACACCTGGGGGCCGATGTCGTTCAGGATGGCGGCGGCGACCACCCGGCTCTTCATCGCCGCGACCGCCATGGTGATCAGGCCGCCCATCGAGGTGCCCAGGAAGACGGCCCGGTCGATTCCGGCGACCTCCATCAGGCCCAGCACGTCCCGGGCATAGACCGGGGGCTGATAGGTCATCGGATCGGCGGCGCGGTCGGATCGGCCCCGCCCGCGCACGTCCAGGGCCAGCACCCGGCGACCGCCCCGGGCGATCAGGGGGGCGAGGGTGTCGAAATCGGCGCTGTTGCGGGTCAGCCCATGCAGGGCGATGACCGGCAATCGCGCCGCCCCGTCCGCGCCGGGATAGTCCCGTGCGAACAGGGTCAGCCCGTCGGCGGCGGTCCAGCGGCGTTCCGAAAACAGATGGGGTTCGGCCACGGCAATCCCTCCGAACGTCGGCCTGACGTCGGAGCAGGTTAATTCATCGCGGTCGGATTTGCGATCAGCCGCCGAGCAGTTCGCGCACGAAATGATCCAGATTGCCGCCCTCGAACAGGAAGCCCGGCATCCCGGCCCGTTTCGCCGCCTCCAGGTCGCTGGCCTTGTCGCCGATCAGGAAGGACCGGGCGGGGTCGATATGGTGCTCGGCGATCGCGCGCAGGATCATGCCCGGATTGGGCTTGCGGTCCGGATGGTCGGGATGGAACCAGCGCGGATCCTCGGCCTCGTCGTGGAACGGGCAGGCATAGACCGCGGCGATGCGCGCGCCCCTGGCGGCGAAGCGACGCACCAGCAGGGCGTTGAAGGCATGCATCTGGTCTTCGGTGAACAGCCCGCGCGCCACGCCCGACTGGTTGGTCACGATCACGGCCGTATAGCCCAGGCTGTTCAGCCGCCGCACCGCCTCGGTGGCCCCGGGAAGCAGCACCAGATCGGCCTCGCGATGCGGATAACCGCTGTCCTCGATCAGGACGCCGTCGCGATCGAGGAAGACGGCGGGAACGGCGGTCGGCAAGGCGGTCAAGGCAAGGCGCTCCGGGGACTGACGAGGCATTGGATAGAAGGCCCCGTTGCACGACGCAACGCGAAGTGACCCGTCCGGTTTGGCGTTCCCGCCGCACCCGGGGTAGAGGGACGGTCCCCTTCGACGGTCCGACCGTCCTGAGAGAGGCCGTCTCATGAGCATCGCCTTCATCGACCTGCAGGCCCAGCGTCGCCGTCTGGACGGCAAGATCGAGGCCGCCCTGATGGCCGCCGTCGAGAGCGGGGCCTATGTCATGGGCCCGCCGGTGCGCGCGTTCGAGACGGCCCTGGCCGCCTTCGGTCAGGCGAAACACGCCCTGGGCTGCGCCAACGGCACCGAGGCCCTGGCCCTGCCCCTGATGGCCTGGGGCATCCGGCCCGGCGACGCGGTGTTCGTGCCCAGCTTCACCTTCTGCGCCACCGCCGAGGTCGTGCCGTGGCTGGGCGCGACGCCCGTCTTCATCGACATCGATCCCAGGACCTACAACATGGACCCGGCCCATCTGGAGGCGGCGATCGAAGCGACGCTGGCCGAGGGCCGGCTTCGCCCCCGGGTCGTCATCGCCGTGGACCTGTTCGGCCAGCCCGCCGACTATCCGGCCCTCAAGGCGATCTGCGACAGGCACGGGCTGAAGCTGATCGCGGACTCGGCGCAAGGCTTCGGCTGCACCATCGACGGCGACCATCCGCTGAAATGGGCCGATGTGACCACCACCAGCTTCTTTCCGGCCAAGCCGCTGGGCTGCTACGGCGACGGCGGGGCGGTGCTGACCGACGACGACGACCTGGCCCAGGAGATCGACAGCTACCGCGTGCACGGCAAGGCGGTGGCCAAGGACCTGGTCGGGCGCAGCTTCGACCACGACCCCAAATATCTGAACATGCGGGTCGGCATGAACTCGCGGCTGGACACGGTCCAGGCGGCGGTCCTGATCGAGAAGCTGAACGTCTTCCCCCAGGAGATCGAATGGCGCATGCGCATCGCCGCCCGCTACAATGAGATGCTGGCCTCGCACGTCACCAGCGTGCCCCATCTGCCTACCGGCAACGTCTCCAACTGGGCCCAGTACACGATCGAGCATCCGGACCGCGGCGGTCTGGCGGCCCATCTGAAGGACCAGGGCGTGCCCTCGGCCGTCTACTATCCGATCCCCCTGCACCTGCAGCCGGCCTATGACCACCACCCCCGCGGACCGCAGGGCCTGCCGGTAACGGAGGCCAAGAAGGAGGTCGTCATCAGCCTGCCCATGCACGCCGATCTGGACGAGGCGACCCAGGACCGGATCGTCGCCGCCGTCGCCAGCTACAAGGCCTAGGACCGACCATGCCGAACCATCCCGCTCCCCTGAAGGTCGGCGTCGCCGGCGTCGGTGTCATGGGCCGCAACCACGCCCGCGTCCTGTCCGATATCCGCGACTTCGCCCTGACCACCATCTTCGACATGGACGGGCTGACGGCCGAGGGGGTGGCTGGCCTCTATGACGCCACGGCGGTGACGACGGCCCAGGCCTTCGTCGATGCGGGGCTGGACGCGGCCGTGGTCTCGACGCCGAACCGCACCCACGCGGACCTGACCGTCGCCCTGCTTGAGAAGGGCGTCCACGTCCTGGTCGAGAAGCCGATCGCGGCGACCGTGGCCGACGCCCGGCGCATGATCGACGCGGCCAAGGCCAACGACCGGGTGCTGATGGTCGGCCAGGTCGAGCGGTTCAATCCGGCGGTCGAGGCGGTCAAGCGCGCCATCGCGGACGAACAGGTCATCTCCATCCAGATCACCCGCGTGGGTCCCTTCCCGCCGCGCATGGGCGAGGTCGGTGTGGTGATCGATCTGGCCGTGCACGACATCGACATCATCCGTCACCTGACGGGCTCGGAAGTCGCCGAGGTCCAGCCCCAGCTGGCGCGGACCCGCGCCGAGCGCGAGGACACGGCCCTGCTGCAGTTCCGCATGGACAACGGGGTGATCGCCCATATCACGACCAACTGGGTCACCCCCTACAAGGTCCGCACCCTGCAGGTCGCCACCCAGGGCAAGTTCGTCGTCGCCGATCTGATCACCCGCCAGGTCACCGAATATTTCGGCCAGCAGCCGGACGGCAGCTACCAGACCCGCGCCGTCAACTCCTGGCCCAACGAACCGCTGAAGAAGGAGCTGGAAAGCTTCGCCCACGCCATCCGCACCGGCGAGGCCCCGGCCGTCACCGGCGAGGACGGGCTGCGGAACCTCGAGGTCGCCCTCAGGTGTCTCGGCGAGGCCTAGCCTAGGACGCCGCGGCCTGGACGTCGTCCACGGCCCGGTCGGTCCGCCGGCCGGTGGCCGGCTGCAGCAACATGCGGGCGCGGAAACCGTCCGGGGCATAGTCCAGATCGGCCGTCCCGTTCAGGTCGCCCTTCAGGCTGGTGGCGATCAGGCGCGAGCCGAAGCCCTTGCGGCTGGGCGGCGCCACGGCCGGGCCGCCCGTCTCGCCCCAGTCCAGCGCGATCCGACCGTCGGGGTCCGGCTCGGACCAGGACACGGACACGCAGCCTTCCGGCTGGCTGAGGGCCCCGTGTTTGGCCGCATTGGTGGCCAGTTCGTGCACAACCATCCCCATGGCCAGAGCCTGGGGTGCCGCGAACAGGATGTCCGGCCCGGTCAGCCGCACCTGCTCGGGCGCATAGGGCCGGAACTCCTTGGCCAGAAGATCGGTCAGCGTCGCCTGTTCCCAGCCCGAGGCGGTCAGCAGGTTGTGGGTGTCGGACAGGGCCATCAGCCGCGCCTCGAACAGGGTCGAGAACTCCTGGACCGAACCAGAGCGGCGGGCCGTCAAAGCGGCGATCGACTGGATCGTGGCCAGGGTGTTCTTGACCCGGTGGTTCAGCTCGTTGATCAGCAGCTTCTGCCGCCGCTCGCTGGTTTCCAGGGCCTCGAAGGCGCGCCGGCGATCGGTGACGTCGCTGACCACGCCCGCCAGTTTCAGCGGCCGACCGGAGCGCGACCGGACCAGGCTGCCGCGCGACTGGACCCAGCGGCCCGTGCCGACGATCGGATATTCGACATCATAGTCGGCCTCGCCCGCGATCGCGGCCTCCAGGGCGGCCGCCCGCGCCGCGATGTGGCGTTCGTCCTCGAGCCAGGACGGCTTCATCACATCGCCGTCGGGCCGCCCCGTCGGATGGGCGATCAACTCCCGCGCCCGGGGCGAGATCACGAAGGAACGATCCTTCAGATTGACCTCCCAGTAGCCGACCCCCGCCGCCGCCAACACGGAGACCAGACTGGCCCGCTCATCGGCCATGGAGGCGGCCAGGGCGAGGCACAGGATCACGGCGGTGACGGCCGCGACGCTGATGGCGATGACCAGAGGCGAGGCCCCCTGCTCGGTCATGGCGTGGGCCACGGGCTGCAGCTCCAGCGCCGCCATCCCGACATAATGCATTCCGACGACCGCCAGCCCCAGGATCGCGGCCGCGGCCGACCGCCAGACGATGGAGGTCTCGCGCCGCGCGACCCCCAGGGCGGCCATGGAAGCGCCGATGGCGATCAACACGGACAGGGCCACGAGGCCGCCGTGCCATCCCACCGTCGCGGTCGTCTCCATCGCCACCATGCCGACGTAGTGCATCCCGGCGATCGACAGCCCCATGACCGTCCCGGCCAGGGGGGTACGACCCGCGCCCAGCTCCGGCCGCGACGCGGCGGAGAAGGCGACGGCGGTGCCCGCGATCGCCAGCAGGAAGGACGCAAGGGTCAGCGTGGGGTCGTAGTGGACCGGGGCGCCGGGATCGAAGCCCAGCATGGCGATGAAATGCATCGACCAGATGCCGCCCCCCATGGCCACGGCGGCGGCGGCCAGCCAGGGGGCGCGGTCCCGCCCCTCCCGACCCCGGATCCGCTGGAACAGATCAAGCGCGGTCCAGGCCGCGAACGCCGCGACCACATAGGCCAGGATCAGGAAGGACGCGCCGTGATGGTGCTGCAAAGCTGAATACCGAACAGAGACGCAGACTTATTGGCCAGTTCGCAGGCGTCCGTCCACCGTCGTCAAGGTCGCGTGAACTGCATGCCCAGCCATTCGGCGATCAGGGCGGGCTTGTCCGATCCCTCGATCTCGACCGTCAGCTCGTGCTTCAGCAGCCAACGCCCCCCGCCCTTGTCTTCGACGCCGAGCAGTTTGAACCGTCCGCGGATGTTCGATCCGGCCGGGACGGGGGCGAGGAAACGCAGCCGATCGAAGCCGTAGTTGACGCCCATCACCACCCCCTCCAGCGGGGCGACGGCGTCGTAGCTCATCGCCGAGGCCAGGCTGAGCGTCAGGAATCCATGGGCGATAGTGCCGCCGAACGGGGTCGACGCGGCGGCTTCGGGATCGATGTGGATGAACTGGCGGTCCTCGGTCGTCTCGGCGAAGGCGTCGATCCGCGCCTGGTCGACGGTGATCCAGCGCGAGACCCCGACCTCCGTGCCGATCAGGCCGCGCAGATCGGCGGGACGGGTCATGCGGCCGCGCCCTGCCGAGGCGCCGCCTCGAAGCGGCCCTCGATGATCTCGGCGAACAGGCCCGGATCGATATTGCCCCCGGACAGGATGACCGCCGTGGTGCGATCCCGGGTCTCGATCTTGTCGGCCAGGACGGCGGCCAGGGCCGCGGCCCCGCCCGGCTCGACCACCAGTTTCAGGACGCGGAAAGCATAGGCGACCGCCCCGGCCGCCTCATTGTCGCTGATCGAAAGAGCCCCGGACAGAATGCGCCGGTTGATCGGGAAGGTCAGCACCCCCGGCATCGGCGTCTGCAGGGCGTCGCAGATCGAGGGCGGGCCGGCCGGGTGCCCGGTCCGTTCCCCCGCCGCCAGCGAGCGGGCGGTGTCGTCATAGGCCTCGGGCTCGACGGCCCAGCTTTTCGTCTGCGGGCTGCGCGCCTCCAGCACCAGATTGATCCCCGCCATCAGACCGCCGCCGGAGCAGCAGCAGATCAGCTGGTCGATCGGGCCGTCGGCCTGGTCCAGCAGTTCCAGCGCCGTCGTGCCCTGGCCCTCGATGACGTAGGGGTCGTCGAACGGGGGCACCAGCACCGAACCGCGCTCGCGGGCGACCTCGGCCCCGATCTCTTCGCGGCTCTCGGTCCAGCGATCGTACAGCCGCACCTCGCCGCCGAGGGCCTTGACCCCCTCGATCTTGATGGCCGGGCTGTCGGACGGCATGACGATGAGCGCGCGGGCCCCCATCATCCGCGCCGCCGCCGCCACGCCCTGGGCATGGTTGCCGGACGAGTAGGCGACGACGCCCGAGGCCCGTTCTGCCGCGCTCAGCCGGCTGATGCGGTTGTAGGCGCCACGGAACTTGAAGGCTCCCGAGACCTGCAGTGTCTCGGCCTTCAGCAGCACGCGGCCGCCCACGCGCGCGTTCAGCGCCGGGCTCTCGATCAGGGGCGTGCGGACCGCCGCCGGGGCGATCTGGCGGGCGGCGTCGAGGACGCCTTCATAGGACGCGGTGCGGTCGGACATGGCCGGCACTTAACCCCATCGGCCTCGTCCGCGTAAGGTGGCGAAAACAACGGAAACGCCATGACGACCTGTATCCTCGCCATCGACCAGGGCACGACCTCGACCCGCGCCATCGCCTTCGAGCTGCGCGAGGACGGCGGGCTGCACCCGCTGGCGGTCAGCCAGATCGAACTGGCCCAGCATTTTCCCCAGTCGGGCTGGGTCGAGCATGACGCGGCCGAGATCTGGGCCGCGACGCTGCAGACCTGCCGCGAGGTGATCCGCAAGGCGGGCGGGATCGGGCGGTTCTCTGCCATCGGCATCACCAACCAGCGCGAGACGGCCGTGATCTGGGACGCCGTCACCGGCGACCCCCTGCACCGCGCCATCGTCTGGCAGGACCGCCGCACCGCCGACGTCACCGCCCGGCTGGTGGCCGAGGGGCATGAGACGACGGTCCAGGCGGCCACCGGCCTGATCCTCGACCCCTATTTCACCGCCACCAAGTTCGCCTGGCTGCTGGACTCGGTGCCGGGCGCAAGAAATCGGGCCGAGCGGGGCGAGGTCCTGCTGGGCACGATCGACGCCTGGCTGGTGTGGAATCTGACCGGCGGCGCGGGCCACGTCACCGATGCGACCAACGCCAGCCGCACGTCGCTGATGGACCTGCGGACCCTGACCTGGCGCGACGACCTGTGCGCCCTGTTTCAGGTCCCGCGCGCCGCCCTGCCCCGCATCGCCGGCTGTGCCGAGCCCCGGGGCGATAGCGACCCCGCCCTGTTCGGGTGTGCCCTGCCGCTCACCGGCTCGGCGGGCGACCAGCAGGCGGCCCTGGTCGGCCACGGGGCGCTGCGGGCCGGCGACGCCAAGATCACCTACGGCACCGGGGCCTTCCTGGTCGCCAATGTCGGGGACGCGCCGGTGGCCTCCTCCAGCCGGCTGCTGGCCACCCTCGGCTATGCGGTCGGCGGGACGGCGGCCTATGCGCTGGAGGGATCGATCTTCTCAGCGGGCTCGGCGATCCAGTGGCTGAGGGACGGGGTCGGGATGATCACCGACAGCCGCCAGTCCGAGGCCCTGGCCCAGACCCTGCCGGACAACGGCGGCGTCTATCTGGTCCCGGGCTTCACCGGCCTGGGGGCGCCCTGGTGGGAGCCGGAGGCGCGCGGCGCGGTCCTCGGCCTGACCCGCGACACCACCCCCGCCCATTTCGTCCGCGCCGCCCTGGAGGCCCTGGCCTATCAGACCCGCGACCTGCTCGACGCCCTGGAACGCGACGGCGCGCCGCCCCTGAAGCTTCTGAGAGTCGACGGCGGCGTCACGGCCAATGCCTTCGCCATGCAGTTCGTGGCCGACGTCTGCGGCGTGCCGGTCGAACGCCCGGCCTTCCAGGAGATGACCGCCCTCGGGGCCGCGCGGCTGGCGGCCCTGGGCGCGGGTCTCATCGACAGTCTTGAGCCGCACAACGACGAGTCCGCCGCGGTCTGGCACCCCCGCATGGCCGAGACGGAGCGCGACCGGCTGCTGCAGGGCTGGCGTCGCGCGGTTCGGGCCGCCATCATCGCCGCCGCATGACCCAGACCGACACCACCGCCCCGGCCACGCCCGAAGACGCCCAGGCCACCTTCTCCGGCACCCGCGAGGTCGATCCTCGCTACCGGCTCGACACGGCCACCCTGGACCGCTGGATGACCGACCACGTCGACGGCTACGCCGGTCCGCTGACGATCCGCCAGTTCAAGGGCGGCCAGTCCAACCCGACCTATGAGCTGGTCACCCCGACGGCCGCCTATGTCCTGCGCCGCAAGCCGCCGGGCGCGCTGCTGCAGAGCGCCCACGCGGTGGACCGCGAGTTCACCGTCATTTCGGCCCTTCACGCGCAAGGCTATCCCGTCGCCCGGCCGTTCGCCCTGTGCAGCGACGAGGCCGTCATCGGCTCGATGTTCTACGTCATGGCCCGGGTCGAGGGGCGCGTGCTGTGGGACCTGAAACTGCCGGGGATGGAGCCGTCCGAGCGGCGGGCCATCTATGAGGCCCAGGTCGACGCCCTGGCCGCCCTGCACCGGTTCGAGCCCGAGGCCATCGGCCTGGCCGACTATGGCCGCCCGGGCAACTATTTCGAGCGCCAGACCGCGCGCTGGACCAAACAGTACCGGGCGTCGGAAACCCATCCGATCGCCGACATGGACCGGCTGATCGCCTTCCTGCCCCAGGACCTGCCGTCCCAGGGGCCGACGCGGGTCGTCCACGGCGACTTCCGGCTCGACAACCTCATCCTGGCTCCAGAGACGGCCGAAGTGCGGGCCGTGCTGGACTGGGAGCTGTCGACCCTGGGCGATCCCCTGGCCGACCTGTCCTATCTGCTGATCGGCTGGGCCATTCCGGCGTCCTTGCGCAACGGCCTGGCCGGGGCGGATCTGAAGGCCCTGGGCATCCCCTCGGTCGAGGAGACCGTCGCCCGCTATGCCGCCCGGTCCGGCACGCCGGCGCCGACCAATCTGGACTGGCTGTTCGCCTACAACCTGTTCCGGCTGGCGGCCATCTGTCAGGGGATCGGCGGCCGGGTCCGCGACGGCACCGCCGCCTCGCCCCAGGCCCGCGCCATGGCGGCCCAGGTCGAACCCCTGGCCGCCGCCGCCTGGAGCTTCGCCCAGAAGGCCGGCGGATAAAGAAAAAGCCCCCCGGCGCGAACCGGGGGGCCTTTTGATCTTCAATCCCGTCGGATCAGGCGGTCTTCAGCGCGTCGCGGACCTTGGCGGCGATGTCGGCGAAGCCCACGCCTTCCATGGCGATCGCGGCCAGGACCTTGCGGTCTAGTTCGATTCCGGCCTTGGACAGGCCGTGCATGAACTGCGAGTAGGTGAAGCCTTCCTGACGGGCGGCGGCGTTGATGCGCTGGATCCACAGGGCGCGGAAGTTGCGCTTGTTGATGCGGCGGTCGCGATAGGCGTATTGCCCGGCGCGGTCCACGGCGGCCTTGGCCGTGCGGATGGTGTTCTTGCGGCGACCCGAAAAGCCCTTGGCCTGTTCGAGAACCTTCTTGTGCCGGGCGTGGGATACTACGCCCCGTTTGACGCGAGCCATTATTTTCTTCCTTCGGAAGGGTCCCTATCGTTCGCCGCGCGGCGGCTCACTGCTTGAGGGACTCCTGATTTCAAATTCGTGCGACGAAGTGTGGGTCCGTGTGGCTGCTACGCTTAAGCGTAGGGCATGTAGGACTTGATCTTCTTGGCGTCGGCGTCGGCCATGACCGAGGTGCCGCGGTTCTGGCGGATGTATTTGGAGTTGTGGCTGATCAAGCGGTGACGCTTGCCCGCAACGCCGGCCTTGACCTTGCCTGTCGCGGTGAATTTGAAGCGCTTCTTGGCGCCCGACTTCGTCTTCAGTTTGGGCATTTCAGTTCCTTTTCTCGGGGCTACCGTCCTTCGGACTGCTTGAGCCCGACGTTTGGATCCCCTGGATTTAAGAACCGCCCAGGCATGCCTGTAAGCCCGGCGGTTCGTTACGCGAAGGCGCGGCTAGTAGCGGAAGCGACGCCGCAGGGCAAGCGGAGTCAGTCCGCCGGGTTGTGCGTGGCCAGGAAGGCGGCGGTTTCGGTCAGCATCCGCGTGCGCGCCTGCTGGCCCGACAGGCTGTGGTCCTCGCCGTCGAACGCGATCAGGCGCGCGATGGGGCCCTCGCCGCCCAGCGCGCGGAGCATGATCTGGCTCTGCTCGAACGGGACCACGAGATCAGACCGGCCATGGATCAACAGCACCGGCCCCTGGACGGCGGAGGCATGCGACGCGGGCGAGCGCGTGGCCAGGCTGGGGTCCGATGAGCTTTCGGCGCCCATGAACCGCTTCCAGTATCGAATGGTGGGATTGTCGTCGCCGCGACCGCCCTCGAACTCGGCCCGCCGCAACATGGCGTTCAGGTCCGACACCCCGGCGACCGAGACCGCGCAGCGATAGGTCCCGGGCTCCATCGCCATGCCGGCGAGCGCGACGTATCCGCCGTAACTCCACCCGACGATGCACGCCCGCGCCGGATCGACGATCCCCAGGCGGGTCAGATGGCGCAGACCGTCCGACACATCGCTCTGCATCTTCTTGCCCCACTCGCCATATCCGGCCTGGAGCAGGTCCCGACCCAGACCGTCGGACCCGCGGAACTGAGGTCGGAACACCGCATAGCCGCGCGAGGCGATGCCTTGCGACAACCAGTCGTAGCCCGCCTCGTCACGCGCCTGAGGGCCGCCGTGTGGCAGCATCACCACCGGCAGGCCCCGCGGCTCCCGGCCGGCGGGGAGGGTCAGATAGCCGAACAGCGGCAGTCCGTCCGCCGCTTCGTACCGGATGATCCGAACCTCGGATTGCGCACCCGCGGGGACCAGCGGATAGGCCCGACCGACGATGGAGACGCGTTGTTCGGTGGCATCGTAAAGATAATAACCGCCGGTCTCCCCTGTCCCCTCAACATAGACGCAGACGACGCTGTAGTCGTCGCTGAAGGATTCAATGCTGATCTGCACACCGGATAAGGCGGTCTTGAAGACGTCCAATGCCGCTTGCAGCCTGGGCTCGAACAAGCGGTGCTCGCGATAGACGTCGGTGTACCCGAAACCCACCATCAGGCCCCGGTTGTCGTGGAAGATCCGGTCGATCTCGCGGTCCATTTCGAACGTCTCGCGAACCGATCCGTCGGCGACGGCGATTTCTGTGATCGAGCGCCCGCCTTCGGCAAGCGCCCGGCTCAGCATCAGGCTGTCCGACGTCCGGCCCATGCCGGGGACGGAGGGCTGATCCAGCAGGGCCCGTTCGGTGTGGATCTCTCGCCACCCCGACCCCGTCCGGGCGGCCAGCCTCCACAGACCGTTGCCGGGCTGATAGGCGATGCGGGCCGTGGGTTCACCCTCGGCGTTGAGCACGTAACCCTGGGTGTCGCTGTCGCCGCGCGTCTGACGGAAGCCGCGTCCCGTATCGAGATCGACGCGGTACACGTCGAGCCTCAGATCGCCCTGCTCATAGGTCAGGGCTTCGGCATAAAGGACGGGCCGGCCTCGGTAGGTGCCGCCGCGCCAGTCGAAGACGGACGAGTAGGCATTGTAATCGGCCTTGTCGAGGACACGGACAAAGCTGCGTGTTCTGACGTTCAGGATGTCGACGAGCTGGAAATTCTGTCGGACGCCGCCGAAGGGAAACCGCTGCGGACTGATCCAGGACACCGCCACGTGATCGGGCGACACCCAGTCCAGGGCTCTCAGCTTCATTTCGCCCGTTTCGACGGCGGCCAGGACCTCGCCGCGCCTCGTCTGCACGATGACCTTCACCGACGTCCCCTCGCGCCGAATGTAGGCGAGGTTCGTCCCGTCAGGCGATACGGCCACGCTCCGGATCGTCGCGAGGGCGGCATAGGCTTCGATCGGCGGCGACTGGGCCGCCGCCGCGCCCGGAAGCCCGATCGTGAAGGCCGCGGCCAGCAGCCAGCCGGCCAAGCCCAGGAGTCTGGTCACGTTCATCTTGAGGCCCCCCGCCGCATGGCCTTCAACCTAACGTCGTCGTGCCGGATGGATCAAGCCGCCGTGTGTGGATCCATCACCGACACGCTGTTGCCGCGCTTGACGGCGCGGCCGGCGTTCGCGGCCATCAGGGCCGCCGGGATCATCAGCAGGGCCCCCACCGCCAGCGGCCAGTCGTGGCCGAGGCTCGAGAACATCGCCCCCGCCACCACCGGCCCGAAGATCCGCCCCGATGAGCTCGCCGCCATGTTCAGGCCCAGCATGGCCCCCTGCCGGTCCGGCGGGGTGGCGCGCGAGATCATGGCCGAGATGTTGGGCATGGTCATCGCCATGCCGAAGGCTCCGACCGACATGGCCACCGGCAGGAACCAGGCGGCCGGAGCCAGGACCTGGCCGATCAGGCCGCAGCCGAACATCAGACAGCCGACCGACAGCATCCGGCTTTCGCCGAACCGGCGCGACAGCCGGCCGGTCACCGCCGACTGGCAGATGACCGAGACGATGCCGACGGTCATGAAGGCGAAGGCGACCTCGCGGGCGCCCCAGTCGTAGCGGGCCCCGGCCCACAGGCCGAAGGTGGACTCCATGCCGGAGAACCCGGCCATGTAGATCAGGGTCACCAGGATGACGCGCGAGACGACGGGATTGGTGGCCGCATCGCGTACGCCGCTGAGGAAGGCCGGCCGCGCGGTCGGCGGCCCGGCCTGTCGCACCAGGCTTTCCTTCAGCAGGAACACCACGCCGAGGGCGGCCAGGGTCGCCAGACCGCAGGCGGCGAAGATCGGCAGCTGATAGCCCAGGGCCCCCAGGTCCTCGCGCACCAGCAGGCCGCTGAGCGCAGGTCCGGCCACGAACCCGGCCCCGAAGGCGGCCCCGATCAGCCCCATCCGCCCGGCCCGCTTTTCCGGCGGGGTGACGTCGGCGACATAGCCCTGGACCGTCGAGACATTGCCGGCGCCCAGGCCGGTGAACAGCCGGATGCCGATGGCGACCCAGATGTTGGGCGCGTAGGCCAGCATCAGATAGCCCAGGGCATTGGCGATGACCGTGATCAGCAGCACGGGCTTGCGGCCGATCCGGTCCGACAGCCGGCCCCAGAAGGGCTCGGCGAAGAACTGGCCCAGGGAATAGGCCGAGAACATCAGCGCCACCTGCCAGGCCTCCGCGTTCAGGCTCCGCCCGAAGAAGGGCAGCAGGGGCACGACCAGGCCGAACCCGACCAGGTTGATGAAGACGATGGCGAACAGGACGGCCAGGGCGCGCCGGTCGCTGGAACCAACGGCGGGCGGGGGCGGAGGCGTCTGGGTCATGCCGCTTTCTAGCGGAGCGGCGCACCGACGGCGAGGGGCATATAGGAGGCCACATCCGCGCGGATGTCATCCGTACGCGGATATAATGCCTTGCAATCGAAGCAAAACTTTCAACAACGGCAAAGCTGCCGTTAAGCCCGCGCCCCTATGGCTTCGTCCGTCAGTAGGAGGGTCAATGGCCAGGATCGGCGATTTTGTGGACGCGGTCGACGCGGTCTCGCCAGAGACCTTCGGGGCCGTCGTATTCGACCGGTTCCAGAACGAGCCCAATACCCTGGCCATCGCCGTCATCGATGAAGAGGGCCGCCCCCTCGGCCTGCTGGAGCGCAACGCCTTCTGTCTGAAGATGGCCGCCGAGTTCGGTCGCGCCCTGTACGCCCGTCGACCCGTATCCTCCCTGATGGACCCGAACCCGCCCCTGGCGGAGGCCGACGCCTCGGCCGAGACCTTCTTCGACACCGTCGACGCGGCCGAGTTGGGGACCCTGCTGCGCGGCTTCATCGTCGTGCGCGACGGGCGCTACCTGGGCGTCGGCGCCGGCGTCCAGATCCTGCAGGCCGGCTCGGCCCTGTATCGCCAGAAGGCCGAGGACATGAGCGCCCTGGCGCGAGACCTGGCGGCGGCGGAGGCCGAAGCCCAGGCCTCCAGCCGCGCGAAGTCGGAGTTCCTGGCCGTCATGAGCCACGAGATCCGCACCCCCCTGAACGGCGTTCTGGGTGTCGCCGGCCTGCTGGAACGAAAGCTCGAGCAGGAGGAACTCCGACCCTATGTCCAGACGATCCTGGACTCCGGCCAGACCCTGTTGCGGCTGCTGACCGACGCTCTGGACATGTCGCGCGCCTCGGCGGGTATCCTCAGTCTCGAACCGGCGCCGCTGCACCTGGATGCCCTCGGCGCCGACCTCCAGGCCCTGTGGCGCCCGCGCGCCGAGGAGAAGGGTCTGGTGCTCACCGTGGCGTGCGACACCGCAGGGGGCGACTGGGTCGTGGGCGACGCCATGCGGGTGAAGCAACTGCTCAACAACCTGATCGGCAATGCGCTGAAATTCACCACCGAGGGCGAGGTCGTCGTCTCCCTGGCCAGTCGTTGGCAGGACGGCGCGGTCCGGATCGACGCCGTCGTGGACGACTCCGGGCCGGGCATCCCCGAGGCCACCGCGGCCTCCATCTTCGAACCGTTCAACACCGGCCAGGCGGGCCGCGAAGGGGCCGGGGCCGGGCTGGGCCTGGCCATCTGTCGCCAGATCGTGGACCGGATGGGCGGGACGATCGGGGTCGCCCGCTCTCCCCAGGGCGGGGCGCGGTTCCATTTCAGCCTGGCGCTGCCCTGTTGCGACCCCGAGATGCGGGCCGCCGCCGCCGTCATGGCCGAACCGACCCCGCACGAGACGCTCCACGTCCTGATCGCCGACGACAACGCCACCAACCGCTTCGTCGCCGCGCGCCTGATGGAGATGTTCGGCTGCAGCCACGAACAGGTCGAGGACGGAGCCGAGGCCCTGGCGGCCGCCCGGGACCGCCGGTTCGACCTGATCCTGATGGACATCAAGATGCCGGTGATGGATGGGGTCGCCGCCACCCGCGCCATTCGCGCCCTGCCCGGACCGGCCGGGCGGGTGCCGATCCTGGCCCTGACCGCCAATGCGGACGATCGCGACGCGGCCGAATACTGCGCCGCCGGCATGAACGGCGTGGCCCAGAAGCCGATCCAGCCCGACGCCCTGCTGAACGCGATCCGGCTGGCCATGACGCAGGTGTCCGCGCCGTCGGAGGCGATGGCCGCCGTTGCGGCCTGACGCGACTTAAGGGTCCTGAGCCGGATTGTGGGTCTCGAGAAACCGTACGGTTTCCGTCAGCATCCGCATTCGGGTTTCGGTCCGCGACAACCAGTGATCCTCGCCGCCCAGTTCGACCAGCTCCACCGGCTTGCCGGCCCGTCGCAGGGCCGAGTCCATCAGGCGGCTCTGCTCGATCGGCACCACCGTATCGTCCCGGCCGTGGATCAGCAGGATGGGCGCATCGGCCTCGGCGGCCAGGCGAGCCGGAGAGCGGGCATCCAGTGACCGATCCCTCGGGCCATCGCCGCCCATGAAGCGGTTCCAGTAACGCACGGCCTCGTTGTCCCGACCCTCGCCCCGCTCGGCCTCGTACGCGACCATCCGACGGAGTTCCGAAACCCCGGCGACGGCGACGGCGCAGCGATAGACACCCCGGTCCAGGGTCGGCCCGGCCAGCGCCGCATAGCCGCCGTAGCTGGCACCCACGATGCAGACCCGAGCCGGATCGACGATCCCCTGATCCGTCAGGTGACGCACGCCGTCCGAAAGGTCGGTCTGCATCTTTCGGCCCCATTCGCCATAGCCGGCCTCGAGAAACGCTTGGCCATAGCCCGAAGACCCTCTGAAATTCGCCTGGAGCACGGCGTAGCCGCGCGAAGCCAAAGCCTGGGCCCACCAGTCGAACTCATTCACGTCTCGAGAGGCAGGCCCGCCGTGGGCCAGCACCACGAGCGGAAGAGACCTTGCCTCTCGACCGGGGGGCGTCGTCAGATAGCCATGAATCTCCAGCCCGTCGGCGGCCTCGTACGAGATCGGCGTGATCGGCGCGACCGCCGAGGCCGGGATCGCGCCGTAGGCGGAGCCTACCGTTTCCAGCGTGCGGTCGGCCAGATCCACGAGGCGGTATGTGCCGGGGTCGTTCGAGCCGCTGGTGAACACGACAGCCGACTTCAAATCGTGGCCCAGGCTGACCAGGGACGGCGATGTGTTGGGCAGGGCCGCCAGGATCGTGTGCCACAGATCCCCGGCGTCGGCATCGGCGAACGAATATCGACGCCCCGCCTCTTCCATGCGCCAAGCCCCGATCAGGCGTCCCGAAACCGGATGGAAGAACAGGCTGGTCGGATCGAACTCGAACCGGACGGGTCGCCAGGTTCCGGTCGCCAGGTTCACGTCGAAGAAGGCCGCGTCCTCGCGGTCCTCGCGATGGAAGTCGGGGCGATCTGCGCCCACGATCACGCTGTCGCCACTCAGACCCAACCCGAATAGGGCCGGCAGATCGAGCGGGGCCGTCGTGCGCCAGGTCTCCTCAAACGTCCTGCCCCGACGCAGGTGAAGGCTCCAGACCTTGGATCGTTCGTCATACGCGCTGCGCGCGACCGACTGGCCGGATGGGTCGAGGACATAGCCGTCCACGTCAATATTCATGGCCTCGGCCCGGCGCGCGCGCCCTGTTTCGGGATCGACCCTGTAGAGATCCCGGGCTGCGGGCCTGCTGAACGAATGCGCCCTAACGAATGCCGTGGGGGCGTCGTCCGCCGTGATGATGTCGACGGGGCCCAGAAGCACCGGCAACAGCTCCTGCGTCGGTCTGAGCATCTGAACCACGCGCTGCCGCGTCACGTCGTAGATCTGTCCGCCCGTGAGCTCGCGCCGGATGATGCCGATCGCCGGCAGGGACGTCATGATCGAGCTGGTGATCAGGATGCGGTCTTCGCCGATCCAGTCCAGATCTCGGACCTTCGCCTCGCCGATGCCGATGCGGCCCAGGGTGGCATCCGCCGCCAGATCGGTGACGACCAGCGCCCTCTGCTCCCCGATCACGGTGATGAAGGCCAGGCGCTGACCCGAGGGCGAAAGCGCCACCAGTTCCAGCGACGGCAAAGCCCCGTAGGCCGACAGCGGTGGTGGAGCCGCATCCTGCGCCCGCGCCGCCCCAGAGAAGACGAAAGCGGCGAGCGCCAGGCTCGCCGCCAATATCGATGCGGATGCCCGGCACCGGATCGAACCCATCATGCCATAAGCCCCCTTACGCGATCGCGACCCTACTGGGCGATCGGCTGGGCGCAATACGAAAACGCCCCGGCGAACCAGGGCGTCTGATCGTTGACCGGTCGGTGACCTACTTCGGTGCCAGGATCATGATCATCTGGCGGCCTTCCATGCGGGGCGCATATTCGACCTTGGCGATCTCGTCGAAATCGGCCTGGACCTTGTTCAGCAGCTTCATGCCCAGTTCGGGGTGGGCCATCTCGCGGCCGCGGAAGCGCAGCGTCACCTTGACCTTGTCGCCCTCGTCGAAGAAGCGGTGCATGGCCTTGGCCTTCACCTCATAGTCGTGGACGTCGATGTTGGGGCGAAGCTTGATCTCTTTCAGCTCGACGACCTTCTGACGCTTGCGCGCCTCGGCCTTCTTCTTTTGCTCCTGGAAGCGGAACTTGCCGTAGTCGAGAATCTTGGCGACGGGCGGCTCCGACGTCGAGACGATCTGAACCAGATCCATGCCCGCCTCTTCGGCGGCCTCCAGCGCGGCGGAGGTCGGCATGACCCCCTGTTTCTCGCCGTTCTGATCGATCAGCAGAACGCGCGGGGCGCGGATGTCTTGGTTCATGGGCGGCCCGTCCTTGACGGGCGGCGATTGCATCGGACGGCGAATGAGCGTCGTTTCCTTGTGTTTCTGAAAGCATTGTGGTCGCAGGGGTCAGCGCACGGCCCTCCGGCGCGTTCCCTCACAACCTTCTATATGACGCCGAAACGCCTTTGCTTCAAGGCGTGGTGGGGTCGGGCGCGCCGATCCAGGCGTCGTGAAGCGCCAGAACGGCCTCGAAGACACGCTCCACGGTCAGGGCCTCGATCGGGGCGAACTGGCCGCGGGTCGGATTGGAGGCCGCGATCGCCGTCCGGGGGCCGCGCGGACCATAGAGCCACCACTCCGTCGGTCCGAACAGGCCGAGGGTCGGCTTTCCCGCCGCCGCCGCGACATGCATCAGGCCGGAGTCATTGCCGACGAACAGCGCCGCCCGATCGATGGCCGCGGCCGAACACAGGATGTCGCCCTTGCCCACGCAGTCGATCCCGCGCGCCCCGGCCGCCGTCAGCGCCGGGGTGGCGGGCGGCCGGTCGCCGGGTCCGCCGACCGGCATGAACCGCCAGCCCTCGAAGCGCGGCTCGGCCTTCAGCCGCTCGACCAGTTCGCCCCAGCGATCGGCCGGCCAGCTCTTGCCGGGCTGGTGGGCGATGGGGGCCAGGGCGATGATCGGCCCCGGCGCGGACGCCAGCTGCGGGTCGATCACGGCCGCCGCCTCGGCGCGGGCGCGGGCGTCGATGAACAGTTCGGGTTCCAGTGCCCGCTCGGCGCCCATCAGCCGCGACACCATCTCGACCTTGGGCAGGCCGGTCTCCCAGCGGCGGTTGTAGACCACCCGCCGGTCGGCCCGCAGCAGCCAGGCCAGGGCCGAGCCCCGGATGTCGACGACCAGGGCCCAGCGCGTACCGACGACCTGTCGCCACAACTCCAGCCAGTGTCCGGCCGCCTTCTTCTTGTCCAGCACGATGACCCGCTCGACGCCGGGGGCGGAGCGGAAGAAGGGGGCGGGCGGACGGCCGCAGGCGACGGTGATCTCCGCCCCCGGCACCTGGCGGGCGATCTCCCGCAGGATCCCGGACGAGATCACGCAGTCGCCGATGCGGTTGGAGGTGACGAACAGGACCTTGTTGGACGGCACGCTCATTCCCTCGTCATCCTCGGGCTTGACCCGAGGATCGGATGCGCCCCACGACAGTCGCGAGGGCAGGCGCTCGGTGGATCTGACCGCCTGCCTCGTGTGCACAACGTCCGATCCTCGGGTCAAGCCCGAGGGTGACGGCCTGAGGTTCCGACCATGTCCGAGATCCATCACCTCGCTCGCCCCGACGGCGAAACCTTGGCCTTCAAGCGCGTCGCCGGCACCGGCCCGACCGTGCTCTGGATCGGCGGCTTCCGCTCGGACATGGAGGGGACCAAGGCCCTGGCGCTGGACGCCGCAGCCCGCGAGCGCGGCTGGTCGTTCGTCCGCTACGACCATTTCGCCCATGGCCAGTCCTCCGGCGACTGGCGTCAGGCCACCATCGGCCGGTGGCGCGAAGATGCGATCGGCCTGATCGATTACCTGGCCGAACCCGTGATCCCAGTGGGGTCCTCGATGGGGGGATGGGTCGCCCTGCTCGCGGCCCTGGCCCGGACGGAACGAATGGCCGGGCTGGTGCTGGTCAATCCGGCGGCCGATTTCACCGAGCGGCTGATGTGGCCCTCGCTGGACGATCACGTCCGACAGGCCATCCTGCGCGACGGCGAGGCGACGATCACCGAAGCCGGTCTGGGCGAATACGTCCTGACGGCGCGCATGTTCGAGGAGGCGCGGGACTGGCTTTTGATGGACGGCCCCATCGCGATGTCCGCCCCTGTGCACGTGCTGCAGGGGCGGGCCGACGAGACCGTGCCGTGGTCGCACGCCATCACCCTGATCGAGCGGCTGATCGGCGGCGATGCGCGACTGGACCTGATCGAGGGCGGCGATCACCGCCTGTCCACGCCGGCTGATCTCGCCCGGCTGGTCGCGGCGGTGGACGGGATGCGGACCCGGTCCGGCCCCGCGTCCTGAATTTCCGGACGGAGTTTAGGAGCGGGTCGCCGCAGCGGCCGGCCGCAGGCCGTTGACGCTCGCCTGCATCACCGCGGGGCGACGCTCGCCGCCCGAGGCGATGATCCGGTCGATCCGGGACTTCTCGGCCCGGAAGGCGGCCAGGTCGTTGCCGGCCAACTGGACATTGTCCTCGACCTTGATGCTGCCCGGGTTGATGCGCTGGCCGTTGCGCCACAGCTCATAGTGCAGGTGGGGGCCGGTCGAGGCCCCGGTCGAGCCGACATAGGCGATGACCTGGCCCTGGCGGACGCGCTGGCCGGGACGGATGCCCGAGCCGTAGCGCGACAGGTGGCCGTAGCCGCTTTCCAGCCCGCTGGCGTGGCGCACGCGCAGCCAGTTGCCGTAGCCGCCCCAGCGCCGGGCCTCGATCACCACGCCGTCGGCGGGGGCCACGATCGGCGTGCCGGTGCCGGCGGCGAAATCGATGCCCTGGTGCATCTTGCGGTAGCCGGAGATCGGATGGACGCGGAAGCCGAAGCTGGAGCTGACGCGCGCGGCGCGATCCAGCGGGGTGCGCATCATCGACGAGCGCATGCTCTTGCCGGCCGCGTCGAAATATTCGACCTCGCGGGCACCCGGGCGCTGGAAGCGATAGAAGACCGCGCCCTTCAGCTCGGCGTACAACAGGTCACCGGTGTCAATGGTCCGGCCGTTCTCGGTCACCGAACGATCGAACACCAGGGTGAAGGAGTCGGCGGCGCGGATGTCGCGATCCAGGTCGAAGCGGTGGCCGAACAGTTTGTTGGCGGTGCGGCGGATGGCGGCGTCCGCCCCCATGCGCTGGGCCGTGGCGGTCAGCGAACCCTCGACCTTGGCGTTGACGACCATGGTCTCCTGCGTGACGCGTTCCTCGAGCGCGCGCAGCCGCAGCGCGCCGTCGAAGCTGCGCGAGACGGTCAGCTGGCTGGCGGGACCGGTCCGCATGGTCAGGCCGATCAGGCGGGCGTCGCCGCGACCGGCGCGGGGACGGGAAATGGCGGTCTCGAACTTCAGGCCGGCGCGGAGCTGGCTCAGGTCGAAGGCATTGGACAGGGTCGCGGCCACGGCGGACGCCTCGGCCTCGCCGATGCCGGTGCGACGCACGGCGTCTTCGAAGGTCTCGCCGCGCCGGATCTGGACCGGGATGGCCTCGGGCGCCGTCAGGCCGGCAGGCGTGCTGGCCGTCTCGAAGGCGCGCGCCTCCAGCGAAGCCATCTGCTGGGGAGTCAGTTCGGGAACCACTTCGGCCGCGGCGGGTTGATAGACCTTGCCGGCGAGCATCGCGACCGAGACGGCGGCGACGGCTGTGAGCATGTGCGGTGCAAATCGCATCGGCTGGCGGCGTGGATCGAACTGGGCCATCGGTCCCCGACATACGACGACGCCCAACGGCGCCAGGTCCTGGATAAGCAAGGATCGCGCCGAAGAGCCCCCCGGCACGAAGCAAGCTCTATAACTTGCCGATCCCACATTGGGAAGCAGGTTCGTTACAAACGGTTAAGCCCGGTGATGCCTTTGGGTAAAAACCTTGGCGGTAGGTATTCCGACGTAGGTCCTGACAGTCTATCGCCAAGCTATGGATCGCTTTGCTTCAACGATGAACCCGTGTGAGCCCCCCTTCCGTCGCCCCTGCATTCTACGTGACACTGGCGCCACTTCATGTGGCGTTCGCGCAACGCGCATTGCGGTCATCTGGTCTCGGTTCGTGCTGAAGCTGAGCCTTGCGCTTCCCGCCGTGTCGCGGTCGCGGGCGTGACGGACACGCCCGCCCAGCCCCCGCGCGAAACGCCCCGGGGACCGCGTCGTCGCCTGGCGGCGAGGGTCGCCGCCGGGTTACTGATCCTGCTGATGCTCGTCGCCGGCGTCGCCTGGCTGAACCGACGTGCCGCCGCGCGGGAGGTGCTGGTCGGCTGGCTGGACCGCCGCGGGATCGAGGCCGACGTCACCATCCAGCGGCTGGAGCTGACGGGGTTCGTCGGCAGGGTCCGAATCGGTGACGCCTCCAATCCGGACGTCACTGTGGAGAGGGTCGAGGTGGACTATGCGCTGGGCCTGCCCTGGTCGCGACAGGGGCTGGGGGTCACGCCGTCCCGCATCCGCCTGGTGCGGCCGGTCGTCCGCGCCAGCTGGAAGGCCGGCAAACTGTCGCTGGGTTCGCTGGACCCGCTGGTCGAGGAATTCACCGGGCGCCCCGCCCGCCCCGACAGCCGCGGCCCCCTGATGCTGGTCGAGGGCGGGAGGCTTCGGCTCGACACGGAATACGGTCCCCTGTCGCTGCTGGGCGACGCCCGGATCGACGACGGCCAGCTGATGCGGCTGTCGGCCCGCATGCCCGCCGCCGCCCTGAAGAGCGGAGCGACCGAGGCGAGGGGTCTGGGCGGCCGGCTGGAGCTGACCACGACCGGCGATCGTATGGCCGTGAGCACCGACCTCGCGGCCGAGGGTCTGACCCTGGCCGGGGCGGAGGGCCAGGGTCTGTCGCTGAAGGCGACCGGAAACCTGCCCTACCCCGACCTGAAAACGCGCCGCGGCGACGGTCGGGCCGTCCTCGATCTGGCGCTCAAGGGCCGGCGCATGACGGTCGGCGACGTCAGCACCACCAACGCCGACCTCACGCTCAGGCTGAACGGTGCCGTCACCGGCTGGATCGAGACCTTCGGCTTCACGGGATCGTCGGATGCGCGCCTGACCGCCGGTCACTTCGCCAGCCCCGCCCTGTCGGCGCAAAACGCCACCGTCGTCACGACCGCGGCCCGGCTGAACCTGGCGCGGAGCGGTCAAGGCCTGGACGCGCGGTTCGAAGGTCCGGCGACCCTGACCGCCGCCGCAGGCCGCGCCGCCGATTTCGACCTGACCCGCGTGGCGCTCTCCGCGCCCAAACTGACCGTGGCGACGCGAAACGGTCGCACGACCGCCGGCGGCAGCGTTCAGGCATCGCTGGGGCGCTTCGCCTTCGACACCCTGTCGCTCGACGCCGTGTCGGGGCGGATGGCGTTGGACTATGTCTCGGATCGGACCGAGGCCCTGGTGCTGACCGGCGGGGTCTCGGCGCGCGACGGCCGCTGGCCCCTGTTCGGCCCGGTCGGCCCCGAGGATGTGCCGGAACTGGCCGGGATGAAGCGCGCCCTGGGGGCCTTCACTTTGCAGGCGACGTCGGTCCGCGTCGGGTCGGGCGCGGCCGGTCTGGCCATCGCCCTGACCGCGCCCGCCCGCCTTCTCCCGGCCAATGGAGGCGTTTTAACGCTTAATCCCGTCGCTCGGCCGGTCTTCGCGGCCGCCCCGGGCCAGAGGGGCGGCGGAGCCCTGACCCTGACGGCCACGCGCGGCCAGGGCCTGCCGGACGCGACCTTCGCGGTCCCGGACTGGCGGCTGACGGCCGGGGGCTTCCAGGCCACGCTGGACGGGCGGGCCGCGCTCGACTTCGGCCTGGCGCGCGGCCTGACGGTCCGCACCCGCGGCGTCCTGGCCACGAACGCCGGCCGACTGACCTACACCGCCCAGGGCTGCCTGCCCCTGACCCTGGCGCGGCTGGACCTGGAGGAAAACGACGTCATCGATGTCTCCGGCCGCCTGTGCCCCACCGCAGGACCGCTGGTGGTGTCGCAGGACGGCCGCTGGCGCGCGACGGGCCGGATCGAGGGGATCGCCGCCTCGGCGCCCTTCCTCGCCCTCGCGTTCGCCGAGGCAACCGGCAGCGTCGTCGCCACCGGCGCCGCCTCGGGGCTGGGGCTGGAGGCCACGATCGCCTCGGTGAGCATCGACGACACGACCCGTCCGCGCCGCTTCAACACCCTGACCGGATCCGGATCGGCGCGACTGGCCGACGAGCAGTGGGCCGGGAGTTTCGACCTGGCGCGCAGCGGCAACATCCTGGGACGGATGACCCTGGCCCACGACGGCCTGAGCGGCACGGGCGGTGTCGTCATCGACGCGCCGTCGCTGGTCTTCGCCGAGGGCGGCCTGCAGCCCGCCGACCTCAGCCCGCTGGTCCAGGACATCATCCGCCCGCCCGCCACCGGATCGGCCGCCTTCACCGGCCGGATCGACTGGCGCGAGGACCTGCCCGAGGGCTCGAGTTCGGGCCGCCTGGTCGTCCCAGGCCTGGATTTCGTCAGCCCGGCCGGGCCGGTGAAGGGGCTGAGCGGCACCATCGACTTCACCCGGCTGGACCCGCTGACCACCGCGCCCGGTCAGTCCCTGAAGATCGCGACCCTGGAGTCGATCGCCCCCCTGACCGACATGACTCTGGCCTTCCAGCTGGACGAGGCGGCCGTCGCGATCTCCGGCGGGCGCATCAATGCGGCGGGCGGCACCGTCAGCATCGAGCCGTTCTCGCTGCCGTTGGACGGACGCCCCTTCTCGGGCGTCATCGTGCTTGACCGGGTGCAGCTGGGCGACCTGATCGCCGGCTCAGGCTTCGGCGACAAGGTCAAGCTGGACGCCGTGGTCTCCGGCCGCCTGCCCTTCACCCGCGATCCCCAGACGGGCGTGCGGATCGTCGCCGGCAGTCTGTTCGCCGCCCAGCCCGGCCGGCTGTCGATCCAGCGCACCGCCCTGAGCGACCTGGAGGCGGGCGGCGGCGGCGCGGTGCCGCCCAATACGGTCGAGGACCTGGCCTATCAGGCGATGGAGAACCTGGCCTTTGACGTGCTGACCGCCGACGTGAACAGCCTGGACGAGGGCCGGGTCGGGGTCCTGTTCCGCATCCGGGGTCGCCACGATCCGCCCCAGCGGCAGGAGCTGCGCCTGACCCTGGCCGAGCTGATCAGCCGGGAGTTCCTGAACCGGCCCCTGCCCCTGCCGTCCAACACCGGCATCGACCTGACGCTGGACACGACGCTGAACCTGAACCAGCTTGTTTCCGACCTGCTGGCGATCAATCGGGCGCGATCGGGCGGGGACACCCCCTCGGACGCACCGAACGAAACCCAGCCTTGACCGTTCAGACCCCGTTCACCGCCTGCGGCGCACACCGGTGTCAGCTTATCGAAGACGCCGACGGAGATTCCCGGATGACCCTTCCTTCCCGCCTGACCCGGCCCCTGCTGCTGGCGATGGGCACGGCCGTCCTGCTCGGCGGCTGCACCCCGACGATCCGGCTTCAGGTGGATCCGATCCAGATCTATGCCAAGTTGGACGCCGACGTGCGCGTGCGGCTGGATCAGGAACTGCGCGACCTGCTGACCGAAAACCCCAATCTGTTCTAATGGAAAAGACCCACCCCATGTCTCTTCGCAAGATGTTCGTCGTCGGTGCCGCCGTCGTCGCCCTGGGCGTCGCCGCGGGCGCCGCCATGGCCCAGACTTCGGCGCAGAAGGCCACGATCGATGCCGCCAAGGCCCAGGGCGTCGTCGGCGAGCAGGCTGACGGCTTCCTGGGGATCCGCACCTCGGGCGCCGATCCCGCCCTGCAGGCCGCGGTGACCACCACCAACGCCGCCCGGCGCGAAGCCTATGCCGCCAGCGCCCGGCAGGCCGGCACGACCCCTGACGTCGCCGGAGCGCGGATGTTCGAAAGCCAGTTGATGCCCCGCATCGCCACCGGCCAGTGGTATCGCAACAGCGCCGGACAGTGGGTCCAGCGCTGATTGTGACGCAGGCCGGGCGGCCGCGGATGTGCTAAGGACAAGCGCATGGTCGCCCGCCTTGCCCGTCTATCCCTGATCACCGTGCTCGGCCTGGCCATCTCGGCCGGGGCCACCTGGGGTCTGAGCCTGTTCTGGATCGCGATCGGTGGCGGGGCCCTGCCCTTGCACGGATGGATCGCCATGGGGCTGGGCATCCTCGGCACCGTGGGCCTGACCTATGGCCTGATGGCCCTGGCCTTCAAATCACACCGCGAGGGCTGGGACGACCGGGTGGACAACACCCTGGATCCCGGCCGCGACACCTCGGACGACCGCTAGCTACGTGGCCGGCGGCGCGTTCGGCGTCGAGGATTCAGGCGGGGCCGGACGGAACAGCAGCGCCGCGATCAAGCCGTCTTCGTTGAGACCGATCATCCACTGGGTCGCGGCCTCGTCGAAGACGACCAGAAACTGACCCGTGCCGTCCTCGGAGCCCAGGGCCTCGACGCTCTGGACGGCCCCGAATCCGACCAGGATCGGCTGAAGGGTCGCGATCTGACCCTTCAGCCGACCCGCCAGGTCGGCCGTGTACAGGGTGGTGTCGACCTCACCGGCGCGCAGCTGTTCGATCACGGCCCGCAGCGTGGCCTCCGCCACCGCCACCTCGGTCGGGGCCGCCGCAGGCGCGGCGGGTGCCGCCGGAGCGACCGGCGCGGCAACGGGCGCATCGAAACTATTGGGCAAGGTCGCGGCCGCGCCGCTGGAAGGGGCCAGCGATCGGCTCTGGGCCGACGGCAGGGTCTGGGCCATCGCCGGGGCTGCCAGCGCCGAGAGGGCGGCGGTGAACATCAGGACGGCGCGGGGGGACAGGGTCATGCGAGGGCTCCGGGACATCAGCCCATGATCCGGGTCCAAAGCGACAGAACAAGGGCGGCCCCGGCCATGACGGTCGCGGCGGTGACGCCGACGACCATCCAGATCGGCGTATGGGCACGCTCCACGACCACCGTCTGGGCCGCGGGGGGGTCCTGCACCAGCCGCGACAGGGCCCGGGCCCCGGCCCAGACCTCCCGCAACCCGTCGCGCACCTGGGCCTTGGGCCCCAGCTCGCGCGTGATCCAGCGCTCGACCACCGGCTGGGCCGCCGACCACAGGTCGTGGTCCGGGTTCAGCCGCCGCGCCACGCCCTCGACCGAGACCATGGTCTTCTGCAGCAGGATCAGCTCGGGCCGCAGGTGCATGTCGAACAGGGCGGTGATCTCGAACAGCTGGCCCAGCAGCCGGCCCATCGACACCTGGGACGCGGCCCGGCCGATCACCGGCTCGCCCACCGCCCGCAGGGCCTGGGCGAAGGCCTCGACCGAATGGTGCGGCGGCACATAGCCGGCCTCGAAATGCACCCGGGCGATCCGGGCGTAGTCGCGCGTTAGGAAGCCCCACAGGATCTCGGCCAGGTAGCGCCGCTCGCCTTCCCCCAGCCGGCCGATGATGCCGAAATCGACCGCGGTCAGCTCGGCCGGGGCATAGGCGAACAGATTGCCCTCGTGCAGGTCGGCGTGAAAGGTGCCGTAGTCCAGCGCCTGGACCAGGAAGGCGCGCACGACATTGTCGGCCAGGGCGTCGATGTCCAGGCCCGGCTGAAGGATCGTCTCCGGATCGGTCATGGGCATGCCGACGGCCCATTCCAGCGTCAGGACCCGCTTGCCCACCCCGTCCCAGATCACCTTGGGCGCCGACATATGGGCCCCGTCGGCGCGGGCCTTGTCCATGATGTCGTGCAGCTCGGACGCCGCGGCGGCCTCCAGCCGCATGTCCAGTTCCAGATACATCGACCGGGCCACTGTCTCGACGAAGGCCTCGGGCTCCAGCCGGCGCGAGGCGGGGACGAGGCGGTGCACCATCCGCGCGGCCAGGCGCATGGCGTCCAGCCCGGTGGTGACGCGGCGCTCGACGCCGGGCCGCAGCACCTTGACCGCGACCTTGCGCCCGTCGGCGAGCCAGGCCGGGTGGGCCTGGGCCAGGGACGCCGCCCCGATCGGATCGCCGAAATCGGTGAACAGGCTCTCGACCGGGCGGCCGATCGAGCGCTCGACCTCGCGCCGTGCCTGTTCGGTCGGGAACGGCGGCAGCTTGTCCTTCAGCCGACCCAGATCCCGGGCGAACTCGATGCCGAAGATGTCGGCGCGGGTGGCCATGACCTGGCCCAGCTTGATGGCCACGGGCCCCAGGGTCTCGAACGCCCGGCCCAGCCTCTGGCCCGGACGCCCGTCGCGGCTCTCCTGACCGGCGAACAGGTGGATGAAGCCGGCGATCGGCCGGGCCCAGCCGGGCAGCAGGGGCGTCAGCTCGCGCGGCAGCAGGGCGTCGTGTTTGGCCAGGGCCCCGCCCCAGCGCAGCAGACGCCAGGTCGCCCCCAGGGGATCGCGCACGGGCACCGTGGGCGGGGGGGCGGGCGCGACCCGGTATGCGGCGGACAGGCTCAGACCGCCCACCCGAAATGGATCGCGGCGACTCCGCCGGACAGGTTGGTCACGGCGACGCGGCTGAAGCCGGCGTCCTCGATCATGGCCTTGAACGTCGCCTGGTCTGGAAAGCGGCGGATGCTTTCGACCAGATACTGATAGCTGTCGCGATCCTTGGTCACCCAGCCGCCGATGCGGGGAATGGCGTGGAAGGACCAGGCGTCATAGGCCTTGCGCACCGCCTCGGCCGTCGGCCGCGAGAACTCCAGGCAGAGAAAACGCCCGCCCGGCTTCACCACCCGCCGCGCCTCTTTCAGCGCCCCGGCGATGTCCGACACGTTGCGGATGCCGAAACTGATCGAATAGGCGTCGACCGAGGCGTCCGGGATCGGCAGGGCCATGGCGTCGCCGACGGTCCAGACCATCTCCGGCTCCCCGCCCTTCTCGACCCCCGCCAGGATCATCTCGGCATTGTAGTCCAGCACGATCACCGAGGCGTCGTCGCCGCCGCGCCGCTCCTGGGCCGCCCGCGCCATCTTGGAATAGCGCCGGGCCATGTCGCCGGTGCCGCCCGCGACGTCCAGGATGGTCTCGCCGGGCCGGGGATTCAGCTTGGCGGCGGCCGCGTCCTTCCACAGCCGATGCACGCCGCCGCTCATCAGGTCGTTCATCAGGTCGTAGCTGGAGGCCACGCTGTCGAACACGCCCCGCACCATCCGCACCTTTTCGCGCGCATCGACGTCGCGGAATCCGAACGGCGAGGTCTGGGCGGAGGGGGCTTCGGTGTCGCTCATGCTCGGGGTCTAGCGCGACGCAGGGGCCCCGTCACCGGGCTGCGGCGTCGCGGCTTCAATCTTTGGGAGGCTTGGGCAGGGGCAGGCGCAGATCCTTCATGACCCCACGGATGGAATGATAGCAGCCGCAGGCGGCGGACTCGAGCGCAGGCCGATCCAGCACCTCGACCCAGCCGCGTCCGCGCTTGATCAGTTTCCGGTTCTCCAACGCGCTGCCGACCTCCGACACCGTCGCCCGCCGCACCCCCAGCATGCCGGCGATGTCGGCCTGGGTCAGGTCGAACCGGGCGGCATCGGCGCGGTCGTGCAGGGTCAGCAGCCAGCGCGCCAGACGTTCATCCAGCCGGTGCTGGGCGTTGCAGGCGGCGGTCTGCTGCACCTGGGCGAACAGGCCTTCGGTGAATTTGGCCAAGGCGACACGCATCGACTCGCTTTCCGCCAGGGCGTCGGAAAAGACCTCGGCCGGGCAGCAGAAGGCGGACCCTGCGATCTGGGCGATGGCCCGGCTGGCGGCCCGGGCGTTCAGCGGGCCGCAGGTGACCCCCACCAGGCCTTCGCGGCCGATGGCGGCGGTCTCCACCAGCCGGTCCTCGGGCAGCACGGTCATCAGGCTGACGACGCCGGCGACGGGAAACCAGACCTCGTCCACCGCCTGGCCGACGTCATAGATCAGGTCGCCCTGACGGAACTGGGTTTCGTGCAGATGGGGTTCCAGGCGTTTACGGTCGACCGGCTTCAGCGCTGCGATCCACAGATTGTCCATCGAAACACCCTTCCCGCGGAACCGTGACGCTTTGAAACGCCAAGCGTTACCGTGAGTTCCTATGTCGTTCAGGGAACGGATCCGCTTCCCTCGCGTCATCTTGCCCGCGTCCGACAGCGGGGCTAGGCCTTGGCCATGAGCCGCCCCACCGTTTCCCCCGCCGACGCCATCCGGTCGCTGTCCGGATGGAGCATTGCCCCCGGCGACCGTCCCGCCATCGCGCGATCGCTGACGTTCGCCGACTTCAACACCGCCTTCGCCTTCATGACCCGCGTGGCGCTGAAGGCCGAGACGATGGATCACCATCCCGAGTGGTCGAACGTCTACAACCGCGTCGAGGTCGTGCTGACCACCCACGACGCCGGCGGGGTCACCGAGCTCGACCAGACCCTGGCCGGCTTCATCGATGCGGCCGCCCTGTCCCTGGGAGGGAAATGAGATGACGAGACCTGGACGCGTCGCCGGCAAGGCCGCCCTGATCACCGGCGCGGCCGGGGGCCTGGGCCAGGCCATGGGCTGGATGCTGGCCCGCGAGGGCGCGAAGGTCGCCCTGACGGACGTCAATCTGGCCGGCGTCCGGGCCCTGGCCGACGCCATCAACGCCGAGGTGCCGGGCGCGGCCTTCGCCTATGCCCACGACGTCACCGACGAAGCGGTCTGGATCGACGTGATCGCCGCCGGCGTCGCCGACATGGGGTCCCTGTCCATCCTGGTGAACAACGCCGGCATCGGCGGCGATCTGAAGTTCGTCGAGACCGACACGCTGGAGAACTGGCGCCGGGTCCAGGCGATCAATGTTGAGTCGATCATGCTGGGCTGCAAGCACGCGATGACGCATCTGCGCGACGCCGCCCCGGCCTCGATCGTCAACATCTCCTCGGTGGCGGGCCTGGCCGCCGCCCCCGGCATGGGGGCTTACAACGCCACCAAGGCGGCGGTGTGGATGTACACCAAGACCGTCGCGCTGGAGGCCGCCAAGATGGACTGGAACGTGCGCTGCAACTCGGTCCACCCGGTCTTCATTAAGACGCCGATCCTGGACCCCTTCATCGCCATGGCCGGCGGCGACGAGGCCAAGGCCCACGAACGGCTGACGCGGGGCATCCCCCTGAAGCGAATCGGCGAGCCCGACGACGTGGCCTGGTGCGTGCTCTACCTGGCGTCGGACGAGAGCAAGTTCGTCACCGGCTCCGAGTTCAAGATCGACGGCGGCATGCTGGCGCAGTAGCCAAGGGCGCTAGCGCACGCGACACGGTCGCGCGCTGCTTGAGCGCAGGGGCGCAAGGGCACCATCGCTCGCGACGCGGTCGAGCGAGGCGATCTCGCCCACCTTTCGGGATTGAGGCGCGCGCGGACCTGCTGTAAGGCCCTTCGTCCGGCCGCAAGGCCAGGGCGATGCACCCGTAGCTCAGCTGGATAGAGTACTGCCCTCCGAAGGCAGGGGTCAGAGGTTCGAATCCTCTCGGGTGCGCCAGCCTTTTCAACACCTTACGCACTGCTTCGGCCTTCGGCCGCACCCCTGGTCATCACATGGTCACCACGCCCGCAGGCCGTGCTGCGAACTTCACCAAAGCGTCAGTGAGGCGGGCAATCGAAGCCGTCGAGGCTGCGGGGAAGACGATTGCCGCCGTGGACTTCCCGCGAGAGGGCGGGTTTCGCCTTGTGATCGGTGACCCAGCCGCTCTGGCGCCGTCATCCCTGAACGAATGGGATGAGGTGCTGAACACCGAGCTACGGATCCACGAAGAGAAGTATGCGGCCAGAGAGGAACTGGAGCAGGCCAGAGCGCGACGGGCTGCCAGGAAAGCCCAGCAGCCCACCCGCAAGAGGTAGTTCAGCCTCGACACTGAGCCAGGGTCCAGTCGATCTCGCACTGAAGGGGCCGGGCCCCGATGAGGTCGAGGTTGTGCAGAAGATCATCGATCGCCTCTGCCTGAGCCGGAGTCAGGTTGTCGGGGATCATTGCGGCCCCTCCCCGGTCTCTGGGCTGCTGACGTCGTCCTGATCGGGCTCCCGGCCGTCATGCTCGGCACCCTCGTCCTCGCAGGCCTCGCCCTCCCCTTCGCACTCGTCTTCAAGGTCGACCCATTCCAGGCCGAGGGGCTCCGTCCGGATGGCCATGTCCTGATTGGCGGCCATGGCGAACGACAAGGAAGGTTCGAGGTCGCTGTCGCCGTCTAGCCAGTCCAGCGCCATGATCATGCGATCAATGGCAGCCACGAGCTTGTGACGGAGGCGGGCCCGGCCGACGCTGGGATGCTCGGTGACCGGGGCGTTGACGTAATAGAGGGTCATGCCATGCCCTCCAGATGCCCGACGATCTCAGCGGCCAGGCCGCCGGCGAAGACGTCTCGGTCGGTTTCCAGAAGCCGCAGCAGCAGCCGCGATTTGATCAAGAGGCCGCCGGGGCCGACAGCGGCGTGTTCGGCGATGTGGACCTCATACTGGTGCTTCTCACCCATGATGGCCGCGACCTCAGCATCGGCCTCAGCGGCGTCGGCGCGGGCGTCGCAAGCCTGAGCGGCGGCCCACCATTTGGCGAACCGTTCGTCTGTCGCGTGAGGCCTCGGGATTTTGGGCGTGGGTATGCTAGAGGCGTGTTCAGCCATGACCTGATCTCCTAAGGATCGGTTGCGGTTAGGGCCGTCGGGAAATCTCACCTTCCCGGCGGTCCGCTACTCTGATAACAGGGTAACCATGTCTGGTAAAGATACTCTGATAACAAAGAAACGAAGGGGGCCCGCGCCGACCGGTCAGGGTCAGCTTATTGGTGTGCGGCTCCAGCCTGATGCACTGGCCATGTTAGATCGTTGGATCGGCTCTCGCGGCAAAGACGAGAGCCGCCCAGAGGCAATCAGAAAGTTGCTGACGCTGGCGCTGGCGGCTGAAGGGGTCGGCTAGTGGACATCGCAGCTGGGCTTGCCAGTCTGGACATGGCGATCAAGATCGCCGGTTCCCTGAAGAACGTCGAGAAGGCCTACGACCAAGTTGCGCTGAAGGGTCAGGTCATCGATCTCATGGGCGCTCTTTACGACGCCAAAGGACAGCTTCACGAAGCCGCAGCGGCGCTCGCCGAACGGGACCGGGAAATCGCGCGTCTGGTCGAGGCGCAGAAGGAGAAGGCGACCCTAGTCGAAGGCCGGCACGGCTACCTTTGGAAGGACAAAGGCGACGGAGTGAAGATCGGATATCCGGTCTGTCCATCGTGCCTCGACCGCGAAAATCATCAGGTAGAGCTGAAGCGAGACGGCAACGCGAGGGCCGCTCAATGTCCGCGATGCGACAAGAAGTTTGCGCCCGTCGAGTACTACAGCGAACCGAAGCTCGATGGCAGTCAGACGACTGCCTCTGACGAGGCTGAGGCGAAAAGCCGAGCCGACACTGCGCTAATCCATTCCCAATTTCGCCGTTTGGGTAAGGATCTAGCCTAGCCTAGCCCGCCGGCGGCGGAGGAGGCTCCGAGGATTCCAGCTACCAGGCCTGCCGTTGAACTATCCGAGGCACCTAGGCCCGGTCGTCGCCATCCACGCTATTCTGAAAGAGAAGCTCAATGCCGGACGATGAAATAGCCCAGCGCCTGCGAGACTTCCGCGAGCAGCTGGAGGCCGAGGTTTGGCCAGCCGCGACTGAAGCGGCGGCCGAGTACCACGTCGACCAGGTCACGCACCTGGTTCAGTTAAAGGCGCGGATCGATGCCCTGACCTGGGCCATTGATCACCGACCACGCGAAAGGGCGAAGATCGGCTTCTGACGCCCCGCCGCGGGGCTCCAAGTGGCTCCCTCCGTTTTGAGGGCTCCTCGGCTTTTCCTCAAAGCTGAGGGAAAGCCGGCAGCCACAGCTATGCAATGCCCACCCACTCCAGCTTCCAACGTCCTGAGCCATAGATCGAAAGAAACACCGATGTCTAATCCAATGGCTGTAGATGCCCGCATTGCCTCGATCGAGTTTTCGTTCGAGGGCCACGCCACCGTTACCTATCGCATCGAGCCGATCGAGATCGTCCAGCCCTTCCTCATCACCATCCTGGTTGAGAACGAACGGAACCCGGCCACGGCTGCTAAGCGGTCATGGGATTCGCTGACGCGGGTGTTCGACAGCCTTGCGGACAAGAACACCCCAGACTAAACCGCGAAAACGGCCACCATCGGCGGGAGCCGTTTGAGCGCTCCCATCGACAGGGACCGTTGGCAGACACCTATGGCCATGATGGCCACACCTTACGGCTCCCGGTCATCCGACTGGACTCTCGTAAAGCGAGCGCTACCACTGGGTGGGCGGAGGCTAGGAGGAGTGAGTGTACGACTGGCTGGCAGCGATCGGCGCTTACATCCTCTACTTGGTGATTGGTGGCGGCGTGTTAGGCGGTAGCGGCGGCGTCGGTTCATATGTCGCCGCTCGAAGCAGTCGCAACTGGCTTGGCTGGGCGGTCGGTCTGGCAGTGGGCTGTATTCTTTGCGCCCTGTTTTTCCCGAGCCTGATCGCACTGCACGACGTAACGTGCCGACCCTTTCCGAATGCGGACCGGTGTCAATAAGGCCGCGCCTGGACGTAGAACAGCCTCCGCTTCACGACCGAGACCAATTCAGAATGGGACAGCCAGTCATTCGCGACGGCTCAGCACGCGGTCGACCTGATCGGCCGGAATGAGCGTGCGGCCGCCGATTTTCTTGGCTCGCACATCCCCGTCCTTGATCAGTCGCCAGACGGTGGATTTCCCGAGGCTGAGCACCTTGGCGAACTCATCGACCGAATAGGCGATCTTGTTCTGCAAGAGCGGCGGCATCAACGGCAGGGCTGTTTCGGATGCTGCCTTCGCCCTTTCGATCATCTCGCTAACCGCCGCAGCCGATGCCTCAGTCGACGCCTGCAGGGCCCTGGACAGGGAAGCGGACAGCGGGCCAACCATTGCAGCCAGGCGACCATAGTCTGTCCCTGCCGCTGCGATCTCCCGCGTAACCAGGCGATCAAGCTCGTCCTGAAATGTTTCGGCCCGCGGTCCGCGCATCTTTTCTGCCTCTATCAAATCGCCAGGCTTGCCCGGCACCGAGATGCCGCATGGATCACACAAAGGCAGAACGTCCTGCGCAATGCCGGTGAAAGTCTTCTTGCCCAAGCATCATCGGTGCTTAACCTGTCGAATCGCCTTCGAGGACTTCCATGCCCGACCACGACGCTTCCGCAATCTTGGCGATGACGACGGGCATCATAGCCAACTTCGTCGCCAACAATCGGGTGTCTCCCGACGAACTTCCTGGGCTGGTCGCCGCTGTTCGCAAATCGCTGAGCGCTTTAGGAGACGCCTCGAATACCGAGCCCGATATAGCGTCTGCCCCGACCAAACGTCTCACTGCCGCTGCAGTACGCAAACTCATCACCCCAGAGGGCGTCACCTCTCTGATCGACGGACGGAAGTTCAAGTCGCTCAAGCGTCACCTGTCGAAAGCCGGCTACACACCCCAGGCCTATCGAGAAAAGTTCGGCCTTCCGTCAGACTTCCCGATGGTTCATCCCGAACACGCTGCTTTGCGGTCTGCCGTGGCGAAGGCGACGGGATTTGGGAAGGGCGCGAAAAAGCCAAGGAGCGCGCTGAGTCCGGCGGTCAAGCTAGGTCAAGCCGAGGCGTAGGTCATAGAGGCAGCCGCAACGATGCGCCGCCGACGTAGACGACTGTCGCGCGGCGGTGCACGCATTCAGGATGCGTTGGACGTTGTTCTGGAAGCGGAAACCTCCGCGACAGGCCAAGCCGACCATTGATATCGGTGACCGTCCCCGGGTCCGTTGTGCGTTCGAAGCCGCGAGGTCCACTTTCGGCGGCAGATCGAATGACCGCTCACGACCGAGGCCGTGTGAAAACGCCTCCCGATCGAGCGAATTAGCCTATCGTCCTGATGTCAGCAGGAGGTGGGTATGAGCCGCTTCGTTCAGGGTGCCGATCGCCGGCAGCAGACGCTGCTTCCCGAATGTCTCGACGACTATGTGGCCGAGGATAATCCGGTCCGGGTGGTCGACGTCTTCGTCGATGAGTTGGACCTCAAGCGGCGGATCGAACAGGTGGCCGAGCACATCGCCGGCTATCTGCAGGACCTGGACACGGCGGATCGTCACGAGGGCGAGGCCGCCGAGGCGCGGTCCGGACGGCTGGTCGAGAAGATCGATCGGCTCCGCGCCCAGATGGCGATGCTCAAGGCCATGGAGGCCGAGGTGGAGGCCTCGCCGGACGGCCAGGTCTCCCTGACCGATCCCGACGCCAGATCCATGGCCACGTCCGGCCGGGGCAGCGGCATCGTCGGCTACAACGTCCAGTCCGCCGTCGAAGGCGAGCATCACCTGATCGTGGCCCATGAGGTCGTGATGACGGGGAGCGATCGGGAGCAACTGGCCTCCATGGCGGGCAAGGCCAGGAACGCCATGGGCGTCGAGGCGCTCGATGTGCTGGCCGACCGGGGCTACTTCTCCGGCGAGGAGATCCTCGCCTGCGAGACCCTGGGCGTGACGCCCTATGTGCCCAAGCCGCTGACGTCAGGCGCCAAGGCCGCGGGTCGCTTCGGCAAGCAGGACTTCGTCTACCTGCCCGATCGGGACGTCTACCGCTGCCCGGCCGGGGCGCTGCTGCCGCGCCACATGACGACCGTCGAGAAGGGCATGACCCTGCACCGATACTGGGACCGGGCCAGTTGCACCGGCTGCTCGCTCAAGCGCCAGTGCACCCCCAGCATCGAGCGTCGGGTCACCCGCTGGGAGCATGAGGCGGTGATCGATGCGCTGCAGGTCCGGATGGACCTGGCCCCGCGCGCCATGCGCACCCGACGACGGCTGGTCGAACACCCCTTCGGCACGATCAAGGCCTGGATGGGCCACACCCACTTCCTGACCCGACGCCTCCCCAACGTGAAGACCGAGATCAGCCTCCACATCCTGGCCTACAACATGAAGCGGGTGATGGCGGTGCTCGGAACCAAGCCCCTGATGGAAGCGATCAGGGCCTGACGGAGGCGCTCCGCCCGTCGTCGCCACTTCCGCCCCGCTGGAGCCCAGCACGTTTTCACACGGCCTCGACCCGTAGCAGACGCCCAGAAGGTCTGCTGTTGGACTGTTCAATCAAGACATGTCGGGCAGATTGGATAATCGATGCTCGTCGCTTCATGAGCGGGAAACGGTCTGTGGCAGTGGAGACAGGTTTCAGTCGGGCCAATGTGTGGCGAGCTTCGACGTCTGGCGTCCCGGTCGGCCTCAGCCTTTGCGCGTGCAGCGCGGTCAGCCTTCACCTCTTCGTCAGAGAACCCCATGGGGAGACTATCGCGACGGTCGGTGAAATGTCCGTAAACCACCCGTAACGGCCATTCGGCACGTCCGCTTCTCGACATGAAAGGCCTGGCGTGATGCAGTTGCCCGATGTGCAACCTCTACAGCTACCGCAGAGGCCCGGCCGCCATCCTCGATCTGGCAAGGGCGATGAACGGCGGTGTCGGCAATCTGGAGCCGCGCGACATCTACCCCGACTATCCCGCCCCGATCGTCCGCAACGGTGCAGACGGTCAGCGCGAGCTGGTCCTGTCCCGCTGGGGCCTGCCGTCGTCGAAGAAGGCAATGTTCGACGCCGCGACGAAGAGGGCCGACAAACTGCGGGCCAAGGGGAAAGAGGTCGACTTCCCGAAGATCTTGGAGCTGGAGCCCGACAGCGGCACGACGAACGTCCGCAACACCGCGTCGTCGCACTGGAAGCCGTGGCTGTCCCCGGCCAACCGATGCCTGGTGCCCTTCACCGCCTTCAGCGAGCCCGGCCGGGATGCGGAGGGACGCTACAAGCCGATCTGGTTCCGGCTGGCCGGCGAGGATCCGGAGCCCGTAGCCTTCTTCGCCGGCGTCCACGTTCTGGCGCACACCTGCGTTCGCAAGATCAAGACAGGCGTCGAGACCTGCGACCTGTTTGCCTTCCTGACGACAGAGCCGAACGCCGAGGTCGGGGCGGTACACCCCAAGGCCATGCCGGTGATCCTGACGACTGAAGAGGAGCGCGACGTCTGGATGCGCGCGCCTTGGGATGAGGCGAAGGGGCTTCAGCGCGCGCTGCCTGACGGGGCACTGACGACATTTGTTCCCGAACGCTCCTCCTGAAATGCCAATGGCCCCGCCACGGCAGCGGGCCGAAGCCAACCCCGTCAGATAAACCGACACAGCTTCCGTCGGTATTCCGCGCGACTTGGGGCTTGGCGAACGTCGGCAGGCAAGTCAGATTGAAGGACCGGCGTACGCCCCCGTGCGGCGGTCGGCAGCCTGGGCTCGCACGGAACCGCAACTTCCTGCGAGGTCAGGCTGCCGAGGCCGTCGCTGTGGCTCCGCTTGCCCTCGCAAGCCCGCCGGTTCACCTTCAAGCGTTAGTTGAACCGGAGTGCTTATGATGCTCGTCTCAGCCCTGCTGTTTGCAGCTGTCATCCAGGCTGCACCGGTGGAAACGTCACAAGCTCCCGTCCAGGCCCCGGCCGCCCGCGCCGCAGATGAGGCCAATGCCCAAGCTGCGATCGAGGGCATGGTTCGGATCTTCACCACCGTCGGCTCCTGTGAGCGTCATCTGTCTCCCGCGCAGATCCGCGGCGTGCGCCAGGGCTTGGGTCCAGAACAAGGTCAGAGCCCGAACGCACTGCAGGCCCATCTGGAAGCCGCCTACCAAAGAGGTCGCGCCGATCAAAGCCAGTCCGCTGCCTTCTGCCATGAGGTGATGCGCGCGCTTTCGGAAAGCAAAGCGCCGGGCTGACCCAAATGGCGAAGGCCGCGACTGTCGAAGACCTAGAAGCGTTTTGGGACCTGCTGCAGGGGCGGATGGGGATGCTCCTCCGCTTGGCCGGCGCGGTCATGGCTCAGCGTATGGAAGAGCGGAAGGTTGAGTGGTCAGACCTCAGCGATGACCAGGTCATGGACCTCTTCCATTCGGCCTTTATGCAGGTCGCACCGAGCGCCTATCCGGAACTGCCCGCAGAAGAGGTCGACGAGTTGGTGCAGATGACGTTTGCCGACATAGCGATGCAGCTGAGAGCCAACGCTGAGGCGAGCGAGCGTGTGCACTAGGATGGCCGGCTAGGTCTGCCGGACACGGGTGAGCATCTCCAGCCGGCATTCCTCGGCCAAGGCTTTCATGGAGGTGCCGAAGATGGCCAGGCCACCGGCTTCCATGTCGATCTCCTCTGCACCCGCAGGCCATTCCATTTGGAGCCCGAAATGGAAGAGCCGCTCGCCGCAGTTGTGGACCGCTATGCGGACGAGCGCGACGCCATCGGTTGTGGACAGGACCTTGGGGGTCACCTGCCAGTCTGCTGTGGGTGTCGGGCTGGGCATCACAGGATCCTCCGGCTTTGGGCGTCTGCGACAGCCTCGACCACGTTGGCTTTGAAGTTTGCTCGCTCGGCGGCCAGTTCTCGGCGCAGAGCGTCGATCTCGGGCCCGGACCCGTTGACGACGATGTTAGGCGAATAGGTGGCGTTTACGACCGGCGCGGCGTTGGAGGAACCGCTGCCGCCGGTTCCAGGGCCGATGTCGCGAAACATCTGTGCCGTCGCAGCTGCATTGGTCACCTGGCCCTGGCTGCCCAGCAAGAGAAGCTCGGGGCCATGCTCGGCCATGCGGTAGTGAACGCCGTCCTGGACAGGGCCGCCAGAAGCCCGGGAGAAGCTTTTCTTCTGAGCGATGCTCGGGCCTCCGGACTTACCGCCGGTTAGCAGGCTGGCCCCGACGCTAAGCACCGTTCCCCAGAACCCGCTGTCGCCGGATTTTCCGCCGGCCCCGCCGCCGCCGCTCATCATGGTGAACAGCTGATCGAGGGCGCCATCCAGAAGACGGTTTTTGATCTCGTCGCCGATCGTCTCGCCGATCCGGCCGCTTTCGATGGCGTCAACGATATCGCGGCCGTAGCTGCGGAAGTTTTCCCTCAACCGGTTCTGTTCATTGGCGTCGAAGAGCGAGCCCTCTGCGGCTTGTCTCTGCTTCAGGCGATCGAGTTCGTTGCGCTCGTAGTCGGTGACGTTGCCGTCCTCCTTGACCTTGGCGCTGAGGATCTTCCGCTCAAGTTCCTGCTCGGCCAGGAGGATGCGGCGACCGATCTCATAGCGCTCGCGAGCAGTCCCGGCCATTTGCTCTTGGATCGATAGCAAATCGATGGCGGCCTTGTCAGCACCGACCTCATCCGCCAGCCGATCGGCTGCGAGCTTGCGGCGCTCCTCCAGGAGGATGGCAGTGTCCTTCACCTTCCCAAGTTCGTCGTGGCCGGCCTTCAGGGCGTCGACGCGAAGCTGAGCCTCTTCGCTCAAGGTGCCGTTGATCTTCAAACGCTCTTCCAGCGCCAGAATAGCGGCCCAGTTCGCCTCCTGCTCAATCTGGACGGTCGCGAGCGCCAGCGCGGTGGCGTTTTCCTCGAAGCCGCCAGGCCCGTATTTTTCGCGCAAAGCGTCTCGCTGCGCGTCTACCTCCATGCGTTGGAGGTCCGCGAGTGCACGCTCCTGTTCCCGCTGGCGCTGTTCTGCGGATCGGCCGCCGGCCCGTGGGCGAGCGGTCCGGGCACGGTCAGGCGCGTCTCGCAAAGCCCCGTTTGTCGGCTCAACGCTTGCTTCGGCCTCTCTCTGCGCGAGCTGTGCATTGATCCGGTTTAGCTGCCGAATATTGGCGTCCCACCTGTCTCGAACGCTGGGTGCGCTCTGCGCTGCCATCAGCGACATGCCCGGACCGGCAGCGCTTCCGGCGGACCCGACGACTCGCGGTGCCTCACTTGGCCGGTCGGGCAGATTGCCCCCATACTGGTTGAACAGTCGCGTGTTCTCGTCAAGCAACGCATCGCGCTGAGCCTTGAGGCCCCGCGTCGTCCGGTTTTCCAGCCCTCTCCACGAGTCGGCGACGTCGGCTATCGCGGTCGCGAGATCGGCCATCAAGCCGACGAGTTCCAGAATGACGGGCGCTAACGTGACAAACGCCGACTTCATCTGGACATCGATGATCGTCGCCATTTGTTCGAACTTCTGGTTCGCCTCGGCTCCGTTTTTGACCAATTCCGAATCCATGACGTAGCCGAGATCCAGGGCCGCCTGCATCAGCGCCTCGACCCCAGCCTGGCCTTCGCGGGTGAGCGCCGTCATCGATCCGAGGCCGATCTTGCTCGACACAGCCTGGCGCTCGGTTTCCTTATTCAGCCCGGCGAGGCGGTCGATGACGTCGCCCAGCGCGGCCTCTGCGGTGTCGTAGCCTTGCAGCTGTTCCCGGGTGAAGCCGAGGGCCTCAAACCACCTGAGAGCCCGGCCGCCCGCCTGAGCCTCCCCCAGTTTTTCCGTAAACGACTGGATGGCGGTGTCGGCATCCTCGGCCGACCCGCCCACTGAAATCATGGCGTAGCGGTACTGCTGAAGAGCGGTCGTGCCGATGGCCAGCTTGCTCGCCGCATCGTCGATCTCGTCGGCAAACGACATCGCTGCACGGGCTTGGTTGAGCCCGACAACTATCCCCGCCAGGACAACCGTCGCCGCGACCCCAGCCGCGCCAAACGCGCCAAGGGCGACGCCTGCGGAACCGGTCCGACCAGCGAAACCTTCAATGCCAGACTTCGCTTCACCAACGCCAAGAGATAGAGCGCGGATCGCAGGGTTGGCCGACTTCTGGCCGAGCGCAACCTCGGCCCACATTTTGCGACCGGAGTCTCCGATCTGGTCGAAAGTGCGACGGACGACTTCGCCACCGGAAACGAAAAGCCGAATGCCAACGCCGCCGCGCCCTGCTGTTGCGTCGGTCATGCCTGCGCTCCGGCAAACTGCATCGCGGCACGCGGTGCCGGCAGGCGTGGCACGACGGGCACCGGGTCCGGCCACCGCTCAAGAATCGACGAAAACACGCCCGAGCGGATGACCGTCGTCAGCTGGCAGAAGCCGCCCACAATGTCAGTGGAGGCCCGTTGCTCGCGCATCAGTGCCAGAGCATGTTTCTCGACGTTGACAGTCGGGGCCCAGACGTCGGTGCCCGCGCGCTCCAGTCGATCGATCGTGGCCTGATCCATCGGGGACGCGTAGGCCAAGGCGCTGTTGGAGCGCAGAGGCTTAGCCGTGAAGGCCGGCACGCCATCATCGTCGTAGCTCGCGACGGCATAGGCGATGAAGCCTTCTCGCTCCGAAAGGCCAATCAGGAGGGCATCCACCATTGTGGAGTCGCCCGGCACCGGGGTCCCTGCTGCGATGGCCGCAAGCATGGCGGTGTGCGCCTGCTGGACAGCCCTGGGGAACGCTGCGGCAAGGTCGTCGAACTCGCCCTGCACCGTACCAAGGACCACAGCCAGCAAGCCGGCAAACATTTCGGGCCCGCGGGCCGCTGCAACGGCATCCTGATGCGCCAGGATGATTGCCTTCTGCTTAAGCGCGAGGGTCTGGCCGTCGGCGAACATCCCGCCATCGGTGGCCAGATAGGCCGCGTCATCGGTGACATAAGCGATTGTAGAGGTCACGACTGCCCCCCCTTGCCGAAGAGCCGTGCGCGAGAGGCGGAGATGCCTACGTTCACGGCCGTGGTGACGACGAACGTTGCCACGGCCGAGCTGACCCCCGCGCTTACCAGCGCTCCAACAATCGGCGTGATGACCGGGTCGGCATGGGCCAGCGCAGGCATAGCGACGATGGCGGCTGCAGCCGCGAAAGCCGCCTGCCGGACGATCCTCATGGCCCGGATCATTGGCCGCCCTCCTGAGTCAGGCGGCGCATGGCGTCGACCAAGCTATAGCTTTTCCGCTCCGGCGCGGGCGCCTGGGTCTGCCGAGCCATGGCAGCCACGAGCGAATAGCGCAGGGCGGGGGTGGGGGCGGGCTTAGGCGTGGTCATCGTTCTGGATCCTTGAATGAGAGTAGAGGGCGCCGCCTTCGCCTTCCCAGGCTGGGATGGCTTGGAGCTGGTGGCGATAGGCCTGCAGGTGCCGGTCGGAGACGAGGTTGGACTCCCCGCGCCGGCCGACAGGGAATGAGTCGCTGGCCAAGATCGTGCGGGCTGAGCGCTTGCTCACACCCAACCGGGCGGCGATGGCCGCGATGCCCTTAGCTTTCGAGGCCATGGGGCACCTCCCGTTCGTTGGAGGCCACGGCGGACCAGTCGATCTGGGCCAGGCGTTCGTCATCCCAGATCGGAGCATCAGCCCAGGTGAAGCCGTCGGGCGGGGCCGTGCCCATGTCGGTCAGCAATTCGGCCGTCGCATCCATCGCGAGGAACCGGAACAGGCCGTCGATCCGCTGGGCGACATCCAGCTCGGCCCCGCATTCCCAGGCGGTCAGCCCGCCATGCGCCGCGATGCGGTTGACGTAGGCGATCAGGACGCGGGCCTCGTAAGGCAACGATTTGACTTCGCCATCCCAAGCAGCGGGCTCGTCAACGGCAACCGGCGTCGGAGCGGCTCGCGTCTCACGATCGGCGGCCTGACGGCGTGCCCGGTTGGAGAAGCGGCCGAGGCCAGCATGCATCAGCAGACGGTCTGACGCCTCGACGCTGATCTTGCCGTCCACCACGACGACCGCGCCGCGGCTCTCCCATTTCTGAACGGCGGCTTTGCTGACCCCATGCTGCTTGGCGAACGCGGGCCGGGATACGAGGGTCACGCTCATGAGCGGCAACCTCCCGCAACCGGCAACCTCAGCGGCAACCTATCTGCGGCAACCGGCAACCTGAGCAAGGATCGGTCGGCAACCGAGCAAAGCCCGCGCCGCTTGGCCAGAAGGCCGATTGGCCACCGGGATGCGTGGCAACCGGCAACCGGCAACCGACTTTCGGAGGCATAGCTGGGAAACGTACATGCCTCTGCTGCCCGTATAGCGGGGTGGGTGGGTTTCCAGGACCCGGAAGGCTGGCGAGGCTGCACAGGGGCCGATTGCAGACGACCGGTGGGTCCAGGCCCACTGCGCATCGTGGTTACCATCTCACCCGTGCCGCAATGTGGGGAGCACAGTCCCCTATGCCTGTCCTGACCCCCAACCAGATTGACCCCGACATTGAGATCGACCGCGAGTGGCGTGCGCTCTTCGGTGAACCGCTGCCTGTGCTCGGAGCACCTGACATCGCTCGTCGGCTGATCGCTGAACACCGACAGCTGATGGGTCGCGCTGCCTGACTTAGTGCCCATAGACGGCCCCCAGGCTGTCGCTGTCGGCTTCGACGATGCGGCCGGCCCATGCGTAGGACTGGTCAGGCGTCATCCCTTTAGGAGCGGAGGCCAGGACCATGCGGGCGGTGCCGATGCTCAGCGGCTTGTGGATGGCCAGAGCCAGGGCCAGGGCGAACCGGTCGCGGGCGTCATCACACTCGACGATGCCGGACCTGCGCATGGCGACGTGATCGATGGGAAGGCGCTCGGCATCCCGCTCGTTGGCGATCTCGGCAGAGCGACGGTCTGGGCTGATCATGCCGCGGCCTCCCCTGCTTCCGAGACCGGGAGGTGCTGAGTGACAGGCTCGGCATCGACTGGGGCGCTGGGCTTGAGCGGCGGGAGCGGCGTGTCTGCCAGGCGGGCAGCATGCACCGGCGGGCGGGCGGGGATGCTGACGACGACACGCTTGGGGATCTGCCGGCAGCGGTCGGCGTCGACGTACTGGATCGGGCTGCCCTCTCGGCCGCGGTAGATGCCGTCACGCACCCGGCTGGGGTCATTAACCCGGTCACCGCTGGCGTGGTGCCAGACCGGCTCGACACGGTCGGAGACGACGCGCACCGGCTCAGCAGGAATATCCCGGGCGATGGCCTCGACCGTTTCGAGTGGGGCATGCCCGGCCGGCAGGTTGGCGTTTGCCGCGGCGATGGCATCGTCGGCGTCCTGGACGATGGCAACCAGCTCGGCATAGCTTGCGGCCAAGCCGGGATAGTCCCGCGTCAAGCGGGCAGCGGCGGCCTTCCGCTTGGCCTTGGCGGCTTCACAGTTGGCCAACCTCTCGGCCTGGTCCAAGCCGCTCTCTGCCAGGGCCAGACCAGCGCGGGCCGCGGGGATGATCCGGTCATCGAAGGCGGCGATCAGGTCGCGGGCATCACGCACCCGGCGGGTAGCGGCTTCAAGCGCTCCGGCTGCGGCGGCATCGTCACCGGTCGCAGCGTCGGCCTGAGCGGCCTCGGCATTGGCCAGATCCGCGGCAGCCTTGGATCGACGCGCCTCGGCATTCGACAGAGCGCGAGCGGCGGACTCGTGCGCGACGCGGGCCAGACCGGTCGGATTGCGTTTCAGGATGTCGGTGACGGCCATGAAGTCCTCAGGATTGATCTGAGGTGAGGATGGCAGGCTGACCGAGCCCCTCAACCGTGGGGACGTTCTGGGGACAAGATTGCCCTCAATCCAGGCGACCACGTGCCTGAAGCTCCATCCGTACCACCATGATTTCGCCCAGCAGCAGGGAGATCGTCTTCCCTCCATCCCAGCGCCTGAAGGTGCAGATCCCGCGCTCTTCGAACTTCTTGACCCGCTCGACCGCCTGTTGATTGCAACGGCCATAGACGGCCTGAGCTATGGCCCGCGCCCCAATCACCTCGCGATTGAGGTCGTGGCTCCAACCGATCCGCACGATGCCGTCCAGCATCTCGGCTCGGCTCATCGTTTCCGCCCGGCCGGCAAAGTCCAGGATCTCAGACCTCAAGACCACGGCGTCGGGATCGTTGTCGTTCAATGCCGCGGGGGCTGTCACATCCTCGGTAGAGGAGCTTGCCCGCGCAACGCTGCGCTTCGTCATGGCTCCACCCCTTGAGCGCCAACGCTGGCGCACCTGCAGCAGGCCCCGCCGACGAACGAGGTGGGGCATTCGAGGAACAGCAGCGGACGGCGTGATTCCCCACCACCACCACTGCCCCCCTCTAAAGGAGGTGGGGCAGGTGGGGCGGTGGGGCACTGGGCTTTCCCCACCGGGTTATTTGAGAGGTGGGGCAAGGTGGGGCGGTGGGGCGCTTTCATCAGATCTCTGCCCATTTCCCGACCTCAATCATCGGCCGATCTCGACGCCCTTCGTCCTTCATGGTCACCCGAACCAGCGCTCCGGTCTTGATCCATGTTGCTAGGAGGCTCTTGACCTTGGACTTGTCGGCAGGGTCATCCAGGTTGAGGCCCAGCGTGTCGGCCACGGCCCTGCCCGCCCATTCGTTAGCCTGGGCATTCTCGCGCCACTGCCCGCCATCAATGGCCCGCTGCACGGCCAGGAGATCGGTCGCCTTGATCCCGTCGAAGGCGTCGGGCCACTTCCATCTGCGGACCGCACCGACGTTGTCGGACGGATTGAAGGTGTCGCCGTTGTCCAGGTCGACGCTGGCCACCTGAAACCAGTCCGCGCCCTCGGCCGGCGGGGTCAGGTTGGTCTTTCCATTCTCGACCCTGAAGTACGCTTCGCCCGGCTTGACGCCGGCTCGCTCACGCTCCTCCTTAGACATGGCGTTCAGGACGCGGGCGGAGCGGGCGGCGTTCAAGAGCGACACAGCACCCCGGCCGTCCTCGACCGTGGTCTCGGCCCCATTGGTCTTGCGGGTGTGGTGGACCAGCGAGATCGCGGTGTTCGTCTCGTCAGCGATCTTGCCCCAGCGCTTGGCCACCAGATCGATCGCGTTGTTGTCGTTCTCGGTGACCTGGTGGGTCGAGACGAAGGGATCGAGGATCACGACGTCCAGCTGGAGCGAGCGGATGGTGTCTAGGATGGACTCGACGTTCGGGGCCAAGATCGTGGCGCCATCGCGGGTCTGTTCGGCGATGACAACCGCGTCCTCTCGACCACTGCCCAGGTGCAGCCAGCCGTCGAGGTCATCAGGGCCAAGGTCATGCAGCAGACAGGCGGCGAGGGCGCGGCGTTCCGTTTCCTCGAAAGGATCTTCGCCGTTCCAGTAGCCGACCTTCAGACGATGGACCGGACGGATGCCCAGGACCGGCTTGCCGCTGGCCATCGCCATCGCCTCGGCCAGGACCAAGGCAGATTTGCCCACCCCGCCCGGGGCGAAAGTGGCGGACACGAACTTGCGGATCAGCTGCTTGCCGTAGACCCACTGGCGGCGCGGCATGGTGGCAGGGTCTCGCCAGACGAAGGGCCTGACGAAGTGGCTCAGGGGCCTGTCGAGGGCGTCGGGGATGGTGCCGTCCAGATTGACGCCCCATTCGTTCGCAGAGGCGTGCGGCTTAGGCGGCACTCCTGGCTGAAGCCCTCGGGTCTGAGCCTCCCACCATGCGTCGACCTCGGCGTCTGTCTCGCAGTCGTTCAGGTCCTTCGGGTGGTCGTTGGCCACTGGGTAGGGGCTCATTGGGCGACACCGATCAGCAGGCGGGTCAGATCCTCGCGCTCAAGCTCCTCAGCTACTTGGTCGCGGATCAGCTGTTCCTCGTCCAAATGGTCGTTGATCGCGGTCTCGAGAATGTCCGCGATCTGGGCTGGGGTCAGCGCTTCAAGCTGGCACGTTTCGCCGGTCCAGGCCTTCGCCCGACTGTCCGTGGCCTTGGCCAGCGCGGTCGGCAGGCGATAGCGGATGACTTGGTCCTCAGTGAGAGCCACCCGCTGGAACTCGGCCCTCACCAGGTAGTTGGGCCGGTCCTTTCGGACGAAGGCTTCAACGTCCTCGGCAACCGATCGAAAGATGCTTTCGCCGGAGGGGTCATAGTCCCCCAGGTGCAGGATTACGGCAGGCTTGCCGATGTCGCAGATACGATCGGCGATCGCCTTTTTCGCTGTCAGCGAGTCGAAGCCGGACGAAGAGAAGACGGCGACTGAATACTGATGTGCAACGGAGGCCAGCTGGTGGATCATCCCGCTCGCTTCGCACCAAACTTCCAGGTGGAAGGGCTGGCTGGCCATCAGGTTGCGCTTGAACCGAGCGGCGCGGCGGCGCTGATCGACGAGGAAGGCGTCGGCGTCGGCATAGCGGTCCATGCGGATCGTCATCACCCCGTCGTCGCGGATGGCGTGGAAGGGGACGACGCCGCCTCGGCGAGCGTTGACCAGGTGGTGGCAGAGCTTCCGGTAAAATCCTTCGGACTTCTCGTAGTCGTGCGCGCCGATCAGCCGATAAAAGATCTGACGAACCGTCAGCGGCCAGTGCTCCCGATACTCGTCGAGCACGGTCTCCACGGCGTCCAGCAGGCGCTGAGTGTCGGCCTGGGGCTTGTAGTCGGCGATGTAGCCGCGGGCCCGCCCGGGACTTTTACGCCTAGACGTAATCTCGACTGCGGCGGTCACGACGCCACCTCCAGCCCTTGGAAATGGCCGTCGTCGTTGAAGATGGAGCGGAACGTAAGTCTTGCGCGACCCACGTGACGCGAGTAGCTTTCATCCCGTTCTGATTGCCCGTCTAAACCGTGATGGACCCCGGTTGCGCCTGCCCGCGCACCGGGGTTTTTCATGGGTGGGGCCCGATTGAAGCGGCCCATTATGCCGCCTCGCTGGTCGAGCTGACGGCGTTGTCATTGGCCCAGGTCACCAGATCCCCGACCCGGTAGCGGACAGCCCTGCCGAACTTCGAGAAGCGGCAGCCGCCGCCCGAAACGCGGAGGTTTCTCAGATAGGCGCGAGAGAGGCCGAGCATGTCGGCTGCCTCGCGGTCATCGATGTAACGGTCGTGGCTCTGAATCGCCGCGCGGCCCGTCGCGATCGTCTGCGTCTGCATCTGCTTGTTCCCAGAGGCACCGGCTCATTCCGGTGGGTCTCTGAGTGCATCGATGGCGAACGACGATCCTCAGGGGACGTGGCGACCGACGGCTACTACCCCCCTTCCGTCGGTCGCCACGGGGCTAACGTCGGTCGCCCCCGGCTATGGGGCGATACTGACCTTGGGCCTTCATGAAGATGGGAGGTTCGGCGGCCAGGATCGCCTGGCGAATGTCTGGGAGATCGCGGCGACTAAAAGCTTTCAGAGTAGGCTCCAGCTGGATGTGACGGGCAACTTCCCTGGCGCAGGCGCTGAGCGACATGTTCCTGTCTAATGCCGCAATCTGGCGTGCCAGAGTTGTAAGCGGAAGGTTGTCCGCTCGCGCTTTCGCGCGCTTCGCCTCCGTAGCACTGGCGAGGGACTTTTCATTGCCCACGCCGCGCTGGGCAAGATGTTCGACGCCGCGCGCCTTGGCATCGTCTAAAGCGGCCAGATAGCCCAGCTGGTATGCCCAATCTGCCACCTGCTTAACGTCTCGCTCCGGTGCGCCATGCGGCCCGTCTGGTATCTCGGCCAGCATCCGCGCGAGGCCCAACCGGGCTAGAAGCAGAGTGTCGACGGCTCCAAGGCCAGAGGCACGCTGCAAGGCCTCGATATGCCCAAGTAGCCCTACAAGATCAGCTGCACCGGCTTTCTCGAATGCTGCTTGATCAAACCACGCCAGCGAGGACCGGCCCGTATCGTCCGCTCGACGAAAATAGAGCGGATACGGGAAAGGGTCCGGCTCACGTCCTGCTAGGTGGGTCGAGATACCGACGCGGAGATAATGCGTTTCATCGATCACTCCGCCGGAGCGGCCTTCCACGATTTCGTCGACAACGATCTGATGATCGGCCCGGCACCAAAGGCGGGTGCTCTGCCGCCACCCCGCGAGCCGAGGATCATGGGTTTCGTTCAACACGACCTCGACCTCGTTGGAAACGACCGAAAGCGTGGGCTTCGTCATTGCTCCAGGGCCTTTGCAATGTGCGCTGAAATGCTATCCGCTGCCGCTCGCACCGGATCGTCGGCAAGGTGCGCATAGCGGGCGGTCGTCTTGACGTCGGCGTGGCCTAGGAGCTTGCCCAGCACGACCAGCCCCTGTCCGGAGGCGACCCCGCTGCTGGCGAAAGAATGCCGCAGATCATGGATTCGCAAGTCATCAAGATCCGCGGTCTTCCGCACGATGCGCCAGGTCTTCTGAAGCTGGCCGAACGGCTTCAGCAGGTCTGTGGCGGATGGGAAGACATAGGGGCTGCCCTTCACCTTCCTCGCGGCCTCGATCACCTCCAAAGCCACTCGGCCGATCGGGACGATTTTCTGGCCGGTCTTGCTGTCCTCCAGGCGAAGGCAGCCGAAATCGGCGTCGACCTCAGACCATTTCAGCTGCTCGATCTCGCCGCGACGTGCGCCGGTAAGGGCCAGGAGGCGCAGGATCCTGGTGGCCGACTGATTCCCGCCGGCAGCGTCTGACGCGGCCATGGCCTCGCCCAGCGCAGCAAGCTCGGTCGGCGAAAGGAAGCGCTCCATCTTCCTGTCGCGATATCGTTGAAGGCCGCGCACCGGGTTGTCGGGCCGGATCTTCTGTTTGATCGCGAACTCGAAGATGCCGCCCAGGAGCCCGGCCGTCCGCGTGGCCGTGCCCTTGCCGCCCTTCGCCATGGGGTCTTTCAGACGGCGGCGCTCGGCGTCCTTGGGGGCCTGGCCGGCCTTCACCTGAGCCAGCGAGGGTTTCACCTTCGACGCTGTCCGGCCGGTCGCGACGTCCTGCATCCAGCGCTCGACGTCGGCGAGAGTGACGGCATTGACCCGTTTGCTGCCCAGGATGGGTTTGATGTGGCGCTCTATGCGCCCCTTGTCCGTGGCAATGGTCGAGGGCTTTTTCATCGCGACCCCCTGCTTCAAGTACAGGTCGCAGAGATCAGACACAGTGATATCGGCCCGCACCTTGGCGCGGTCGGCCTGGGGGTCTGCCCCCTTCGTCGCCGAAGCCAAAGCTTTCCGGGCTTCGTCGCGGGCCTCGTCGGCGGTGATCACCCCATGCCGGCCGATGACCAGCTGGCGAAGCGTCCCGGTCCGGCCGCCGCCGACGCGGTACCGGGCGACATAGGTCTTCGTGCCCTGCGGCGAGACGCGGAGCCCGAACCCTTTCATCTCACTATCCCAGACGGTGAAGCGGTCGGCCTGGGGCTTCGCAGCATCCACGACCCGCTTGGTAATCCGCGCCGACCGTCCGATCTCGTCTGCCATTCCGCCCTCCTATGCCGACCGTCCGGAGAGCCCGTGGTCATCACATGGTCATCACCGCGAAGGTGACACCCATGAACAAGAGTAGAACACTGGCGCACGAGACGGAAGGCCAAAACGCCGCCACGACTGGGTTACAGCCCGGAAAGCCTGTGACGGCGGGCCCGGCCTAAACGCCCTCCGAAGGCAGGGGTCAGAGGTTCGAATCCTCTCGGGTGCGCCACGTCCCTTCCAGACTCAGCCGGCGCGGACCCTCAGGCCCATCGGATCCGGGCTGCGTCTGCGCCTCGGTTCCCATGGAGGCCGTGTCCCCTCCCCGGCCACGGGCGGCCCAGGATCGACGCAGCGTCACGGGTGGGCGTCAGTCACTCCAGGCCGTCGTCGGTGACGAGATAGTCCTGGCCGTCCGCCACGGCCTTGGCCGCCAGTTCGTCTTGGACCAGATGCCAGCGCCGCAAGCGCTCGAAGTCGATGGTGTGGGCCGGAGACTCGTCCAGCCATTCGTTAAAGCTTTTGGCCTGGGCCGCATAATCGGGCGAGCCCGGGCTCGGAATCGGCGGCACCTGCGGCAGCTTGCTCGCCACAGAGGCGGGGATGGGAAAGGATCCCGATGTCGTGGACAGCATCATGGCTCCTATCCTTACGGCAAGATGCCGGCGGCACAAGCCACCGGCGACGCCGGCGCGGTCAGAACGGCGATGGTCGAGGACCCCGGGGCTTGATAGGGTCCGGAGGTCGGAGTGTTCGATCAGGCGGGTTCAGCGGGAGACGAGGATGACGCATCCCTTCAAGGCGACGATCCTGGCGCTGGCTCTGCTGTGGCCCATGGCCAGCCTGGCGCAGACGACCGATCTCCAGACCCCGGACCCGGTCGCCCGGCTGTTGCCCCCGGCGGCCACGGTCGGCGACGAAGGCGTTGAGCCCCGGGTCGCGAGCGCCGCGCCGGATGCGGCCGAGGCGCGCGTCACCCGCGCCCTGAACGATGAGATCGTCGCGCGCAACCAGCTGGCCGAAAACCAGGATCGTGCGGACCTCGAGGCCTATGAACAGGAACGCGCCCGCTACCAGGTCGTCGTCGACCAGGCCACACGGGACCGGCTGGCCTATGAAGAGGCCGCGCGGGAGTGGGAGGTCGCGAAAGATCGCGCCGAGGAGGCCCGCGGCCGCTATGCCGCCGACCTTCTGGCCTGTCGGGCGGGCGATCGCAGTCGCTGTCCGCGCTGAAGTCGGTCCTGAGGATGTAACGCCGCGGCCGCCGACCGCGTAAGCGGACGCAAGCGGTTTGCCGAATGGCCGGTCCTGTGAGACCGTCGCGCGCGCCGAGGGAGGGGTCGATGACCGAAGGAACGCTGGACGGACATCCCGCCGAGCGCCGCTCTGCGCCGGACCCTGCCGACCGCCCCCTGCCCGGAGGGCGCCTCGACACCTGGCGTCACCCCGCGGTGGTCCGGCTCACCCACTGGGTCAATGTCGCCGCTATCGTGATCCTGCTGATGAGCGGGGCCAACATCCTGCTGGCGCATCCGCATCTGTACTGGGGCGTGCGGTCGACCTTCGCCGATCCGTGGTTGAGCATCGGAACGATCCCGAACTGGCTGCTGATCCCCCAGGGACGCAATCTGGCCGAGGCGCGGCACTGGCATTTCTTCTTCGCCTGGGTCTTCGTCATCAACGGCCTGATCTATCTGGCCTACGGGTTCGCCAGCCGGCGTTTCGGGCGACGGCTGTGGCCGACGGGCGCCGAGCTCCGCGGCACCTGGGACTCGGTGAAGGAACACGCCCGTTTCCACTTCCCCAAGGACGAGAAGGCCCGGACCTACAACGTCATCCAGAAGCTGACCTATGTGGCGATCATCCTGTTCGTCCTGCCGATGATGCTGATCACCGGCCTGTCGATGTCGCCGGGCTTCAACGCGGTGGGCGGAGTCCTGCTGGAACTGATGGGTGGACGGCAGTCGGCGCGGACGCTGCATTTCATCTCGGCCGGTCTGATCGTGGGCTTCATCCTCATCCACGTCTTCCTGGTGGTCTGGACGGGGCTGTTCAACAACATGCGAGCGATGATCACCGGCTGGTTCGTCCTGGAGCCGTCCACCCCGCATGAGGGAGAGCCGAAATGAGCGTCTCTGGACTGAACCGGCGGACCTGGCTGGGGCGGGCCCTGGCCGGCGTCGGCGTGCTGGCCCTGGCCGCCTGCGAGCGCGGCGTCTCGTTCAGCGAGCGGCTGAAGGTCTCGGCCGAGGCCCTGACGCGGCGCACCCAGCGGCTGCTGATCCCCCGCGAGGCCCTGGCCCCGGAATATTCGGTCAGCGAGATCAGCCCCGACTTCAAGCCCAACGGCTCCATCTCCCCGGCGGCGGCCGCCTATGTCGCTCTGCGCGACGGCGGCTTCGCCGACTATCGGCTGGAGATCGGTGGCCTGGTCGAGCGGCCGCTGAGCCTGTCGCTGGCCGAGCTGCGGGAACGCCCCAGTCGGACCCAGATCACCAAGCACGACTGCGTCGAGGGCTGGACCGCCATCGGCCAGTGGACCGGGGTGCGGCTGGAGAGCCTGTTGGACGAGGCCGGCCTCAAGCCCGAGGCCAGATACATCGTCTTCCACTGTTTCGACGCCCTGACCCAGACCGAGGACGGGCCACGCTATTACGAGAGCATCGACCTGATCGATGCCCGCCACCCCCAGACCATCCTGGCCTACGCCATGAACGGCGAGACCCTGCCGGTGCCGCACGGGGCCCCGCTGCGGCTCAGGGTCGAGCGGCAGTTGGGCTACAAACACGCCAAATACATCCGCCGGATCGAGGCGGTGGAAAGCTTCGACGCCATCCAGGGCGGCAAGGGCGGCTACTGGGAAGACCGCGGCTATGAATGGTACGCAGGGATCTGATGCCGATCGGTGAACGATCCGACACCCGGGGGGTTGACGTCACTCATGACGACCGGAGACAGCCGATGACCGACAGCCCCAACATCGCGGCGACCAAGCGCTTTGGCGAGATCGTCAACACCGGTGATCTCGACGCCTTCCCCGAGGTCGTGGCCGAGGGTTGTGTCGACAACGACCCGGCACCCGATCAGGGGCGGGGCCCGGAGGGGTTCAAGACCTTCTTCACCGGGATGCGTACGGCCTTCCCCGATCTGAAGGTCGAGCCCCAGACCCTGGTGGCCGACGGCGATCAAGTCGCCTTCGCCTATGAGATCACCGGGACCCACGACGGCGATTTCAACGGGCTGGCCGCGACCGGCAAGCCGATCAAGGTGCGCGGCATGCAGATCGGCCGGTTCGAGGACGGCAAGATGGTCGAACGCTGGGGCAGCTCCGACGAGCTCGGTATCCTGAAACAGCTGGGTGTCGCCCCGGCCTGACCCCTCGTCAGAGCAGGAATTCGCGGCGCTGGGCCGCGCTGGCCAAACCCGCCTCGATCACCTCCATCACGGTCAGGGCCTGTTCGGGCGGGACCGGATTGGGCCCCTCGCCGCGCAGGGCCGCCGCGATGCCGGCATAGAAGGCTGGATAGTCGCCGGCCGGGCCGTCGAGGGCGATGCGGGCTCCGGTGTCGCCCTCGACCCGGATCAAGGGCGAGGGATCGACGCCCCAGCCGGGCGCGCCGACCGGCATCCCGGCCTTCAGCTGGTCCTCCTGCGGGTCGAGGCCCGAAGACATCAGGCTGGCTCGGGTCCCGTGGACCGCGAACCGGACGTCGGAGGCCGCGACCGTCATGGCCGCGTTGAGGACCACGCGGACGTCCTCATAGCGCAGCACGGCATGGGCCCAGTCGGGGCTGCGGCCGCCGTCGCGCTGAATGGCCAGATCAAGGGTGACGCCCAGCGGCCGGCCGAACAGGATCAGGGCCTGGTCGATCAAATGCGGCCCCAGGTCGAACCAGACCCCGGCCCCCTCGGCCTCGCGCCAGCGGTCGCGGACCTGGGGGCGGAAACGGTCGAACCGGCTTTCGAACGTCACGACCCGACCCAGCCGCCCCGAGGCGATCTCGGCCTGGACGGCGAGGAAGTCTGCGTCCCAGCGGCGGTTGTGGAACACCGACAGCAGCAGGCCCTTGTCCGTCGCCAGATCGACGACGCGACGGGCGTCGGCCAGGGTCAGGGCGAAGGGCTTGTCGACCACCACCGCCTTGCCCGCGTTCAGCGCCTGTTCGGCCTGGGCGGCGTGGAGGGGATCGGGGGTGGCGAGGACGACGAGATCAATCGCCGGATCGGCGAGCGCGGTCTCGAGGTCGGGCACGGCCCGGGCCTCGGGCCAGGCGTCGGCGAGCCGCTGAGGCTGCGAGGTCACCACCGTGTGCAGCCTCAGATCGGCGCAGGCCGCGATCAGCGGCGCATGGAAGGTCTGGCCGGCGAAGCCGAAGCCGACGAGGGCGACGTTGGTCATGTCAGGGAGTCCCCTGGAACAAACTCGGAACAAATGTTAAGCTTCTCCTCCCCGTTCCGAAGGAATGGGGAGGTGGCGCGGCCCTCCTTCAGGGCCGTGACGGAGGGGGCGACCGGGTGGCGGACGGGAAAAGCTACGAACGCGCGCGCAGTTTCAGGCGCAGGCTCACCCCGCCCGAGGCCAGGCTGTGGATCCGCCTCAAGGGCAACAGACTGGGGGGCCTGGGCTTTCGCAAACAGCATCCGATCGGACCCTATATCCTCGACTTCTACTGCGCGGCGGCGAAGCTGGCCGTGGAGGTGGACGGGGCGTCGCACGCGACCGACGAGCGGGCCGCCCACGACGAAAGACGAACGGTCTGGCTGGGCGGCAGGGCGATCCGCGTCATTCGAATTACCGCCCGGGCGGTGAAGGACGAGTTGGATGGGGTGCTGGAGTTCATATGGCGGGAGGCGGAGGCGAGGTTGCGGGGGTGATGAGGGGCCTGCTTCCGACACCCGGTCGCCCCCTCCGTCACGGCGCAAGCGCGCCGCGCCACCTCCCCATCGCTACGCGACGGGGAGGAGAGGCTCAAACTCAGCCCGCGACCATGCTCATGTCGCGGCGGGCCATCATCTTGTCGAACTCGCCCCAGACGCCGTCCGGGCCCTGCCAGGCGCCGGTGGTGGCGGCCTTGGAGTATTCGGTGGCGCGGGCCTCGAAGAAGTTGGCGTGTTCGACGCCCGACAGCAGCGACTGCAGCCACGGCAGGGGGTTTTCCCTGATGCCGTACAGTTCGGGCAGCTTCAGCTGGCGCAGACGCCAGTCGGCGATGAAGCGGATGTATTGCTTGATGTCCTCGGGCGTCATGCCGTTCACCTCGCCGGCCTCGAAGGCCAGGTCGATGAACTTGTCTTCCAGACCCACCACGGTGCGGCAGCATTCGACGATGTCATCAGCCACCGACGGCGTGACGCAGCCCGTCTCCTTGTTGAAGGCATGGTACAGTTTGATGATGCCGTCGCAGTGCAGGCTCTCGTCGCGCACCGACCAGCTGACGATCTGGCCCATACCCTTCATCTTGTTCTGGCGCGGGAAATTCATCAGCATCGCGAAACTTGCGAACAGCTGCAGCCCCTCGGTGAAGCCACCGAACATGGCCAGGGTCCGGGCGATGTCGGCGTCGGTGTCCACCCCGAACTGGCCCATGTAGTTGTGCTTGTCCCGCATGGCCTCGTATTCCATGAAGGCCCCGAACTCGCTCTCGGGCATGCCGATGGTTTCCAGCAGCAGGGCATAGGCCGCGATGTGGATGGTCTCCATGTTGGCGAAGGATGAGAGCATCATCTTCACCTCGGTCGGTTTGAACACCCGGCCGTATTTTTCCATGTAGTTGTCGGCGACCTCGATGTCCGACTGGGTGAAGAAACGGAAGATCTGCGTCAGCAGGTTGCGCTCCTTGTCGTTCAGGTTCGCCGCCCAGTCCTTGCAGTCCTCGCCCAGCGGCACCTCTTCCGGCATCCAGTGGACCTGCTGCTGGGTCTTCCACATGTCGAACGCCCACGGATAGCGGAACGGCTTGTAGGCCGCCGAGGGGGTCAGCAGGCCGGGCCGTTGCAGGCCGGGGGCGGGCTTGATCGTGACGTGGGCGTTCATGGCGATGACCGGACTGGAGGCGACGGGGAGGACTCAGGCTGTTCGACCGGCATCCAACCCCAAAACCGATGAGAAAGCTACCGGTAGATGATTAATGATCCCCAGCCTCAACATCTTGTGTCCAACAGGGGAGCGTTTCGTGCAGCCCTCCGTATTCAGCGATGCCCGCCCGGATTTACGTCGCCGCGAACTCGCTCAGGGCGTCGATGACGGCGCGGTTCTGGTCCTCGGTGCCGACGGTGATGCGCAGGCCGTCGGGGATGCCGTAGCCGCCCACGGCGCGGACGATGATTCCCTTGGAATTCAGATAGTCATTGGCGGCGGCCGCGGTGCGTTTGGGGTCCTTGAACAGCACCAGGATGAAGTTGCCGGCCGAAGGCAGGACCTCGAACCCGAAGCCACGGATGGCCTGGGTCAGGCGCGGCCGCCAGGTCTGGACCAGCTCGCGCGAAGCGGTCTGGTGGCCCGTGTCGGCGATGGCGGCCGTGGCGGCCTCCAGGCCCGGGACCGAGACGTTGAACGGCAGGCGGATGCGGTCAATCGCCTCAGCCACCGACAAGGGCGCATAGCCGAAGCCGACGCGCAGGCCGCCCAGCCCGTGGATCTTGGAGAAGGTGCGCGTGACGACGACGTTCGACGCCTCGCGGGCCAGCGGCATCGCCGTCTCCCAGTCGGACTCGACCACGAACTCGGCATAGGCCTCGTCGACGACCAGGATGATGCGGGCCGGCAGGGCCTCGTGCAGGCGGCGGATTTCCTCACCCGTGTTGTAGCTGCCGGTCGGGTTGGAGGGGTTGGAGACGTAGACGATCTTCGTCCGGTCATCGACCTGGGCCAGCAGGGCGTCGACCTCGGCCTTATAGCCCGGCTCGGGGGCCAGCTTCACCTGGGCCTCGCAGCCCAGGGCGCTGATCCGGTAGGCCAGGAAGCCGTATTCGCCGGTGACGATATTATCGCCGGGCGAAAGATAGGTCTGGTTCAGCAGGGCGAAGACCTCGTCCGAGCCGTTGCCGAAGATCAGCCGCTCGGGCTCCAGCCCGTGGTGATCCGCGACGGCGGTGCGCAGCTTGCCGGCGCGACCGTCCGGGTACAGATGAATAGACTTGAGCGCCGCCTCATAGGCCGCCCGCGCCATCGGACCGGCCCCCAGGGCATTCTCGTTCGACGACAGTTTCATCGGCTCGGCGATGCCGGCCAGGACCGACTTGCCGCCGACATAGGGGGCGATGTCGAGGATGCCGGGCTTGGGAGCGGGGCCGGTCGAGGCGGGCGCGGTCGTGACGTCGGTCATGCGGGCATCTCAGAACAGGGGGGCGGCGCCGATCACGCCCTTCAGGGCGCCGGGGGCTGCCGAGAGCCGCCCGTCTTCGGCCTGCACATAGCCCGCCAGCATGAACAGCTTCAAGCCGCCCGCCGAGGCGAGCGGCCGGGCGACGAAGCCGCAGGCCGCCAGGGCTTCGACGATCCGCGTGTCGGCCAGCCGCGCATCGGTGACCCAGAAGGTGCGGTCGTCACCCGTCGGGCCCGTCGGAGCGGCGGCGATCCTGAGCGCGGCGGGGATCCCGTGCCGGTCGTCCGGCAGGGCGGCGATGACCCGCAGTTCGGGCCGGGCCAGCAGCCGGCCCCACCAGGGACGGGCCGTCGCCACGTCGATCAGGGCGTGGGCCCCGGCGGCGGCCTGGGCCAGGGCGGCGTCCGCATCGGCGACGGCGCGGGCCGACAGGCCGAAACGGTCGGCGGCCAGCAGCTGGGCCGCCGGGCCCGCGACCACAAGCGATACGCCGGTGTGGCCCTCGATCCGTCCCCATAGGGCGCGCAGCATGGCGGCCTGATGGACGTCGTCGGCCTCGGCCAGCAGGGCGCGCAGGGCCAGGGTCGAGGCGTCGGGCGAGGCCTCCGACCCCGCCGCCAGCCGGGCGGTCAGGGCCTCGATCAGGGCCTGGTCCAGCTTCAGCCGGTCGGTGTCGACCCGGGGCTCCTCCAGCAGGGCGCCGTGCTTTCTGGCCATCAGAACAGCTTGGGGGCCGGGGCCAGGGCGAAGGGGCCCAGGAAGGTGCGGCCGTCGCGGAAGACCAGCGACAGGGTCACGTCGTCATCACCCTGGACGGCGGCGGCGGCGCTGGCCCCCGCGGCGCCCGCCCGGTTGACCGCGCCCGAGCCCGAGCCGGCCAGGCCGGCGATGGCCGCCATCGGTCGCACCGCCTGCAGCGCCACCGTGCCCTGCAGCCGGCCGTCGGGCGTGGCGGACAGGACGTCGCTGGACAGGGTCGCGCGGCTGTCTCCGGCCGACAGTTCGCCCCGGACGGCGGTGAAGCGGCCGCCCGCGCGGGTCCAGGCCGAGAAGATCCCGGCGGCGTCAGCCCCCTGCAGACGGTCGGCGCCCTCGACCACGGTCTCGATCTGGGCCGTCAGCTTGCCGTTCCGCGCCATGCCCTCGACCGGGCCGCCGGGGCGGCCCTCGCCGTCGATCAGGCGGAACAGGACGTCGACGCTGTTCTCGGCCCCGGGCGTGGTCGAGGGGGCCAGATGGGGGCGAAGATACAGTTCGATGCGTTCGGCCCGGGAGATCGGGAAGGGCTCGGCCCCCCGGTGCACGGTGAAGACCGGCTGGGCCAGTTCGACCGCGACATTGGGCCAGCGCTGGGTCAGGCCGTGGACGCTGGCGCGGATGGCCGGTCCGCCGATGGCCACCTTGCCCTTGCCCGCCCGGGTCAGGACCAGGCCGTCATCGGCGACGATGACCCATTTGTCCGGGTTCCAGGCATTGGCCTCCGCCGCCAGATCCGGCGCGGCCAGAGCATGGCCCGACGGGGCGGTCACAGCGACGTTCTCGGCCCCCAGCCGGACCCGGAACGGCCAGCCCGAAGTGCCCAGGCCGCTGTAGGCCACGGTCCAGCCCGCGCCCCGCATGGCCTGGACCTGCAGCTCCAGCCGATCCCGCACCTGGCCGGCCAGATAGAACCACCAGACGGACCAGGCGATCAGCACGATCAGGAACAGGCCGATCGGCGCGAACAGGCCGGAACGTTTGTGGCGGGGAGCGTCGGTCATGCGGGCCTTTGCAACGGCTGGTCAGGAACGCGGGGCGGTCAGGCGACTGGAAAACACCGTCCGACCCGTCCGACCCGTTCGGATCGTTCGTCCCGGATGCGCGCGAAGGCGGGCAGATATGGGGCCGCGCGGGCGTGACGGCAACCGCCGGATGGCGACAGCCGCCCCCCTGAGCGATCCCTACAGGTTCACCACCTCGAAGCCCTCTTCGGCGACCAGCCGCTCGGCCAGGACGGCGCGGTGACAGCCGGCGTGGTCGGCCTCGAAACACAGCATGGCGATACGCTTTTCTCCGGCGAGGGCTTTCAGCTGGGCCAGCTGCAGCTGCGACGCGGGTTCGGCCAGGTGGTCGGCGAAGATGGCGCGCATCTCGCGGACATAGCCCTTCTTGGCCGCCTCCCGCCCGGCCTTGGGCGTGCCCAGCGCGCGCAGGTGCAGGTAGTCGATGCCCTCGGCCCTCAGGCTCTCGCCCAGCAGGGTCTTGGAAAAGCCGGCCCGGCGCGACGCCGCCACGGCCCGGACGTCGACCAGGGTCTCGACCCCCGCCGCCTTCAGCCGGGCGATGACCTCCGGCTGGGTCGCGCCCTCATATCCGATGGTGAACAGTTTCATGGCACCGATATGGGACCGGACAGCCCGGAAACCAGCGCCGCCTTGACGCGCCCGGCGGCGCCCGGTCCAACTCCATGTCCGATTTCAGCCAATCCGGGGTGCCGTATGTTCCGATCGTTCCTGACCGCCGCCGCGCTCGCGGCCCTCGCCCTGCCGGCCCAGGCCCAGGATCTGCTGATCCGCGGCGGCACCATCCACACGGGCGTCGAGGCCATGCCGACGGTCGAGGTGGTCATCGCCCGCGACGGGCGCATCGCCTATGCCGGCACCGCCGCGGGCGCGCCCTCGACCGAGGGGCTGAGGGTCATCGAGCTGGACGGGGCCACCCTGTTTCCCGGCTTCACCGACGGCCATGCCCATCTGGACGGCGTCGGCTGGCGCGAACTGACGCTGAACCTGGAGGGCTCGACCTCGGTGGTCGACGCCATGGCGCGGCTGACGGCCTGGGCCGAGGCGCATCCGGAGGGCGTGATCGTCGGCCGGGGCTGGATCGAGACCCGCTGGCCCGAAAGCGCCGACGGGGCCCGGTTCCTGACCGCCGCCGACCTGGACGCGGCCGCCCCCGGTCGGATCGTCCTGCTGGGCCGTTCCGACGGCCACGCCATGGTCGCCTCGACCCCCGCCATGACCCGGCTGGGCATCACCGCCGCGACCGAGGCCCCGTTCGGCGGCGAGATCCTGAAGGGCGCGGACGGCCGGCCGACCGGCCTGTTCGTCGATGCCGCCGAACAGCTTCTGGCCCCGCTGATGCCCCAGGCCGATCCCGAACAGACGCGCGAGGCCTATCGCGCCGGCTTCCGGGTCGAGGCCCGCTATGGCTGGACCGGCGTGCATTTCATGAGCGCGCCGTGGAAGGACATCCCCCTGCTGGAGGCCATGGACGCGGCCGGAGAGGCCCCCTTGCGGATCTACAACAGCGTCACCCCCGACGGGGCCCAGGCCCTGTTCGCCTCCGGCCCGCGCGAAAGCGTGAACGGCCGGATCGTCACGCGGGCGGTGAAATTCTATGCCGACGGGGCCCTGGGGTCGCGCGGGGCGGCCCTGTTCGAGCCCTATGCGGACGCGCCCGCGACGACCGGCCTGATGCAGATCACGCCTGAGCAGATCGGGCCGCTGTACCAGCAGGCGCTGCGGTCGGGCATCCAGATCGCCACCCATGCCATCGGCGATCGCGGCAACGCCTCGGTGGCGGAATGGTATGCGAGCGCCCTGGACGCCGTGCCGGCCTCCGAGCGCCCGAACGGCGCGGACGTCCGTCTGCGCATCGAGCATGCCCAGATCCTGCGGCCGTCGGACTACCACTGGTTCCAGGATCTGCCGATCATCGCCTCGATGCAGCCCAGCCACGCGATCGGCGACTTCCACTTCGCCCCGGCCCGGCTCGGCGACGCGCGGCTGGACGGGGCCTATGCCTGGCACAGTCTGGTCGACCTCGGCGTCGTCGTGGTCGGGGGATCGGACGCCCCGGTCGAGCGCGGCGATCCGCTGATCGAATTCTACGCCGCCGTCGCCCGCCGCGACCTGGAGGGGGTTCAGGGGCCGGACTGGCGGCCGCAGGAGGCCGTCGACCGTGCCACGGCGCTGAAGATGTTCACCCTGTGGCCCGCCTATGCCGCGTTCCGGGAGGACGACCTGGGCACGATCGCGGTCGGCAAGCGCGCCGACTTCACCGCCTTCGACATCGATCTGATGACCGTGCCGGAGGCCGAGATCCCGAAGGGTCGGGCCGTCCTGACCGTCGTCGACGGCCGGGTCGTCCATCCGGCCGACTGAAACGAAAAAGGGCCGCCCCGTTGCCGGAGCGGCCCTCGTCGTCGTCGGAACCCGATGCCCTAGAAGCGGGCGGTCAGGCTGACCGAGGCGCTGGAGCCCAGGTCGTAGTTGTTGATGCGGATCTTGCTGTCGCCGAACTCCTGATACTCGTCGAAGTCGGTGCCCAGCAGGTTGCGCAGTTCCAGGGCGAAGCCGAGGTCGCGTTCGGCCACCGTGAAGTCCTTGCGGTAGACGAAGTCGAGGAAGACGCCCGGCTCCTGGATGAAATCGGGCTCGCGGTTGCCGGCGGCGCCGGCGCCGCGGGCGGTGATCCGCTCGGACACGTAGTTGACGATGATCGTGGCCTGCGACCGCGCCGTGTCGTCTTCCCAACCCAGTTGCAGGTTGGCGACGTGCTCGGACTGGCCCTGCAGACGGCTGCCGTCTTCGATGAAGAAGTCGGCCGGCTGCGGCACGGTATCGCCGGGGCTGACCACGGTGTCGCCCGACTCCACCTTAACCTCGGAGCTGGAGTAGGTGTAGTTGGCCTGGACCAGCCAGCGCTTGTTGGCGATGAAGGACGTTCCGCTGTCGGGCCATTCGAAATATTTCTTGGCCTCGACTTCGGCGCCGTAGATCACCGCCTGTGGGGCGTTCAGGAAGGACTGCTGCTTGTCGGTGTTGGTGATGGCCACGATCGTGGACTCCACCGGCTTGTCCAGGTCCTTGTAGAAGACGCCGAAGGTGAAGAACTGCTGGCGGTCGAAATACCACTCGTAACGGGCGTCCAGGTTCAGGATCTCGGTGTCGACCAGGAACGGGTTGCCGTTGAAGGTCCGGTCGCTTTCGGGATCGGTATAGGGCTGGGCGGCCAGTTCGCGGAACTGGGGGCGGCCGATGGTCTGCGACGCGCCGAGACGCAGTTGCATGTCTTCGGCGAAGTTCCAGGTCGCGGTGAAGGCCGGCAGGAAATATTCTTCCTCCAGACGCGTGGCCAGCAGCGGTGCCGTGTTCCCGAACAGATCCCGCGTCGTCACCGACTGCTCGGCTTCCTCGTAGCGGACGCCGACCGTCGTCGTGACCAGGGGGATGATCTCCGCCTCGACCGACACATAGGCGGCGTTGACCTGCAGCTCGCCGTCATAGGCGGCGGCCCCGTTCTGACCGGTGATCTCCTGCAGCACCAGGCCGTTCGGTCCGATGTTGAAGTCCGACGTGTAGTAGTCGACGCGGGATTCCAGCTGGTCCTGGGTCAGGTTGTTGCCACCCGTGAAGGTCAGGTCGCGACGCTCGGAGTCGCGGCTGTTGTCCAGGAAGGCCACGCCACCGGCGAAGGTGACGTCGCGCAGCTCGGACAGGGGCAGGGTGTAGCGAACGTCCGCGCCCGCCGAATAGACGTCGTCGTCGAGCTCGCTGAAGGAGATCAGGTTGCCGCCGCCGCCCGTCCGGTGGACGAAGGCACCCGTGGCGTTCTGGGCGTAGCTGAAGCGGGTCTCGTACGGTGCGTCGCGCGAGGTGGTCGCATAGGCCGCGCGCCAGTCCAGTTCCAGCGCGCCGTCCATGAAGTCATGCTCGCCGGCCAGCTGGGTGGAGAACAGCTCCCGCACGAACCATTCCGTGAAATCGTCACGCAGGATGTTGCCGCCGGCATCGAACACCGGTCCGACCCGCGAGCGGGCCTCCTTGGTGGTGTTGCGGACGTAGAAATTGGTCCACTTCAGCTCATGGTCGGCGCCCGACAGCGACAGGCCCCCCAGCAGGTTCAGCTGGACGTCGTTCTGGTTCGAGGCGAACTGGAAGCTGTCCAGGGGGATCAGCGTGCCGGCGTCGAAGCCACCGGCTTCCTGGAAGCCCTGGCGGATGCGCCAGCTGTTGTCGTAGCCCGCCACCGCGATGACGCCGAGCGTCCCGAGCGGCGTTTCGTTGGAGAAGCCGCCGGAAACCTCGAGGCCCACGTCGACCGGGTTTTCTTCGCGCTGAAGCAGCCGCAGCGGGGCGTTGTTCAGCGACCGGCCGATCTGTTGCAGCTGGCGATCGGTGAAGGCGCCCGTGCCCTGCTGGATCTGGTTGCCGGACTGGAAGGCCAGGGCGAGCTCACCCGGGATGTCGCGGGTGTCGTCGTCGAAGCCGAGGAAGTCGGTGCGCGAGCCGAAATAGGTCAGACCCTCCTGGCCCGTCGCTTCCGTATTGCCGCCGATTTCGACCTGCATCGTGAAGAAGGGATCGTTGGGCGCGTCGATGGTCTGAAGGTCGATCACGCCGCCGCCGAACTCGCCGGGGAAGTTGGCGGAGTAGGTCTTCTGGACGGTGACGCTGTCCAGAACGTTGGCCGGGAACAGGTCCAGGGGCACGACCCGCTGCAGCGGTTCGGGGCTGGGCAGGGGCGAGCCGTTCAGCAGGGCCGAGGAATAGCGCTCGCCCAGGCCGCGGACGTAGATGAAGCGACCCTCGACGACCGACAGGCCGGTGACGCGGGTCAGGGCGGCGGCGGCGTTCGAATCGCCGGTGCGCTGCAGGTCTTCGGCGGTCACGAAGGCGGCGACCTCGGAGCTTTCGCGGTTGGGCTCGGGAATATAGCGGCCCAGGACGACGATCTCGTCGAGCGTGGACTCCTGCTCCGCGTCCGACTCCTGCACGGTCGGCTCAGCCTGCTGCGCCGGGGTCTGCTGGACGGGGGCGGTCTGAGCGTATGCCAGCCCAGGCGCGATCAGCGCGCTGGTGGCCAGCAGGACCCCGCTAAGGGTCAAAGATAGCGTCTTCATGATCTGCGCGCCTTGGGTAGGTTTCAACGGAAATGGCGAAAGCCGGCGGCGACCCCGAAGGGCCGCCGCGCTTCCGTCGTCAGCAGGTCAGGCCGGCGGTGATGCCGCAGGTCCAGCCCAGGTACCAGGTGTCGGCCGCGTTGCGGACGGCGCCGATGTAGGGCGTCGCCACGAAGAACGAGTAGACCGTGCTGGCGTTGACCGGGGTCACGGCCGTTTCGTTGGCACCGTTGATGAAGGCCAGCGACTGGTTGGCGATCGTCGTGCCCGTCGTCGGGGCCGTCAGGGTCGACGTTCCGGCGGCGGTGTTGTTGGTTCCGCTGGTGAAGGCGGCGGCGGTGCCGGCCACGGCGGCCGTCGCATACGGCGTCGAGCAGGCGAAGAACACCGAGGTGAAGGTCGGCGTGCTGGTCAGGGTGTCGGCGCTGTTGATGTCCAGGCAGGCCGAGACCGAGGTCGTCGGGTTGGTGAACACCGAGTTCAGGATCGTCGCGTCGGTGCCCGAGTCCAGACGGATGAGCGAGTCGGCGGCGACCGCGGCGTTGCGGCCGACGATGGTGAAGTTCGAGACCTTCGGTTGCGACAGGTAGCGCGTGGCGTAGGGCGTCGTGGTCGGCGCGGCCGACCATTCGAAGCCGCGGCTTCCGCCCGTGCCGGTGGTCGCACGCTGGGTGACGATGCCGAACTGAGCCCCACCGCGCCAGCCGGTGTCGGTGTCCAGGCCGTCGTCGTCGGCGCCGTTGATGACCAGATAGGTCAGGTTGGCGGTGCCGCCGAAGATCTCGATGCCGTCATCCGAGCTGTTGTAGACCTGGATGTGGCTGAGGGTCGTGCCCGAACCGGTGCCGGCCAGGGTCAGGCCCTGCAGTTCGTTGCCCGGCGAGACTTCGAAGCCCGAGTATTTGATCTGGACGTAGCGCAGACGGCCCGAGGTGTCGCCGGCCGTGTTGCCGCCGTAGGAGACCGACAGGCCGCCTTCGACGGTGCCCGTGCAGGTCACGGGGGCGGTCAGCTGGCAGTTCGCCTGGGGCGCGCGGCCGGCCAGGATGATGCCGCCCCACTGGCCTTGCGAGGTGTCCGTCGTGGTGCCCTCAACATTCTGGCGGCTGGTGAAGATGATCGGGTTGGTCGAGGTGCCCTCGGCGAACAGCTGCGAGCCGCGGTTGACGACCAGCGCGTCGCCGCCGCCCGAGGCGAACACGCGCACGCCCGGATCGATCGTCAGGATGCCCTGGGCGCCGCCGGCGCCGTCGATGCCGCGGTCGACGCCGACCTGGGTGGCGCCGGCGATGGCGTAGATGGTGCCGGCGCGGACCGACAGGCCGAGGTTACCGGTGATGACGGGGGGCAGCTGGCAGGCGCGCAGGGTGCCGCCGGCGACCAGGCCGATGTTGCTCAGGCCGCTCGGGCAATCCGCGGCGGGCGTGCCGTTGCCGGGGGTCGGGGTGGTCGGGGTGGTCGGGGTGGTCGGGGTGGTGGGCTGGCCGAAGTCGCCTTCGCCGGGGGACGCCACTTCGGCGGATCCACAGGCGGCCAGCGCCATCACGGCCGTACCGGCCATCAGTACCTTGGTCAGACGAAGCATCGGGCAGTCCCTCGCGTTGAAATGTCTGGTTGCCACGCGTCCGGACGACACAATTCCAGCAACCCCGACGGCGGCTTTAAGGCGCGTTTGCGATGTGTCGGTGACAGAAAATCGACGCATTATTACAGTTGCTCCGAATACGGAGTGAGTATCGCCCGTGTGTCGCGCGAGTGTTTCGCCGCTGTCATAGACGTGGGACCCCGCGCCCCGAAAGGCGCGGAGGCCCGGGCGGTGTGCTCTGAGCGCCTCAGATCGCGTCAAACGCCGGACTGTCGCCCCGTCACCACGACGTCCACCCGACCGGCGCCGCGCGTGCGGGTCAGGCGGCTGGTCACCACCTGGTCCACGGCCCCGACCGTGACGGAGGTGGTGGTGCGGAAATGGTCGGAGGTGAAGCCGGTGGCCGCGGGCGGGGCGCCCGCCGCCGCCAGATCGGCCTGGGTCAGGTATCCCACCTGCGCCCGGCGGGCGATCAGGGCGCGGGCGGACTCGGGATCGTTCAGCACCAGGGCCAGCAGCGACTCGCCCACCGTGTTGAGGTTCAGCCGCGCCGCCGACGGCAGGATCACCACGAAGGGGGACAGCCGCGCCAGTTCGTCCGGCGTGATCCCGGCGGCGAGCAGGAGCCGGTCGTCCGACAGCGGCCCGGCCACCCGCACCACCGTGGCGATCCGGATCAGGCTTTCGGGAGCGACGCCGGCGGCCGCGCCGATCCGCTGGAACAGATCGATGGGGCCCGCCTCCCCGCCCACCATGGCATTCAGATTGAACCGGGCCTGTTCGTCCTCGATGGCCAGGGCGAAGCGGCCGCTCGGGACGGCGACCGAGGTCTGGGACAGGGCCGCCCAGGGCTCGGTCAGGTTGTCGGTCCCCGCCGCCACGATACCGTCCCGACGCAGGCTGGTGATGGCCGACAGTTCGCCGGCGCGGGCATAGGCCCCGGCCTGGGCCACGTCGCGCAGACGGGTGCTGCGCTGGATCTCGAGGTCCTGGCCCGCGACCATGATCAGCACGGTCACACTGGCCATGGCCACGACCAGCAGCACGTTCAGCAGGATCATGCCTTCGCGGTCGGACCGGCGCGCCATCGGGATCGTCTCCTGCGAGGCGGACTAGCCCCGACGCCCATCGGCGGCAAGCCCGTCTTTCGGCTTGAGCCCACGGCGCAATCCGCTAGTTTGCCCCGGCTTCCGCGGGCGTGATGTAGTGGTAGCCTGAAAGCTTCCCAAGCTTTTCGTGCGGGTTCGATTCCCGCCGCCCGCTCCATCTTCCCAGCTTCGGTGCCCGGGGGCGCTCTCCGCAGACGGCCGCAGGCGGGCCCTTCGCCCCCGGATGACGAAGTCGTGCATTGTGCGTCCGGGCCGGCCGGGTCTCCATGAGGGGGACAGCGCACGCCTGCCGACGGGACGCACGAGGACGACATGCTGCGAATGATCCTACCGTTCTGCGTTCTGATCGCCGTCGCGGGGTGCGCGCCGGCCCCCGCGCCGACGCCGGGGCAGGCTGCGATGCCGACCGACAGCCGGAGATGTTTCGCCGGCGACAGCGCCTTCGTGATCTCGCGCGCGGGCACCGCCCCTGTCTATCTGCGCGTTCGGACGGGCCAGACGCTGGAAGTCGCCGCCGACGACGCCTGTGTCCAGGGCGGACCGGATACCGAGATCAGGGTCCGCGCCCTCGGGCCCGAGGGTGGCAGTCTCTGCGTCGGCGACAGGGTCACCCTGGAGGTCGCCAGCGCATCGGTCATCGCGCGGACGTGTCGAGCGACGATCACACGCATGGTGCCCGAAGACGCGGTCGCCGGCCTGCCCAATCGCGTCCGCCCCTGAGGCGCGGGTCCCCCCGGGGACCCGGCCGGATCGGGCCTACTCGCGCGAGACCGACACCCCGCGCCGCTCGAGCAGGGCCTGGACGCTGTCCTCGCCCGCCAGGTGGGCGCTGCCGACCGCGATGAAGACTGTGCCCGAGCCCGCCAGCAGGGTCTCGATCTGCTGGGCCCAGTCGACGTTCCGGCGGACTAGCAAAGCCTGATAGATCTCTTCGGACTCCGTGCGCATCTCGTCGACGCCCAGGCGTTCGATACTGGCGACGTCGCCGCTCGCCCAGGCCTCGACCAAGGCGTCGAGCTCGGCCGTGGCATCCTCGACCTCCTCCAACGTCGCGCGCAGGAAGTCGAGCTGGGTCTCCTCGGACAGGCCGGCGAGGATGGAGACCTGTCTGTCGATCGTCTCGAAGCCCGTGACCGGCTTGCCCGCCGCCTCGGCCCGCGCCTTCAAAATCAGCTCGACGCCCGACTTGGGATCGTAGCCGGCCTTCAACAGGGGGGCGACGGACAGCGACAGGGCCACCAGCCAGGGCCGGAGCGGGTCCAGCTGGGCCGCGCGCGCGCCGATCGTCTGGGCCGCCGCGTCGAGGCGCGTCAGCTCCTCGGGGGTCAGCAGGCTGGACAGGGGCCGATCGGGGGAGAGGCCGTATTGCTGAATCAGGGGCTGGATCGCGGCCTGGTCGTCCGGGTTCAAAATCTCGAGCACGACGCGCTCGGCGCCGTCGAAGGCCGCGTCGACCTTGGCCGACCCCCAAGCCGTCTCCGGGCGCAGCGCATGGACGGTGCCGAACAGATAGAGGGTGGAGTCGGCGTCGCGCACGACCCACAGGGCCGGGCCCTGGCCCTGGGCCGGGACGACGGCGCGCGGCGCGGTCACGGGGGCCGGGGCGGCGGGGGCCGCGGCCGCCTGGGCGAAGGCCATGTCGGGCGAGATCAGCAGGCTGGCGGCGAGGCCGAGGCCGAGCGCCGTGCCGGCCGTCCGCTGGGCGATCCGCGCGGTGGAGGATTTGAGGCGAGACAGGAAGGTCATGGCGATTTCCTTTCGAAGCGAGGGAAGAGTGGGGAGGGCGATCGAAGGCGTCAGTGGATGCCGCGCCGCGCCGAGGCCGCGATCGAGGCGACCAGGTAGACCGCCATCAGGATGCCGATCAGACCCCAGCCGCTGATCGTGGCCACCAGGCCCAGGCGTTCGGCGGCGGCATAGAGGAACAGGGCGGTCTGCAGGACCCAGAAGGCGATGACGCTGGTATCGGCCATCACCCGACGCAGCATCTCGTCGGCCGCGCGCCACAGCATCAGATTGGCGACGGTCTGGATCCCCAGGATCACGACGATGCCGGCGAAGACGACGTCCGGCGAAACAGAGGCCGGGGCATACATCGGGGCCAGAAACAGCAGTCCGGCCAGCATCAGGACCACGACCTGAAGCAGGCCGCATCCGCGCGGGACGGTCGAGGGCCGGAGCACCAGGGTGATGGCGCTGAGGACGCCGACGGCGATCAGGGCCACGGCCATGACCACGGCCAGGCTGTCGCTCCACGACCGGCCCTCGAGCACGTCCACCAGGCTGTAGCCGGTGACGGCGCCGACCGCCGCGAGCGCCAGCCCACCCAGAAGCTTGACCGCGATGGACGGGAGGGAAGGATCAGACCGGGACGTCATGCGGAGGCTCCTTCGTCGGAAAAGATGGACTCGATGGGTTGTTCGAAAACGCGAGCGATCTTGAAGGCGAGCGGCAGGGACGGATCGTAGCGACCGGTCTCCAGGGCGTTGACGGTCTGGCGCGAGACGCCGAGGGCCGCGGCGAGGTCCGCCTGGCTCCAGCTCCGCTCGGCGCGCAGCACCTTGAGACGATTGTTCATGACCCTACCGCCGCCTTAGCCACCACGCCGCCCAAACGATGGTGTAGCCGAGCATCATCAGCAGCAGCATCCCGAAGGCGCCGGTGATGGCATAGGCGGCGGGGTCGGTCCGGTCGGGAAGCACCGAGACCACCGGCACGGCGATGCCGGGCGTGGCCGCCACGATCAACCCGACCCCACCGACCGCCATTCCGGCGGTCCCGCCCCAGTACCAGGCGGCCTTGTGCGCCTCGCGCGCGGCCTCGTCGATGTGGCGGAACCAGACGAGGCCGATCCCGAAGGCACCGATCATGATCACGACGGCGAACGGCACGACCACTGCCAGCACCGCCTGATCGCGCGAGATCGCTCCCCGGGACGCGAAATAACCAGCCGCGAATGCGCCGATGACCACCGCCGCAGCGACCGCGGTCAGCCCGATCGCCGACCAGCGAAGCAGGCCCAGAAGCTTGCGATCCACGACAATTTCCTCCGCTCGAAGACAAGGAGGCTTTACTAGGCTGGCGGGCTGGATGTCAAGCGACCTTGTCCACCTCCGTCAGGAGGAGCCGCGCCGGTCCGTCAGGACCGCCGCGCCCGGATCGGCGGCCAGGTCGGCGCGGGTGATGGTCCGCAGCGCCGGCTCCACGGGCGAGATCAGCGGGAGATCCTTGCCCTCGTGATCAACATGCAGGTCTTCGAATCGCCGGGCCGAGACCATGACCTGGCTCTCCAGCGAGCCGACGAACTGGTTGTAGCGCCCGACCGCCGCCCCGAGCGATTCACCCAGCTTCACGGCATGGCCGCCCATTACCGACAGCCGCTTGTAGAGCTCCTTGCCCAGCTCGGCGACCTTTCGGGCGTTCTGCGTCTGCTCTTCGGCCCGCCAGCCATAGGCGACCGCCTTGCACATGGCGAACAGGGTCGAGGGGGTGACAAGGACCACGCCGGACATCATCGCCTGGCTCATTAGATCAGGATCGTGGTCCAGGGCGGACGACAAAAAGGCGTCGCTGGGCACGAACATGGCGACGAAGTCCGGACTGGGCTGGAATTGCTCCTGGTAGGCCTTGGCCGACAGCTGGCGGATATGGGTCCGCATGCTGGCGAGGGTGCGCAGGGCGGCGGCCTTGCGCTGGGCCTCGTCATCGCCGTCGGCCTCGTCGGGGAAGGCCAGCGGCACCTTGGCGTCGATCACGAACATCCCCCCGCCGGGCATCTTGACGATGAAGTCCGGCCGCATCTGGCGGCCCTCGTCATTGGCGCTGGACGACTGTTCGTCGAAGTCGAACCGGCCCGCCATGCCGGCCGCCTCCAGCACGTTGCGGCAGGTCTGCTCGCCCCAGCGTCCGCGCCGGCCGGTGTTGCCGCGCAGCACCTCGGTCAGGCGCTTGGCCTCGTCGCGGGTGGCGGTGGAGGCGATCATCAGGGCCGACAGCTGCTCCTTCAGACTGCCCGTCTCCTCGGCCCGGGCCTTCTCGAGCGCCGCGACCTGGGCCTCGAACTTGACCAGGGTGTCGGCGACCGGCTTCAGCTGCGCCTCCATGCGCAGCCGGGCGGCGCGGTCCTGGGCCTGGAAGGTCTCGGTGGCGCGCGACACCATCTGGTCGGCGACGACCTGGGCCGACTGGGCGGCCTGAACCTTCAGGAATTCGCCCATGGTGACGCGGCTGTCCTCGATCAGGGCCATCTTGTCGTGCGCCAGGGCCACCAGCCCCTTGGCCGCCTGCCAGCCGAGAAAGGCCCATACGAAGCCCCCCGCGAGGACGGCGACGATCACCAGAAGGACGATGGACAGCGTGTTCATGCTCCGTTCCTAGCCGGAGTCGCGGGCCTCGGAAAGCCTGCCCGGCGAGTCGATGCGTCGTGCGGAGGCCGGTCGAAAGGGGGCGAGAAATTCACCGGTCCTGAACGGTTGACGGCTAAGCTTCGCCGCCATGAACACCGCCACACTGCCTGTCGCCTCGCCTCAAGATCCGGATAGCACGGCCATCGCCATGGCCGCTCTGCACAGCTCCGGGGCGGGCTGGTGGCGCGTGCGGGACACCGAGACGGCCTGGTGGTCGCCGCGGATGTACGATCTGTTCGGCCGGCCGCGCGAGGCCGGGGTGCCGACGATCGCCGAGCTGTATCGCCTCTATCACCCGGACGACGCCAATCTGGCGGCGCGGGGCTTCATGACCCTGTTCGCGTCGGACGCCCCGGTGACGCTGCGCTACCGCGCGGTGCATCCCTCGGGTGAGGTTCGCCACCACCTGACCTGGGGTCGGCGCCAGCGCCCCGACGCCAAGGGCGAGATCTGGCTGGTCGGCATGGTCCTGGATGTGACCGATCATCTGGAGGACAGCGTGCTGTTCGAGACGGAGCGGGCCTTCAGCTTCGTCGCGGGCCACACCTCCGACATGGTGGTCCGACACCAGACCGGCGTGGGCCTGACCTATGTGTCGCCGGCGTCCCGGACCGTCCTCGGCTATGCGCCCCGGGAGATGATCGGCCGCATGCCCGGCGAGTTCGTCGTGCCAGAGGACCTGGAGCGGATCCGCGGCCTGCTGCACGAGCGGATCGCGCGCGGCGAGGCCGTCTCCGCGACCGGCTACGAATATCGCGGCATTCACAAGGACGGCCACGAGGTCTGGCTCGAAGCCAATCCCAGACTGGTCTTCAACGGTGCCGGAGAACTGGCGGAAGTGGTCGACGTCGTGCGCGACATCACGGCGCGCAAGACGGTGGAGGCCGAGCTGCACGCCGCCCGTTTCGCGGCGGAGGCGGCCGCCCGGGCCAAAAGCGAATTCCTCGCCAACATGAGCCATGAGCTGCGGACGCCTCTGACGAGCATCGTCGGCTTCGCCGCGCTGGTCGGCCAGAACGGGACGCTGCCGGACAAGGATCGCGCCTATCTGGATCTGATCCGCAGCGCTGGCGAGACCCTGCTGACCGTGGTCAACGACATCCTGGACTTCTCCAAGCTGGAAGCCGGGGCCATGGCCCTGGACCTCGCCCCCTTCTCGACCGAGGGTCTGGCGAGCGGCGTGATCGCGTTGTTGCGGGATCAGGCGACGGAAAAGGGTCTGCGCCTGACGCTGGAGGCCACCGAAGACGTCCGGCTGATGGGCGATGCGTCGCGGCTGCGCCAGGTGCTGCTGAACCTCGTTTCGAATGGCATCAAGTTCACCGACAGCGGCTCCGTGGTGGTCGCGCTGCGCACCGAGGTCTGTCCGGCCGGCCGTACGGTGCTGGTGGGCCAGGTATCGGACACGGGCGTCGGCCTGGCCGCCGATCAGATCGAGCGGGTGTTCGAGCGCTTCACCCAGGCCGACGGCTCGGTGTCGCGCCGCCATGGCGGCACCGGGCTGGGTCTGGCGATCTCACGCCGCCTGCTGGAGATGATGGGCGGCGAGATCTCCGCCCGGAGCGAGCTGGGGTGCGGATCGACGTTCAGCTTCCGCGTTCCCCTGGACCCGGCCGGTCCGCTGGCCGAGACGGCCAGGGCGCCGGACCTTGAGATGCCGCAAGGCCATTTCCGCCTGCTGCTGGCCGAGGACAATCCGGCCAATCGCGCCCTGATCCAGGCCCTGCTGTCCCCCTTCGACATCGCGCTGCATATGGTGACGGACGGGTCGGAAGCGGTGGAGGCCGTGTCGACGGGCGACTACGACCTGGTGTTGATGGACATGCAGATGCCGGTCATGGACGGGCCCGCGGCGGCGCGCGCCATCCGGGCCCTCGACGCCCCGCGCTGCCACACGCCGATCGTCGCCCTCAGCGCCAATGTCCTGCCGGACCAGGTCCATCAGTGCCGCGCCGCGGGCATGCAGGCCCACGTCGGCAAGCCCATCGATCCCCGGGAACTGGTGGCCGCGATCTCGGCCCATGTCCGACCGGAAGCGGCGACCGCCGCGGCCTGACGGCCGCGACGGCGCGCGTTGGGATCAGCCGACGGGGAAGCCCCGGACCTTCAGCAGGGCCGTCACATCGACGTCGCGGCCCCGGAAACGGCGATAGGACTCGCCCCTGTCCGTCGTATTGCCGGGGGCCAGGATGATCGACTTGAAGCGCGCGGCGATGTCCGGATCGAACACGTCGCCCGACTCCTCGAAATAGGCCCAGGTGTCGGCGTCCATCGTCTCGGACCACAGGTAGCTGTAGTAGCCGGCCGAATAGGCATCGGACGTGAACAGGTGGTTGAACTGCGGCAGACGGTGCCGCATCACGATCTCCCGAGGCATGCCGATGCGGTCCAGCGAGGCCTTCTCGAAGGCGTCGATGTCGGTCGGCGGCGTGGCCTGGGTGTGCAGGTCCATGTCGACGATGGCCGAGGACAGATAGCTGACCGTGACATAGCCCTGGTTGAAGGTCGCCGCCGCCTGGATCTTGTCGACCAGGGCCTGGGGCATGGCTTCGCCCGTCTCGTAATGCTTCAGATAGCCGTCCAGGATCGGGCGGCTGAGCACCCAGTGCTCGTGCACCTGGGACGGATATTCGACGAAGTCGCGCGGCGTGTTGCCGTACGACGGATAGGTCACGGTCGAGCTCAGATAGTGCAGGGCGTGGCCGAATTCGTGGAACAGGGTCTCGGCGTCGTCGAGCGAGAGCAGCACCGGCTGGCCGGGCTCGGGCTTGGTGAAGTTGTTGTTGTTCGACGCCAGGATGACCTTTGACCCGTCCAGCTTCGAGAACGACCGGTAGGTCGTCATCCAGGCCCCCGAACGCTTGCCCGGACGGGCATAGTCGTCGGTGTAGTACAGGCCGATCAGACGGCCCGAGGCCTTGTCGCGGACCTCATAGGTGGCGACGTCCGGCTCGAAGACCGAGACCGTCCCGGTCGGCTGTTTGGTGAAGGTGAAGCCGTACAGCCGCTCGGCCATGTGGAAGGAGCCGGCGCGCACCGCGTCCAGCTCGAAATAGGGCTTCAGCTGGTTCTGATCGAGATCGTATTTCGCCTTCCGCACCTTCTCGGCGAAATACAGATAGTCCCACGGCTCGATGTCGAAGCCGGCGATCGCGCGCATGTCGGCGACCTCCTCGGCGACCCGCGCCTTGGCCGGGGCCCAGACCCGGTCCATCAGCGACTGGGCGGCCGCCGGGGTCTTGGCCATAGTGTCCTGCATCCGCCATTCGGCATGGTTGCCGTAGCCGAGCAGCCGGGCCCGCTGCTGACGCAGACGCACGATCTCGGCGATCGTCGCATTGGTGTCGTTGGCGTCGCCATTGTCGCCCCGGTTGACGAACTTTTTCCAGACCTGCTCGCGCATGGCCCGGTCGTCGGCGAAGGTCAGGAAGGGGTCCACGCTGGAGCGCGTGTTCATGATCACCCAGCCGGAGACGGACTTGGCCCGCGCGGCGGAGGCGGCGGCCGCCTTGTCGGACGCCGGCAGACCGGCGACCCCGGCCTCGGTCGGGACCACGGTCCAGGCGTTCTCGTCGGCCACGACCTTCTGGCCGAAGCGGGTGAAGGCGGCCGACAGCGCGGTGTTGATGCGCCCCAGCTCGGCCTTGCCGGCCGCGTCCAGATTGGCGCCCGATCGGACGAAGGCGTCGCGGCGGCGTTCGGCCAGGCGCTGCTGTTCAGCGTTCAGGCCGGCGGGGTTGTCGGCCACCGCCTTGATCCGCTGGAACAGGGCGTCGTTGAAGGTGATCTCGTCCGACGCTGCCGACAGCAGGGGCGACACCTCGGTGTCCAGCGCGTCCCACGCCGCGCCGCCGATGTTCGAGGTCATCACGCCATACAGGTTGGTCGCCCGGTCCAGCGGCTCGCCGGCCAGCTCCAAGGCCACGATCGTATTGGCGAAGGTCGCCGGTTCGGGGTTGTCGGCGATGGCGGCGATATCGGCGCGCTGGAGATCGATACCCTCGACGATCGCTTCGCGCAGGGCGGCCGGGGTCACCTTCTCCCACGGCGGCGTGCCGTCGAAGGGGCCCGTCCAGGGCTGGAGCAGTGCGGCGCGCGGGGCCTGGGCCGCCAGCACGGCGCGCGCCGTCTCCGCTTCACTGACGGCGCTGGCACCGGCGGTGTCCATGGCGGCCGTCGCGCATCCCGTAAGAGCCATCAGGCTTGCGCCTCCCACGAGGAGCTGGCGTCTGTGCATCTGCGTAATCCATACATAAATCAACGTTCTTTCAATATGTTAGAGGGATTTCGCGCGAACGTCACGGGACAGACCGGAATCACGTTGGACGAAAGCACACGCTGCGGCTACAGGCCGCTGCATGGCGATAGGCGTGTTCGACAGCGGCGTGGGTGGCCTGACGGTGCACCGGGAACTGACCCGGCGCTTCCCGCAGCGGGATTTCGTCTATCTGGCGGATCAGGCCCATGCCCCGATCGGCTCCAAGAGCGGCGAGGAGATCGTCGACATCACCCGCAACGGCTGCGAGCGGCTGTTCGAGGCCGGGGCCAGCGTCATCGTCCTGGCCTGCAACACGGCGTCCGCGGTCGCCCTGCGGCGGCTGCAGCAGACCTGGGTGCCGGAGGCGAGCGCGCGCCACGGACGTCCGGTCAATGTGCTGGGCATCATCGTGCCGACGATCGAGGCGGCGACCGGCCTGCCCTGGACCTATGAGGCCGAACGCGACGAACGGTTCGGCGGCGACAAGGTCGAGGCCATCGATATCACCGGTGTCTTCTGCACCGCCGCCACGGCCATCAGCCGGGTCTATGAGATCGAGATCGACAAGCGCCGTCAGGACCTGGCGGTCTTCTCCGAGCCCTGCCCCGGCCTGGCGGGCCTGATCGAACTGGGCGCGCCGACCGAAGAACTGCGGGTCGTGATCGCCGACCACGTCGACGCCCTGCGTCGCCGGATCGGCCGCCACCCGGACACGGCCATCCTGGGCTGTACCCACTATGAGATCGTCGCCGACCTGTTCGCGGCCGCCCTGCCGGAGGGGACGACCCTGATCCATCAGCCCAGCGCCGTGGCCGACGCCCTGGACCGCTATTTCGCCCGCCATCCGGAATATGCGCTGGGCGACAGCGGGCGGCGCGCCTTCCTGACGACCGGCAAGACCGGCCCGCAGTCGGACATGGTCAGCCAGTTCTGGGGCGCGCCGCTCGCCTTCGAGGCGGCTTAACCCGCGAGCGCGGTCTCCGAGGCCACGATGCGGCTGGCCGCGTGGACGACGGCGCCGATGCGCAGGGCGGTCTGGATCTGGGCGGCCGGAACGCCGTGCTTGCGCAGCTCACCCTCGTGGGCGTCGAGGCAGGCCCCGCAGCCGTTGATGGCGCTGACGGCCGTGGACCACAGCTCGAAATCCATCTTCTCCACGCCCGGATTGGCCAGGATGTTCATCCGCAGCCGCGCCGGCAGGGTGGTGTATTCGTGGTTCTTCATCAGGTGCAGCGAACGATAGTAGATGTTGTTCATGCCCATGATGGCGGCGGCGGCCTTGGCGGCCGTCAGGGCCTCGGGCGACAGCTTCTCGGCGGCGGCCGCCTCGATGGCGCGGACGACGGGGGCCACGCCCACGGCATGGGCGGAGGCGAGGAAACATCCCCATTTCTGCTGGTCGTTCAGCACGGCTTCGGAGGCCAGCGACGACAGGTTGAGCGAGATGTCCTTGGCATAGGCGGGCATCAGGTCGCGCAGAGAATCGATCGACATGGAAAATCCTTGGATGCGGGTGAAGAAAAGGGCGGCGGCGAGATCGCCGCCGCCCTTGCTTGAGTGTGCCGAGTTCGGCTGGCCTAGGCGGCCAGCGTCTCGCCGCCCACCGGGCGGTTGCAGGCGCACAGTTCGTCGGTCTGCAGCGCGTCGACGACCCGCAGGGTGTCGGCCGGGGCGCGGCCGACGTTCAGGTTGGTGACGTAGACGTGCTGGATCACGTTGTGCGGATCCACGACGAAGGTGGCGCGCAGGGCGACGCCTTCAGCCTCGTCGAGCACGCCCAGGGCGCGGGCCAGCTTGCCGCCGTTGTCGGCGAACTGCCAGATCGGCAGCTTGCTGAGGTCGGCGTGATCGCGGCGCCAGGCCAGTTTGACGAACTCGTTGTCCGTCGAGCCGCCGAGAACGACCGTGTCGCGGTCTTCGAAATCGCGCGCCAGCGAGGCGAACTCGGCAATCTCGGTCGGGCAGACGAAGGTGAAGTCCTTCGGATAGAAGAAGATGACCTTCCACTTGCCTTCGAACGAGTCGTTCGTGACGGTCTCGAAGGCCGAGACGCCGTTTTCTTCGTGGCTGTTGAAGCCCGGCTTGACGCCGATGACTTTGAATTGGGGCAGGTGTTCGCCGACGCCGAGCATGGATGTATCCCTTCGGTAGGCCGCGAGGGCCGTTTTGTCTGATGATGATCGCATGGGGAGACGCGATCGGGCGGTCCTTGCGCCATCACACAGCAGAAGTCAAAGCGCTACGGCGCCGCACTGACGATAGATTCCGTTTATGATACTGCCATAGCCTCAACCTATCGAGCAGAGAACTTTTATCGATTGGCTTTGGGGTGGGCAAGCGGCTTACGGTGGAGCCAACGCAACCCAGGAGGCCATCATGGACGGCGAAAGCGCACCCACCCCTCTGCACAATCCGAAGAAGGAGCCCGCCGCGAGGCGCGCCCTGCTCGGACGCACCAACCGCGACTGGTGGCCCAACCACCTCGCGGTCGACATCCTGCACCAGCAGGGCAAGACCGGCGATCCGTGGGGCGACGAGTTCGACTATGCGGAAGCCTTCCAGTCGATCGACTACGAGGGGCTGAAGCGCGACCTCACCGCCCTGATGACCGACAGCCAGCCCTGGTGGCCAGCGGACTATGGTCATTACGGCCCCTTCTTCATACGCATGGCCTGGCACTCGGCCGGCACCTATCGCACGGCCGACGGGCGTGGCGGCGGCGGCGCGGGCCAGCAGCGGTTCGCCCCGCTCAATTCCTGGCCGGACAACGGCAACCTCGATAAGGCCCGCCGCCTGCTGTGGCCGATCAAGCAGAAATACGGTTCCAAGCTGTCCTGGGCCGACCTGATGATCCTGGCCGGCAACGTCGGCATCGAATCGATGGGCGGACCCGTCTTCGGCTTCGGCGGCGGTCGCGCCGACGTCTGGGAGCCCGAGAAGGACGTCTATTGGGGCACCGAGGAGAAGTGGGTCGGCGAGGAGGGCAATGAGACCCGCCACCAGCCCGACAAGGACATGGTGCTGGAGGAATCCCTGGCCGCCATCCAGATGGGGCTGATCTACGTCAATCCGGAGGGCCGCAACGGCGTGCCCGAGGCGCTGCAGTCGGCGCAGGACATCCGCCTGACCTTCGAACGCATGGGCATGAACGACGTCGAGACCGCGGCCCTGACCGCCGGCGGCCATACCTTCGGCAAGGCCCACGGCAACGGTGACGCGTCCAAGGTCGGCATCTCGCCGGAAGGTGCCGACATCGCCCAGCAAGGCCTCGGTTGGGTCTCGGGTCACGAGAGCGGCATGGGCGACCATACGATCACCTCGGGCATCGAGGGCGCATGGACGCCGACGCCGATCACCTGGGACATGACCTATTTCGACATGCTGCTGGACCACGAGTACGAACTGGTCCGCAGCCCCGCCGGGGCCAAGCAGTGGCAGCCCGTCGGCAATCCGCCAGAGACCCTGGCCCCGGCCGCCCATACGCCGGGCAAGCGCGTGCCGACCATGATGACCACGGCCGACATGGCCTTCAAGGTCGACCCGGACTACCGCAAGATCATGGAGGCCTTCCGCGCCGATCCGGCCTATTTCGGCGACCAGTTCGCCCGCGCCTGGTTCAAGCTGTGCCACCGCGACATGGGGCCGAAGATCCGCTACCTCGGCCCCGAGGTCCCGGCCGAGGACCTGATCTGGCAGGACCCGATCCCGGCCTCCACCGGCCAGCTCAGCGACGCCGACGTCAGCGCGCTGAAGGACCGGATCGCCGCCTCCGACCTGTCGATCGCCGATCTGGTGCGCACCGCCTGGGCCTCCGCCGCCACCTACCGCGCGTCAGATCACCGCGGCGGGGCCAACGGCGCCCGGATCCGGTTCGAGCCGCAGCGCAGCTGGGCGGTCAACGAGCCCGCCAAACTGTCGCGCGTCCTGGCCGTCTATGAGGACATCAAGGCGTCCTCGGGCCTGGACGTCTCGATCGCCGACCTGATCGTCCTGGGCGGTTCCGTCGGGATCGAACAGGCGGCCCGGGCGGCCGGCCACGACATCGTCGTGCCCTTCACCTCCGGCCGGACCGACGCCCTGGAAGAGCAGACCGACGCCGACAGCTTCAAGGTGCTGGAACCGCGCGCCGACGGCTTCCGCAACTATCTGCAGGTGCGGTTCAACGTGCCGACCGAGGAGCTGCTGATCGACCGCTCGCACCTGCTGGGCCTGACCGCCCCGCAGATGACGGTCCTGGTCGGCGGCCTGCGCGTCCTGGGGATCAACCACAACGACTCCAAGGAAGGCGTGCTGACCGATCGTCCGGGTCAGCTGACCAACGACTTCTTTGTCAACCTGATGGACATGAAGACCGCGTGGAAACAGGTCGACGACCATTCCGACGAGACCTTCGTCGGGACGGACCGCGAGACGCACGAGACCCTGTGGACGGCGACGCGCACCGACCTGGTGTTCGGGGCCAACTCCCAACTGCGCGCCCTGGCCGAGATCTACGCCTCGGCCGACGCGGGCGAGAAGTTCGTCAAGGACTTCGTCAAGGCCTGGGTCCAGGTGATGGAGAACGACCGCTACGACCTGAAGTCGGCGCGGATCCGGGCCGAGAAACTGGCGGCCTGACGCCTTGAAGCCCCGCCCCGGCATCGCCGGGGCGGGGTTTTCATAAGCGTGATTGATCGGCTTTGCTTCGTACCAAGCCAGAGCCTATGCTTACCCCATGCTCCCCACGCTTCGCCAACTGCATTATCTGACCCTGCTGGCCGAGCATGGATCCTTCAGCCGCGCGGCCGAGGCGGCGCTGGTCAGCCAGCCGGCCCTGTCCGCCGGGGTCCAGGAACTGGAGAAGGTGCTGGGGGCCCCCGTGGTGGAGCGCACCCGGGGCGCCGTTCAGCTGACGGCGGTCGGGGCCGAGGCCTGTCGTCGCGCCGAGGACGTCCTGGCCCGCACCGAGGATCTGGTCGAGGCGGCGCGCAATGCCGGACGGCCCCTGTCGGGCCGACTGAGACTGGGCATCATTCCGACCGTCGCGCCCTTCCTGCTGCCCGCGACCCTGCCGGGGCTGAAGGCGGCCTATCCGGCCCTGCGCCTGTTCATCCGCGAGGACCTGACGCCGCGCCTGATCGCCGCGCTGAAGGCGGGCCAGCTGGACTGCGCCGTGATCGCCCTGCCCTTCGACGCGTCGGGCATCGAACACGCCCACATCGGCGACGACGAGATCCTGGCGGCCGCGCCGGCCGGCCACCCCCTGGCCGCGGTCGGCGACATCCAGCCCGGAGCCCTGAAGACCGAGGACCTGATCCTGCTCGAGGACGGCCATTGCCTTCGCGATCAGGCGCTCGCCGGTCTGGACATGGAAGCCCCGCGCGGGGAGGACGTCTTCGCCGCCACCTCCCTGCACACCCTGGTGCAGATGATCTCGTCGGGCCTGGGGGTGTCGTTCCTGCCCGCGATGGCGGTGCGGGCGGGTCTGGCCGACGACAAGGGCGTGGTCATCCGCCATTTCGCCGCCGAGGCCCCGAAGCGCGAGATCGTCGTCGCTTGGCGCGCCGGATCCAGCCGGGCGGCCGAGGCGCGGCTGCTGGCCGAGGCGATGCGGCTGGACTGACATTGCCGAAAAGACATTAGGCCTGGAGCGGAAGACGCGGCATCAACCCGGAGAACACCGTATTTTCGGAAGCCGCGATGAAGACCCCTGCCCTCCTGACCGCCGCCCTGCTGCTGTGCGCCGCGTGCGCGCCCGTGACCCAGGGCGGAGCCCCGCTGGCGCTGCCGCCGGGTCTGGCCGAGACCGCCTCCGTCGGGACCGTGCATGTCTCGACCGGATGGGTGGACGTCACCGACGATTTCGCCGCCACCTTCGCCGACGAGGTCGATGAGGAGATGCAGGCCTGCGCCTATGGCACCTATCCCCTCGACCTGCGCATCCATGTCGAGGAGGTCCGCCGGGCGGGACGCGTCCAGATGGCCCTGACCGGCGAAGGCGAGCACGAGATCCGGGCCGTGGCCGAACTGCTGGATCCCCGCCGGAACGAGATCCTGGGACGCTATCCGCTGGTCGTCCGGGTCGACGCGGGCGGTCGGCTGGCCGGGGTGCTGGGCGACCGGCAGATGATCGCCTCGGAGGCCTTCGGGCGGGCCCTGTGCGACGCCGCCTTCAGCCGCAATCCCCGGCGACCCGGCCCGCACAACGCCACCGCCGGCTGAGGCCATGAACGAAAAAGGCCCGGCGCGCGCTCGCGGCCGGGCCTTCAACGGTCTCGGTGACGGGCCTTAGCCGGCCAGGTTACGCAGCACGTAGGGCATGACGCCGCCGGCCTTGAAGTAGTCGAGTTCGGTCTGGTTATCGATGCGGCAGCGGACCGGGAAACGGGCCATCTTGCCGTCCGACGGACGGAAAAGCTCGACCCACAGGTCCTGACGCGGGCGCAGCTTGCCGACGTTGACGTCGGACAGGCCACGAATGGTGACGATCTCCTCGCCGGTCAGGCCCAGCTTGGACCAGCCGTCCGCCTTGAACTGCAACGGCACCACGCCCATCCCGACCAGGTTGGAACGGTGGATCCGCTCGTAGCTCTCGGCGATGACGGCGCGGACGCCCAGCAGGCGCGTGCCCTTGGCCGCCCAGTCGCGCGACGAGCCTGTCCCGTATTCCTTGCCGGCGAAGACGACCAGCGGCCGCCCCTCCGACTGGTAGCGCATGGCCGCGTCGTAGATCGACATCGTGTCCTGCGACGGAAAATGCTTGGTCACGCCGCCCTCGATGTCGGGCGTGATCTTGTTGCGGATGCGGATGTTGGCGAAGGTGCCGCGCATCATCACCTCGTGGTGGCCCCGGCGAGCCCCGTACGAGTTGAACTCCGCCGACTCCACGCCGCGGCCGGTCAGGTACTGGCCGGCGGGCGAGGTCGTCTTGATCGAACCGGCCGGAGAGATGTGGTCGGTCGTGATGGAGTCGCCGAAGATGGCCAGGACGCGGCCCTCGACGATGTCGGTGACCGGGGTCGGCTCCATCGACAGGCCCTCGAAATACGGCGGGTTGGCGACGTAGGTCGAGGTCTCGTCCCAGGCGTAGGTCTGGCCGCCTTCAAGCGCGATGGCCTGCCAGTGCTCGTCGCCCTTGAAGACGTCGGCATAGCGTTTGGCGAACATGGCCGGGGTAACCGACTTCTTCTGGATGGAGGCGATCTCGGCCGAGGTCGGCCAGATGTCCTTCAGGAAGACGTCGTTGCCCTTCTTGTCCTGACCGAGGGGCTGGGTGGTGATGTCGATCCGCATCGATCCGGCCAGGGCATAGGCCACGACCAGGGGCGGCGAGGCCAGGTAGTTGGCCTGGACGTCGGGGTTCACCCGGCCTTCGAAATTGCGGTTGCCGGACAGGACGCTGGTGGCGACCAGGCCGTTCTCATTGATCGTGGCCGAGATGGCCGGATCCAGCGGGCCCGAGTTGCCGATGCAGGTGGTGCAGCCGTAGCCGACCAGGTTGAAGCCGAGCGCGTCCAGCTCCTTCTGCAGGCCGGCGGCGGTCAGATAGTCGGTGACGACCTGCGAGCCGGGAGCCAGCGAGGTCTTGACCCAGGGCTTGGTCTTCAGACCCAGTTTGTTGGCCTTCTGGGCCACCAGACCGGCGGCGATCAGGACCGACGGGTTGGAGGTGTTGGTGCAGGAAGTGATGGCGGCGATCACCACGTCGCCGTCGCCGAGGTCGAACGTCTCACCGGCGACCGGCATGCGCGGGGCGTCGATCGGGCGGCTGAACACTTCGCCCAGCGCCGTTTCGAACGAGGGCGCGGCGACGTCCAGGGCGACCTTGTCCTGGGGCCGTTTGGGGCCGGCCAGCGATGGGACGACCGTGGACAGGTCCAGTTCCAATACGTCGGAGAAGACCGGGTCTTCCGAGGTCTCGTCGATCCACAGGCCCTGGGCCTTGGCATAGGCCTCGACCAGGGCGACGCGCGCCTTGTCGCGGCCCGTGGCGGTCAGATAGCCGATGGTCGCGGCCGAGACGGGGAAGAAGCCGCAGGTGGCGCCGTATTCAGGGGCCATGTTGGCGATGGTGGCCTGGTCCTCGATCGTCATGTTCGGCAGGGCGTCGCCGAAGAATTCGACGAACTTGCCGACCACGCCCTTCTTGCGAAGCATCTGGGTAACGGTCAGCACCAGGTCGGTGGCGGTGGTGCCCTCCGGCAGACGGCCGGTCAGTTTGAAGCCGACGACCTCGGGGATCAGCATCGGGATCGGCTGGCCCAGCATGGCCGCCTCGGCCTCGATGCCGCCCACGCCCCAGCCCAGAACGGCCAGGCCGTTGATCATGGTGGTGTGGCTGTCGGTGCCGACCACGGTGTCGGGATAGGCGACGGTCGCCTTGCCCTCGGCCAGGGTCCAGACGGTCTGGGCCAGGTTCTCAAGGTTCACCTGGTGGCAGATGCCGGTCCCGGGGGGCACGACGCGGAAATTGTTGAAGGCCGACGAGCCCCAGCGCAGAAACTTGTAGCGCTCGATGTTGCGCTCGTATTCGCGCTCGACGTTCTGGCCGAAGGCCTGCGGCGTGCCGAAATTGTCGACCATGACCGAGTGGTCGATGACCAGATCGACCGGCACCAGCGGGTTGATCTTGGCGGCGTCGGCGCCGAGCTTGGCCATGGCGTCGCGCATGGCGGCCAGATCGACCACGGCGGGCACGCCGGTGAAGTCCTGCATCAGGACGCGGGCGGGGCGGAAGGCGATCTCGTGCTCGACCGCGCCCTTGTTCTCGATCCAGGCGGCAATGGCCTTCAGGTCGGCCTCGGTGACCGAGACGCCGTCCTCGTTGCGCAGCAGGTTCTCCAGCAGCACCTTCATCGAGCGCGGCAGACGGTCGATCCCGTCGAGACCGGCTTCCTGCGCGGCCGGAAGGCTGTAATAGGCGTATTTCTTGCGTCCGACCGCCAGGTCCCGGCGGGTGGAAAGGCTGTCGACTGACGGCATGGGAGTTTTCCTCTGGTCAAAGCCGCCCGAACATCCGGTCGCGCCGTCTCGCGGCAAACGCTGGGGCGCACAGGTCCCCAACGCGCGCGGCGACAGCCTGCTGCGGCGACGCTGGCTATAAACGCCGTCTGCGGGCGCGTCCATGTATCCACGGTGGCCGTAGGGACATTGAGAACGGGTCGCAACGAGCCGGCGACATGATCACGGCGCTGACGATCTCCGACCTGGCCCTGACGCGGGGCGAGCGGACCCTGTTCCGCGCCCTGGATCTGTCCCTGGCCGGCGGAGAGGCCGTCGCCCTGACGGGCCCCAACGGCGCGGGCAAGACCAGTCTGCTGCGCGCCATCGCCGGCTTCCTGCGCCCCGAGGCGGGCGACATCCGCTTCGGCGGGATGGACGGCGAGACGATCGAGGCGGGCGAGGCCCGGGCGCATCAGGTGCATATGCTCGGCCATCTGGACGGGCTGAAAAGCGGGCGGATCGCGCGCAACGAGCTGATGTTCCAGTCGCAATGGCTGGGGCGCAGCCACGACGGCATCGCCGAAGCGATCGAGACGTTGAGGCTGAAACCCCTGCTGGACCTGGAGGTGCGCAAGCTGTCGGCCGGTCAGAGACGCCGTTTGGCCCTGGCCCGGCTGATTGGATCGCCCCGCGCCCTGTGGCTGCTGGACGAGCCGCTGAGCCCGCTGGACGCCGGCTGGCGCGCGGCCGTGGGGGCGATGATGGCCCGGCATCTGGCGGGGGGCGGGCTGATCCTGGCGGCGGTGCACGATCCCCTGCCGATCCCCGCGCGCGGCTTCGACCTGGGGGCGAGACCATGAGCGCGGTCTCGGTCCTGTTCCGGCGCGAACTGGCCCTGGCCTGGGGCGGGGGCGGCGGGCCGCTGCTGGCCTGCGGCTTCTTCGCCTGTCTGACCACCGTGGTGCCCCTGGCGGCCGGCGGCGATCCGGCGGTGCTGAAACCGGTGGCGGCGGGGATCGCCTGGCTGGCCCTGGCCCTGGCCTCCCTGCTGTCGCTGGAGCGGTTGTTCGAGCGCGACCTGGACGACGGGGCGCTGGATCTGCTGGCGACCGGCCCCCTGCCGCTGGAGGTGGTGTTCGCGGTCAAGGCGGTCAGCCAGTGGCTGGCGACCGGCCTGCCCCTGGCCCTGACGGCCCCGGTGGCGGCCCTGGCCCTGGGCCAGTCGATCGAACTGGCCCCATTGACGGCTGTTGCGGCCCTGATCGGCGGGCTGGGGTTCGCCTTCACCGGGGCGTTGGGCGCGGCCCTGGCCCTGGGGGCCAGGCGGGGCGGCCTGCTGATCGCGGTGGTCGTCCTGCCGCTGTTCATCCCGCCGGTGGTGTTCGGATCCGGCGCGCTGGACCGGGCGGCGGCGGGGCTCAGCCCGATGGCGGCCCTCGCCCTGCTGACCGCCTATGTCCTGTTCGCCATGGTCATCGCCCCCCCGGCGGGCGCCGCGGCGATCCGCAGCGCCCAGGGATAGTCGACCTAGCGCGCGGCGTAGGCGCTCAGCGTCTGCGTCAGACGGGCGTGCTCGCGTTCCGTCATGCAACGCGGCGCGGTCCAGGTCTCGCGCGCGGTCCGGGCGCGCAGGGCGTCGTCGGCGCTGACGAAGACCGGACGGGTGCCGAAATCACGCTGGAAGGAGGCGCGGGTCGCGGCGTCGGTGGCGCACAGCATGACCACGCGCTGAGCGCGCTCCGGGGCTGGGGTAGGCGCAGGCGATTGCGCGAAGGCGGGGACGGAAGCCGAGGCGGCAATGGCGGCGACGGCGGACAGGATAGCGAAACGATTCATGGCGGGCTCCTCCCGATGACCTGAAAAGTGTCAGGGTTCGGAGCATTAATGCGCTCGTTTTCGGCTATGTAAAGAAAATACGACAACTGCGCGCAGTGCGGACGAAACAGCGCAGACGGGCGTGGGCCGGCAACCGGCGCGTGGCCCCAAACAGGCGCTCGCGCGTTGTGGTCGCTCGAGGAGCGCCTCATTTGACCAAGCCACTGAATTTGCCGACCCTCTGGGAGGGCGTTCGCACCCGGGGCCTCGCCCCCGCCGGGGCCCGCCTGCGCGGCTGGCACGACTGGGTGGCCGAGCACGATCCGGTCTATCAGTCGTTCCGACGCCCCGGGCGTTCGGAGAAGATCGCCGCCTCGGTGGTGCTGCTGCTGATCCTGGCGATCACGATCTTCCTGCTGCTGTTCGACTGGAACTGGCTGCGCGGCCCGATCGGGCGCTGGGCTTCGGAGAAGTACGACCGGGAGATCGCGCTGCAGGGCGATCTCGACGTCAAGCTGTTCAGCTGGACCCCGGCGGTCATCGTCAACGGTTTGAAGTTCGGCGGGCCGGACTGGGCACGCGAGGAAGACACGGCCAACGTCGAGCGGATCGAGGCGCAGTTCCGTCTGCGCAAGCTGTTCGCCGGCCAGATCGAGATGCCCCTGCTGTCGATCACGCGTCCGAACGTCGTGCTGATCGCCACCGAGGACGGCCGTCAGAGCTGGGATCTGGAACCGGACAAGCCGGATGACGGCGAAGGCGCGAAACTGCCGCTGATCAACCGGCTGGTCATCACCGACGGCCGGTTGTCGGTGGACGAGCAGAACCGCGATCTGACCCTGGAAGCCGCCGTCACCGCCCAGGAGGCCGCGTCGGACGCCGACGGCCAGAGCGGCTTCGTGCTGGAAGGCGAGGGCTCGATCAACGGCTCGCCCCTGACGCTGAAGATCGAGGGCGGGCCCTTCATCAACATCCGCCGCAACCGGCCGTATCAGTTCCAGGCCACCCTGGCCGGAGCCGGCTCTCGCCTGGTCGCCGATGGCGCGATCACCCGGCCGTTCGATCTGGGCCAGTTCACCTCGACCCTTAGCCTGCAGGGGCAGAACCTGAACGACCTCTATCTGCTGACGGGCGTCACCCTGCCCAATACCCCCGCCTATCGGCTGGCGGGGGCGCTGACACGGGACGACAACATCTGGACCTTCAACGACTTCAGCGGTCGGGTCGGGGCCTCCGACCTCGAAGGCGACATCCGCGTCCAGGGCGGCGGGCGGCTGAAGGTCGATGCGACCCTGAGCTCGAAACGGCTCGACATCGACGACCTGACGGCCATCTTCGGCGGCCGCACCCAGACCAATGCGGCCGGCACCAACACGACGACGGTCAGCACCGGCGACACGGTGGGCAAGCTGTTGCCGGACGCCACCCTGCAGGTCGAGCGCCTGCGGTCGATGGACGGAACGATCACCTATCGCGCCGCCAGCGTGAAGGCCAATGAGATGGACATCCGCGCGGTGCGGCTGGGCGGCGATCTGAAGGACGGGGTGCTGAACCTCGATCCCGTCGCCTTCACCTTCAACCGCGGCAGCCTGACCGGCACGGCCACGATCGATGCGACCCGAGACGTGCCGTACAACAAGATCGACTTCCGCCTGGCCGGATACCCACTCGAATCCATCATCCCGGCCCGGAACGGGGTCGCCCCGGTCAGCGGAGCCGCCCTGGGGCGCGCGCGGCTGGAGGGGTCCGGAAATTCGATCCACCGCTTCGCCGCCGCCTCCAAGGGCTCGCTCAGCCTGGTCGTGCCCCAGGGGCGGATGCGCGCCGCCTTCGCCGAACTGCTGGGCATCAACGCCAGCGCCGGCCTGCTGAAACTGCTACGGGGCGACGATTCCCAGAGCACCATCCGCTGCGGCGTGGCCGATTTCGACGTCACGAATGGGGTCGCGCGGGCCAAGACCCTGGTGGTCGACACCGACGTCGTGCTGGCCAGCGGCACCGGCTCGATCAACCTGGGCACCGAGACCATGGACCTGCGGATCGACGGGGAGAGCAAGCGCCCGCGCCTGCTGCGCCTGTGGACGCCGATCCTGGTCAGCGGCCCGCTGACCGCGCCGCGCGTGGGGGTCGACACCAGCCAGATCCTCGGTCAGGGCGGACTGACGGCCGTGCTGGCCGCCATCGTGGCCCCGGCCGCCGCCCTGTTCGCCTTCGTCGATCCCGGCCTGGCCGAGGACGCCAACTGCGGGTCGCTGATCGCCAACGCTCGCTGAATTGGTCGCAGGTCGGCGGTTGAGCCGATCCGGCCGGTCGTGCGTATCTGTCGTCCGCATCCAGGACCGCAGACCGAGACGTCATGACCCGCAGAGGCCTCCTCCTCCCCGCGCTCGGCGCGATCGTCGCCGCGACGGCGGCCGCCTGCAGCCCGCTGGGCGTGCTCAATGCCGTGGCTCCGCGCGACCCCGGCGTCCGGCGCGTGGCCCGCGACCTGCCCTATGGCTCCGAGGCGCGCCAGACGTTCGACGTCTTCGCCCCGGCCGGGGCGACGCCCGCTACGCCGCTGCCGGTGCTGGTCTTCTTCTATGGCGGGGGCTGGGATTCCGGCTCCAAGGATCTCTATGGCTGGGCGGCCCAGGCCCTGGCCGCCCAGGGGTTCGTGGTCGCCGTGCCCGACTATCGGCTGGTGCCGGAAGTGCATTTCCCGACCTTCGTCGAGGACGCCGCCGCCGCGACGGCCCGTGTCGCCGAGGTCGTGGGAGCCTATGGCGGCGATCCAGCTCGCCTGGGGGTGCTCGACCACTCCGCCGGGGCGCATCTGGCCATGATGATCACGCTTGACCGCCGCTACATGGCCGCCGTGGGCCAGCCGGACCGGATCAAGGCCGCCGCCGGACTGGCCGGGCCGTATGAGTTCCTGCCGTTCGACGTCCCCGCCTCGGTCAACGCCTTCGGCCAGTGGCCCGAGCCGCGCGAGACCCAGCCCCTGACCTATGCCCGCGCCGACGCCCCGCCGCTATGGCTGGGCCACGGCACGGCGGACGTCACCGTGCACGACGAGGACTCCATCCTGCTGGACGCGAAGATGCGCGAACTGGGCGGGCGGTCCGAGCTGAATCTGTATCCCGGGCTGAGCCACGAGGACCTGATCGCCACCTTCGCCCCCCTGTTCCGCAAGAAGGCCCCGGTGCTGGCCGACGTCAGCGGCTTCTTCCACCGCGTCCTGGGATAGCCCCAGACGGCGCCGTCTCGCCAAGGTCACGTTGTTTCGCTAGAGGAGGTCATGATAGAACACATGACCGGGGCGCTGTCGGCGCCCGAGGCGCTGGATCGCCTCGAAACCCTCTACACCCAATCCGTCGCCGCCCTGCGCGCGGCCGTGCGGACCTTCGTCGCCACCGGCGAGCGCGCCGACCCGAAGGCGCGCGCCGAAGGCCTGTTCGCCTATCCCCGCCTGCGCATCCGCTGGTTCGGCGACCGGCCCGAAAACCTGACCCAGCGTGCCTATGCCCGGCTGTCACGTCCGGGGGTCTATTCGACCACCATCACCCGACCCGACCTGTTCCGCAGCTATATCGCTGAGCAGCTGAGCCTGCTGGAGCAGGACTATGGCGCGACCTTCGAGGTCGAGCCGTCGGACCAGGAAATCCCCTTCCCCTATGTGCTGGACGGGGCGGACGTGGCGCTGGACCGGTCAATGACGGCGGCCATCGCCCGGCATTTCCCGACCACTGACCTGGCCCATATCGGCGACGAGATCTCCGACGGCCTGTTCGACCTGGCCGAGGACTTCCCGCTGTCGCAGTTCGACGGCCTGCGCACCGACTTCTCCCTGGCCCGGCTGCGGCACTACACGGGGACGCCGGTCGAGGACGTCCAGTCCTACATCCTGTTCACCAACTACCACCGCTACGTCGACGAATTCGTCCGCTGGGCCTGCGCTCAGCTGGCGGACCCCCACTCGGCCTATGAAACCCTGTCCTGCGCCGGCGGGGTGGTGATCACGCGCGACCATCCCGACCCTGAGCTGGCGATCCTGGACACGGCCTGGCGCCGCCACCAGATGCCCGCCTATCACCTGACGGCGCCGGGCTGGGACGGGATCACCCTGGTCAACATCGGGGTGGGGCCGTCGAACGCCAAGACGATCTGCGACCACCTGGCCGTCACCCGGCCCCACGCCTGGATGATGATCGGCCACTGCGGCGGCCTGCGCCCCAGCCAGACCATCGGCGACTATGTCCTGGCCCACGCCTATCTGCGCGACGACCATGTGCTGGACGCGGTGCTGCCGCCGGACATTCCCATCCCCTCGATCGCCGAGGTCCAGCGCGCCCTGTACGACGCCGCCAAACAGGTCTCGGGCATGCCCGGCGAGGACGTGAAACGCCGTCTGCGCACGGGCACGGTGGTCACCACCGACGACCGGAACTGGGAGCTGCGCTATTCGAAATCGGCGCTGCGCTTCAACCAGAGCCGAGCCGTCGCCATCGACATGGAGAGCGCCACGATCGCGGCCCAGGGCTACCGGTTCCGGGTGCCCTACGGCACCCTGCTGTGCGTCTCGGACAAGCCCCTGCACGGCGAGATCAAACTGCCCAACCAGGCCAACCGCTTCTACGAGGGCTCGATCTCGGAACATCTGCAGATCGGCATCCAGGCGGTCGACCTGCTCCGCAAGGAGGGATCGAGCCTGCATTCCCGCAAGCTGCGCGCCTTCGACGAGCCACCCTTCAGGTGATAAGAAAGCACTTTACGTTATAAAGCTAATAGGTCAGGGTGTCGTTATTGACCCCCGGAGCTTCGGCCATGACGTCCCTCACCCTCGACACCCCCCCTGTCGCCGCATCGGTACCGCCACTGGCTGTCGCTGCCGGCCGCAACCTGATCGCGGCGGGTTCGATCTTCGGCCTGGCGAATGTGGCCGAATGGGCGATCCTCAGCGGGACCCTGCCCGTGCACCCGGCCCTGCTGGGGCTGACCTGGCCGGTGGCCGTGATCGCCTTCATCGTCATCCTGCGGCGGCTGCGCGCGACGGGAGGCGCGGCAACGGCGCGGGCCGTCGGCTGGTCGCGGGCGTCGATTCTTCTCCAGCTGGGAATAGCGATGGCGCTGGCGGTCGCATCGGGCGTCACCGGCCATTGGGCGCTGATGATGTGGATGTCGCCCATCGGCCTGTCGGTCTATGCGGTCGGCTGGCTGATCGCGTCGCGACGCGGTGGGACGCTTTGGATGAGCGGCGTAGGACTAGGCGCCGCGGCAGCGGCGGGCGGGGTCGCGCTTCTGGTCGGGACGCCGGTCCAGTATCTGGCCTATGCCATGGGCCTGTTCGCCTTTGTCCTGGTGCCCGGGATCGTCCTGGCCCTGGGTCGCACGCGCTGATCGCTGAACGGAGGGAATTGCAGATGACCGAGACCCGGAACGACACCACCGACATCGCCTGGATGCGCCAACTGGCCGAGGAAGGCGGGCGATCCCCGATGCGCGGCGCGGCGATCCTGATGGCGGCCGGCGTCATCTTTGGCTGCGCCAGTCTGGTGCACTGGGCCGTCGCCAGTGGCCTTGTGACGATGCCCACCGCCGCGTTCAACCTGTTGTGGCTCGCGGCCACCGGCCTGTTTCTGATGATCGTCGTCGGGGTCAGCGTTCGGCTGAGGCGCGTCGGGGGCGTTCGCACCACGGCCGCTCGCGGCGCGAGCGCGGCCTGGACGGCCGTGGGCTGGGGCATCTTCGCCCTGTTCACCTCCCTGGCCGTCATCGGGTCGCGCATGGGCGCGGAAGGCCTGCCGATGATGTTCAGCCTGATCCCGTCGGTCATCATGGCCTTCTACGGCCTGGGCTGGTCGGTGACCGCGACGCTGCAGAAGTCACGGCCCCTGAGCGTCCTGGCGATCGCCTCCTTCCTGGCGGCCCCGCTGCTGGCGCTGATGGCCGGGATGGCGGCGCAGTATCTGGCCTATGCAGCCGCCCTGTTCGGCCTGATGGCCCTGCCCGGCTTGCTGCTGATGCGGTCGGCGAAGGCCTGAGCGTGCCCGACGATTTCGACATCGGGCGGATCGACGACGTCATCCACGGCCGCGTCCGGCTGGGGGTCATGGCCGTGCTGGCGGGGGTCGAGACCGCCGACTTCAACACTTTGAAGGCCCGTCTGCAGACCACCGACGGCAACCTGTCGGTCCACCTGCGCAAGCTGGAGGAGGCGGGCTTCGTCGCCGTCACCAAACGGTTCGTGGGCCGCAAGCCGCTGACGGAGGCCGGCATGACCGAGGCCGGCCGCGCAGCTTTCGTGGCCTATCTGGATGCCATGGCCGGTCTGGTCGCTCCGCGCGCCTAGGCCCCCTGTCCCGCTCCCCGGCGCCTGGGCTATAGAGGCGGCATGACCGGTCGCATCCATGCCTTCGAGGCGCTCGACAACTTTCGCGACTATGGCGACTACGCCACGACGGCCGGAACGCGGGTGCGACCCGGCCGCCTGTTCCGGTCGGCCCATCAGGCCAGCGTGTCCGACGCCGACCTCGAGCGTCTGTCGCGGCTCGACATCGGCACGGTCATCGACCTGCGCCGGCCCGTGGAACGGCGTCGCCAGCCGTCCAGACGCCCGGCCAACTTCACCGGTCAGGTGGTCGAGAGCGACCTGGACGAGACGGGCGAGGCCCCGCACATCACCTTCCTGAAGACTGCGGACCTGACGCCGGACTCGGGTCGGCGGTTCATGACCGAGACCTATCGGGAACTGCCCTTCGCCCCCGCCCATCTGGACCTGTTCGCCCGCTATTTCCGCGCCCTGGGCGAGACCGACCGCCCGGTCCTGATCCACTGCGCGGCGGGCAAGGACCGGACGGGGATGCTGGCGGCCCTGACCCATCACCTGCTTGGCGTCGGCCAGGACGATCTGGTCGAGGACTATCTGCTGACCAATATCGCGGTGGATCTGGAGGCGCGGGCTCCCGGCATCGCCGAACAGCTGAAGGCCTTCACTGGGCGCACGGCCTCGCACGATGCGGTGGTGGCCTTCATGGGGGTGGAGGCGGCCTATCTGGAGGCCGCCATCGCGGCCATCGAATCCCAGCACGGCTCGATCGACGCCTATCTGGAACAGGCCCTGGGCGTCGATGCCCCCATGCGCGACCGGATCACGGAGCGGCTGGCGGAGTGAGCGGCGCGGATCGGTTCGTCCTGCAACTGCCGTGGATCGCGCCCCTCGCGGTCGCCGCCCGGGTGTCGCACCGCCCGGGGGCTCTGTGCCTGCTGTCCGACGGCGGGCCGAACGGGCGCGTGTCCTGGGTCGGGGCGGATCCCGATCGGATGGAGGTCGGCCCGGTCGACGACGCCGACCCCTTCGCCCGGCTGAGGCAGCCAGGGTTCGACCGCCACCTGGTCGGGCTGGCGGCCTATGACGCGGGGGCCCGGCCGGCGACGGGGCCCCGGCCCGGCGGCGCGGACGCCTGGCCCGACTTGATGCTCGCCCGCTATCCGGCGCTGCTGCGCTTTCACCACCCGACGGGGACCGTTCAAGCCATCGGAATCGGACCCGAGGCCGAGGCCGAGGCGCATCGGGCGGCCGGATGGATCGCGGGGGCGACCCAGCCGACCGAACCCCCGCCCCCGGCCGCGGCGCTGGAGCCGGAGCAGCCGGCCGAGGCCTATCGCGACGCGGTCGGCGACGTTGTGGCCCGCATCGCCGCCGGTGAATTGTTCCAGGCCAATATCGCCCGGGCCTGGACCGGATCGCTAAAGCCCGACGCCGACCCGTTCGACGTGTTCGTGCGACTGGCCCGGGGAAGCGCGCCCTATGGGGCCTTCTGGCGGATCGGCGACCGCGCCCTGGTGTCGAACTCGCCCGAGCTGTTCCTGACCTTCGATCCCTCCGATCGCCGCATCGAGACGCGACCGATCAAGGGCACGCGGCGGCGGGATCCGGATCCGGCGCGAGACGCAGCGCAGGCGGCGGATCTGATCGCCAGCGCCAAGGACCGGGCCGAGAATCTGATGATCGTCGACCTGATGCGCAACGACCTGGCCCGAGTCTGCCTGCCGGGATCTGTGGCGGTCGAGCGTCTGTTCGCGCTCGAAACCTTCGCCACCGTCCACCACCTGGTCTCGACCGTGGTGGCGGAGGCGGTGCCGGGCACCGATCCCGCCGCGGTCCTGACCGCCACCTTTCCTCCCGGCTCGATCACCGGGGCCCCGAAGCATCAGGCGATGAAGGTCATCGCGCACCATGAACCGCCGCGCGGCCCGTGGTGCGGTTCACTGTTCCTGCTGGATGACCGTGGGCGGATGACCGCCTCGGTCTTGATCCGCACGGCCTGTTTCCGGCGCGAGGCGGGCCGGTGGCGGGTCCGCACCCTGGCGGGGGCCGGCATCGTGGCCGACAGCGATCCGTCGGCGGAATGCGCCGAGACCGAGACCAAGATCACGGCGATCCGGCGCGCCCTGGTCGGCGGCTGACGTCGACCAGGGGCGCGGGTCTAGGCGCAGTCGCTGCAGGTGATCTTGTTGACCAGACGCGGACGCAGATAGAAGGTGCGGCTGAACACGACCATTTCCGGCACCAGATAGCCCAGTGGTGAGCTGTAATCGTAGGTCGCCTCGCTGAGGATGACGCTTTCGCCGTTCTCGATGACCCCGGCCGGGATCGTGACCACGGCGTCCCGAAGCAGCGGCGTCATGCCGTCCGGGCGGCTCCAGTCGACCTTGGCCACGCCCTCGGCGTTGCGCGTGACGCTCGAGACCCGCATCTTCAACGGCGCGGTCGGATAGGGCGTCATGATCAGGCCGGCGATCGCCATGGTGTCGCTCAGCTCGTTGACGGTGACGGCATTGTCCTGGGAGGTGATGTCGGCCAGCTGGGCCGTGGCATGGCCGAGCCGCTTCTGGGCCATGAAGGCCTGGCAGAACTCGGCGGCACCGAAATACAGGATGATCAGGACGGGGGCCAGCAGGGCGAACTCGACCGCCGACACGCCGCGGCGATCCTGCCAGAACCGGCTCAGCAGCCCCGGTTGTTTCGCGACGCGGGGCATCATTCGTAAGGCTCGCTGCGGAACGCGGTGGTGACGTTCAGCAGGAGATCGCCCGACTCCGGGCGCGACACGGCCTGGGACAGGGTCGGCACGAACAGGGCCTGGCGGTACCAGACCCGCACCACCACCAGGCTGCTGGCCTGGGCGTTGGTGTAGGCGAGCCCGGCTTCATTCAGCACCCCGTTCACCACCGGGTTCGGCAGGGTCTGATTGCGGAACTGAGGGATCTCGCGGATATCGACGGAGAGGCGATTGGGGCACTCGGCCTGGAACACGCTCATGCGCGCGCACAGTTCGCTTTCGAACTGCGCCTGGGTCAGGCTGCGATCGAACGCCTCGCCGGTGCGGACCAGTCGCGCCGTCTGCATGGTCGCGCTCTCGAGCAGGGAGTCGAGCAGGAACAGGAAGGCGATCTGCATGATCGCGAAGATCAGAAAGAAGAAGGGCGCGGCCACGAACGCGAATTCCACGGCGGCCACGCCCGATCGATGACCCCGCCGTCGGCCGGTCTTGCGTACAGGGGGAAGAGGCGACGTGGGCATGCAGATCACTCCCGCGTGCTGGTCCAGCAGGATGCGGCGCAGATCACTTCCTTGTCTTCCGCGCCCCGCCAAACCCGGACCGCCACGCCCGAGCCGCCGGTGACCACGACCTCGCTCTCATAGACCGTGCGACCGGCCCGATCGACCGCGACCACCTCCGTCACGCCATAGCCCTTGCCCGTCACGAACAGGGTATTGGCATCCACCACCGTCACATCGGCGATGGCGGGGTTGCCGACGATGACCGAGGCGACCGCGCCGTGCACGGCCACACGCGTCAGTCGATCGATCTCGACGTTCAGCGACTGGGCCTGGGCGACGCCCGCCAGGAACAGGCTTGCGATCCCGCCGAGGACGGCGGCCGGACGGGCGAGAGGTGAGGCGAAACAGCCAGCCATGGTCGGCATTCCCTAAAGGCGACGCGAGCGCGGGCGTCCCACGCGCACGATCAGCGGGAAACCTCAAGAAAGTCTGAAACGCCCTCCGCACCGGGAACCGTAAAGGCTGACGACCCGGCGATCAGCGGCCGGTCCAAGGCAACGCTTACTGACTTCGATCGATACGGGAGCGGACATATACTGTCGATATTCTAGATAAGATAGTAAATGCGCCGCTAACCATGCGCCGTGACTGCGTTTTAACCGATGGGAGTGATTATGCTCCTGTGTTTGGGGGTAATGCGGGCGACCGGAGCCTCCCAGCAGCGTCGCTCGCCTCACCATTTTTCAGCAAGGAAAACTTTCATGACCAAGTTCCTCAACAAGTTCGCCAAAGACGAGTCCGGCGCGACGGCCATTGAATATGGCCTGATCGCCGCCCTGATCGCCGTTGTCCTGATCGCCGTCATGGGGACGCTGAGCGACGGCCTGACCAACGCCTTCGAAGGCATCGAAACCGAGCTCAACACCGCCGGTGACGCGCCCGCCGCCTGATAGACAGGCCGAAGGGTCTTGAGACCGGGGGCCGGGGCGGGAAACCGCTCCGGCCCTTTGTCTGTGGCCGAAGCGAAGGGCTCCGGAAACCCGGGCTTAACCCGCGGCCGCTAGGCTGCGGTTCATGGATAATTTGACCCTTCTCCTGCTCGGCGCGCTGCCCGCGCTCGCGATCGTCGCGGCCTTGTCCGACCTGACGACGATGAAAATTCCCAACTGGATCTCGGGCCTTCTGATCCTGAGCTTCTTTCCGGCGGCCTTCGCGGTCGGTCTGTCGGTGCCGAGCGTGGGTCTGCACGCGGTCGTCGCCGTCGTGGCCCTGGTGGTCGGCATGGGCCTGTTCGCCATGAACGTGATCGGCGGCGGCGACGCCAAGATGATGGCGGCGGCCAGCCTCTGGATGGGCCTGCAGGGCGCGGGCCTGTTTTTCCTCTACACGGCCCTGTTCGGCGGCCTTCTGTGCCTCAGCCTGATCGCGGCGCGGCGGATGCTCGTCCTGCCGGCGCAGGGGACCCCGGGCTGGGTCACGACCCTGATGCAGCCGCGCGGCGCCCTGCCCTATGGGATCGCCATCTGCGCCGGCGCCCTGGCGGCCTATCCGTCCAGTCCCCTGCCGAGCCTTTTCGCGGCGGGATGATGCGAGGGCCTGCGGGCTTAGGTTCGCGTTAACCCCCTCTCGGCATGATCGTTAACGGTGGACCGCTCGCGTTGTGATGGCGCGTGGTCTTCGCCGGAGACCCTGGATGAAACCCGCTCGTATCGCCGTCATCTGTATCGCCGCCGTGTCCGCTATCGGCCTGGCGTTCGTGGTGCGCGCCATGGGATCGTCCGACGAGCCGACGGCCGTGGCGACGGCCGCGGCGGCTCCGGCCCGGCCCATGGCCAAGGTCCTGGTCGCCGCCCGCGACCTGCCCCCCGGCCAGCGCCTGACCGACGCCGATCTGGCGTGGAAGGAGTGGCCGGCCGACGAGGTCAATCCGGCCTTCATCACCGACGGCTCCGTGCCCGTGCCCGCCGCGCCGCAGCCCGATGAAAAGCCCGAGGCCAAAACCGAAGCCGCGGGCAATGCCGTGGCCCGCGTGACCCGCACGGCCACCGACATGGCCACCGGCGGCGCCAAGGCGGATTATTTCGGATCGGTCGTGCGCGAGCCCATCCTGGCGGGCGAACCGATCGTCAGTCGCAAGATCGTTCGCGCCGGAGACAGCGGCTATATGGCCGCCTATCTGGACCCCGGCATGCGCGCCATGGCCATCGGCGTCTCGGTCGAAAGCGCGGCCGGGGGCTTCATCCTGCCAGGCGACCGCGTCGATGTGATCGTGACCGTCGAACAGGAGGTCGCCCCGGATTCGGGCCAGGCCAAGTTCGCCAGCCGGATCGTCATGCAGAACGTCAAGGTCCTGGCCATCGACCAGTCGACGCGCGCCGGGGACGATCAGCAGGCCGTGGTCGGCGCGACCGCGACGCTGGAGCTCGCCCCGGCCGACGCCGAGGTCCTGGCTCTCGCCAAGTCCGCCGGCACCCTCTCGCTGGTCCTTCGATCCTATGCCGACACGTCCGGCCCCTCCGGTCGCGTGGCCAGCGCGCCGCGCCCGGTCGAGCGGGCTCAGACGATCCGCGTCTTCCGGGGCGGCGACCCCCAGGTGGTGAACGTTCCATGAGCCGGTCCCGGACCCCTTTCGTGGCCGTGGCCACCGCCGCCTTGATGGCGACCATCACCGCCGGCATGACCGCCGGCGCGGTAGCGCAGGACTATGCCAGCCGGCAGACCGTCGCCGCCGGAGCCGCGCCGCGCCTGATCAGCCTGCCGAGAGGGACGTCCTTCGCCGTCGACCTTCCCGCCGACGCCCGCGAAGTCATCGTGTCCAACCCGGCCGTGGCCGAGGCCAATGTGCATTCGCCGCGCCGCATCACCGTCATCGGCATCGCGCCGGGCGAGACCGACGCCGTCTTCATGGACGCCGCCGGCCGCTCCATCCTGACGCTGCGGGTGCGGGTCGACGCCGGCGTCACCGCGCTGCAGGACACGCTCAGCCGCGTCGCCCCCGGGGCCCAGGTCCATGCGGAAGCGGTCAACGACAGCATCATCCTGACCGGCCTGGTGACCAGCGCGGCCCAGTCCGCCCAGGTCGCCCAGGTCGCCCGCGCCTTCGTCTCGACGCCCGAGAAGGTGCTCAACATGCTGACCATCGCCGGGTCCGACCAGGTGACGCTGAAGGTCCGCATCATCGAGGTGCAGCGCAACGCGATCAAACAGCTGGGCTTCGATACCAAGGCCGTGCTGGGCCAGATCGGCGACACCCAGTTCCTGCTGAGCCAGGCGGCCAGTTTCGCGGTCAACGGCAGCCTGCTGGGCGGCATCAGCGCCGGCGCGTCGATCGACACGACCCAGAATTACCAGATGGAACGTCCCTGCGGCGGGGCCTTTCTGCCCGACGCCCTCTGCCCGTTCGTCGTCGACGGTCCGGAAGACTCGCCCAACTGGGACACGGCCCAGCCGGGAACCGGCCCCGGGTCGGACGGCCTGAACAAGGGCGACGCCACGATCAAGGCGTTCGAACGCGTCGGCCTGGTGCGGACCCTGGCCGAACCCAACCTGACCTCGGTCAACGGCGAAAGCGCGAGCTTCCTGGCCGGGGGCGAGTTCCCGGTCCCGACCGGCCGGGACCGCGACGGCAACGCCACCATCGAGTTCAAGCCCTATGGCGTCAGCCTGGGCTTTCGACCCATCGTCCTGTCGGAGGGTCGGATCAGCCTGCAGATCTCGGCCGAGGTGTCCGAACTGACCCAGACGGGGGGCATCACCCTGGGGGCCGGAACGCCGACCGCCGTGAGCGTCGCCGGCCTGAACGTCCGGCGGGTGCAGAACACCGTCGAGATCCCGTCCGGCGGATCCATGATGATCGCCGGCCTGCTCCAGGAATCGACCCGACAGGCGATCGACTCCCTGCCCGGCCTGGGTGGCCTGCCGGTGCTGGGACAGTTGTTCCGTTCGCGGGACTACCTGTCCGGCGAGACCGAACTGGTCGTGATCGTCGAGCCCTATATCGTCTCCCCGACGTCGCCGAACCGCCTGCAGACGCCCGCCGACGGCCTGCGGATCCCGACCGACGCCCAGACCATCTTCTTCGGCCAGCTGAACCAGGCCTACGGCTCCCCCGCACCGACGACGTCCCCGTCGGCCGGATGGCAGGGCCCGGTCGGCTATGTGATCGAGTGAGCACGCCCATGACCCGATCCCCCTTCCTCGTGCCCGCGCTTCTCGCCGGGGTCGCCCTGGCTTTGGCCGGCTGCGTCGGTCTGCCGGCCGAGGGCCTCGACCCGGTGCCCCTGACGCCCACCTCCCGCTACAGTCTGCAGGTCGAGCCGGGTCTGGAACGGGTCGCGCTCGCCGTGCACGACACGGGCCTGTCGGCCAATCAGGCTGCGGCCCTGCGCGACATCGCTCAGCGCTTCTCGGCCGAGGGCGCGCCGGTGCTGCGGATCGAGGCGCCGTCCGGCAACGACCCCGTGGCCGGCGAGCTGGCCTGGCGGATCCGGGGCGAGCTGGAAGCCTACGGCCTGTCGCCCTATCAGCTCCAGGTCGTCACCTATGCGGCCCCGGACCCTCGGGCGCCGGTCCTGGTCGGGTTCGACACGGTTCGGGCGATCGTGCCCCGGTGCGGCACCGAATGGACCAACCTGACGCGAACCGCGGCGAACGCCGGCTACGCCAATTTCGGCTGCGCCATCCACGCCAATCTGGCCGCCCAGATCGCGAACCCGCGCGACATCGTCCAGCCTCGGACGATGACTCCGGCCGACGCCAGCCGCCGGACCGTGGTCTTCGACAACTACCGGCAGGGCCGGACGACTGCGGCGCCTCAGGAAGCCCTGGTGGCGGCCGCCCAGGTCTCCAGAGCGGTGAACTGAGCCGTCATGAGCAAAGCTTTCGCCTCCAACGCCTTTGACGCCGTCGACGACGATTTCGACGCCGACATGGATTTCGTCACCGTCGAGGGCCCCTTCGCCGGGGACATCAACCCCCGCGAGCCCCTGCAGTTCACGGCCTCCGGCGCGGGCGTTCCCGTCCCGGCCGCCGTCGTCGTCAGCCACCCCCATGCCGCACTGAACCCGGGTCAGCCGGGCCTTCCCGCCACCGGGTACAACCCCGTCGGCGACATGGTGGCCGGAGCCACGACGGCGCTGTCGCCTGGCGCCGCCGGTCTGTCCGCCGAGGTCAATGTACCCCGGATCGCGATCCACGTGTTCGGGGAGCGCCAGGACACCCTGGCCGCCGCCGAGCGCGCCGGTCAGGACCGGCGCATGTCGCGGGCCACGACGCAGATCCGCGTCGGCGGCATCCCGGCCGCGGTCGAGGCCTATGGCCAGGAACCGACCCCGCCGCTGATCGTGGTCGAATGTCTACAGGATCCGCAGACCCTGCTCTGGCAGGTCGACCGACTGGCCGAGGTCTGTGACGCAGGCACCAAGGTCGTGGTCATCGGCGCCACCAACGACATCATCCTGTTCCGCGAACTGATGAAGCGGGGCGTCAGCGAGTACATGGTCGCCCCGATCCAGCCCCTGCAGCTGATCGCGGCCATCGGCGGGCTGTTTTCGGACCCGGCCCAGCCCTTCGTCGGGCGTTCGATCGCCTTCGTCGGCGCCCGGGGCGGGGCCGGCTCCTCCTCGGTCGCGCACAACACCGCCTATGCGATGTCCGAGAAGATCGGGGTCAACACCGTCATCGTCGACTACGACCTGCCCTTCGGCACGGCGGGGCTCGACTTCAACCAGGACCCGCTCAGCGGGGTGGCCGACGCCTTGGGCCAGCCCGACCGGCTGGATCCCGTCCTGCTGGACCGGATGATGGTCCGCTGCACCGACAAGCTGTCGCTGTTCGCCGCCCCCGCGACCCTGGACACCGACTGGGAGATCGACGCCGACGCCTTCGAGGAGGTCACGACCCAGATCCGGTCGACGGCGCCCTTCGTCGTTCTGGACCTGCCCCACCTGTGGTCGGGCTGGATGCGCAAGACTTTGATCGCCGCCGACGAGGTGGTGGTGGTGGCGACGCCGGACCTGGCCTCCCTGCGCAACGCCAAGAACATGATCGACCTGATTCGCTCGGGCCGGCCGAACGACGCGCCCCCCCGCCTGGTGCTGAACCAGGTCGGCGTGCCGGGTCGTCCGGAGATTCCCGCCAAGGAATTCGGCACGGCTCTGGGCATCCACCCCTGCCTGTCGATCCCGTTCGACGCCAAGCTGTTCGGCGTCGCCGCCAACAACGGCCAGATGATCCAGGACGCCGGGGCCAAGTCGAAATCGGCCGAGGCCTTCCAGACCCTGGCCCAGATCGTCTCGCGTCGCGAGCTGCCCATGCTGGCCGCCCCGGGCAAGGCCCCCAAGACCAAGGCCGCGAGCGCGTCGATGTTCGCGGGCCTGTTCAAGAAGAAGCCCTAGATCGTGTTCGGTAAGCGTACAGGTCAGCCCGGCGGCGTCGATACGGCTCCGCGCCCCGCGCCGGCGCCGGCGCCCGCACCAGAAGCGATGGCCCCACCGGCCGAGAGTCAGCAGACCCAGGCCTTCGCCTATGCCGCGGAAAAGGCCGCGCCCGCCGACGGCTTCACCCACGCCAGCGGCCGACCGGCCGACGCCCCGCCTTCGCCGGCGGCCGACCGCCTGGACGCCCTCGCCTCCCGGCCCCGTCCGGCCGCCGCGCCGAAGCCGACCCCCGGATCGGGTCCCAAGGCCACGCCGGGCTTCGAACAGCTGAAGAAGGCCCAGGCCGTCGCCGAGATCGTGCGCGAGCAGAGCGACTACTACCACGCCACCAAGACGACGATCTTCAACGCCCTGATGAACACGATCGACCTGGCCCAGCTGGCGCAGCTGGACACCAAGGCCGCGTCGGAAGAGATCCGCGACATCGTCGCCGAACTGGTGGCGATCAAGAACGTCTCCATGTCGGTGGCCGAGCAGGAGCACCTGGTCCAGGACATCGTCAACGATGTTCTCGGCTACGGCCCGCTGGAGCCCCTGCTGAGCCGCGACGACATCGCCGACATCATGGTCAATGGGGCCGGACGCGTCTTCATCGAGGTGAACGGCAAGGTCCAGCTGACCAACGTCCGCTTCCGCGACAACACCCAGCTGATGAACATCTGCCAGAGGATCGTGTCGCAGGTCGGTCGTCGCGTGGACGAAAGCTCGCCCATCTGCGACGCCCGCCTGCCCGACGGCAGCCGCGTCAACGTCATCGCCCCGCCCCTGGCCATCGACGGCGCGACCCTGACGATCCGGAAGTTCAAGAAAGACAAGCTGACGATGAAGAACCTGGTGGAGTACGCCTCCATCAGCCCGGAAGGGGCCCGCGTCCTGGGCGTCATCGGCGCCTGCCGCTGCAACATCGTCATCTCGGGCGGCACCGGCTCGGGCAAGACCACCCTGCTCAATACCCTGACCGCCTTCATCGACCCGACCGAGCGCGTCATCACCTGCGAGGACGCCGCCGAACTGCAGCTGCAGCAGCCGCACGTCGTCCGTCTGGAGACCCGCCCGCCCAATCTCGAGGGTCAGGGCACGATCACGATGCGCGATCTGGTCAAGAACTGCCTGCGGATGCGTCCCGAACGGATCATCGTCGGCGAGGTCCGGGGCCCCGAGGCCTTCGACCTGCTGCAGGCCATGAACACCGGCCACGACGGCTCGATGGGCACGCTGCACGCCAACTCCCCGCGCGAGGCCATCAGCCGGATGGAGTCGATGATCACCATGGGCGGCTACGGCCTGCCGTCCCGGACGATCCGCGAGATGATCGTCGGGTCGGTCGACGTCATCATCCAGGCGGCCCGCCTGCGCGACGGCTCGCGCCGCATCACCCACATCACCGAGGTGGTGGGCCTGGAGGGCGATGTGATCGTGACCCAGGACCTGTTCGTCTATGAGATCACCGGCGAGGACGAGAACGGCAAGATCATCGGCCGCCACCGCTCGACCGGCATCGCCCGTCCTCGCTTCTGGGACCGCGCCCGCTATTACGGCCTGGAGCGCGAGCTGGCCGAAGCCCTGGACGCGGCGGAGTAGAGCGCGATGTTGCCCATCCTCGCGGCGATCCTCGCCTTCATCACCATCGGCGGCCTGGGCTGGGTCTTCGTCGGCGACGAAGACTCGTCGTCCCAGGCGCTGAAGCGCGCCGAAAACTTTTCCAACCCGGCCGCCCGCGCCGCCCGCGCCAAACAGGCCCGGGCCGAGGCCAATACGCCCGAGGCGCGGCGCAAGGCGATCGAGCTGCAGCTGAAGGACGCCGAGCGCAAGGAGCGCAAGGCCCGCATGACGATGGCGGCCCGGCTGAAACATGCCGGCATGGCCCTCAACATCCGCACCTTCTGGATGATCAGCGCGGGCCTGGGCGTCGTGGCCCTTCTGGTGCCTCTGGTCTTCGGCCTGAACATCCTCCTCGCTGTGGGGATCGCCGTCGTCGTGGGGCTGGGCCTGCCGCGCTGGGTCGTCGGCTTCATCGGCAAGACGCGGCTGAAAAAGTTCTCGGGCGAGTTCGCCAACTCGGTCGACGTCATCGTCCGGGGCATCAAGACCGGCCTGCCGGTCCACGACTGTTTCAAGATCATCGCCAAGGAAAGCCCTGCCCCCGTGGGGCCGGAGTTCCAGACCCTGGTCGAGGGCCTGGGCGTTGGCCTGACGCTGAGCCAGGCCCTGGACAAGATGTACGAGCGTATCCCGACGCCGGAACTGCGCTTCTTCGCGATCGTCATCGCGATCCAGCAGAAGACCGGCGGCAACCTGGGCGAGGCCCTGTCCAACCTGACCACGGTGCTGCGTTCGCGCCGCATGATGGTCGAAAAGATCAAGGCCCTGTCCGGCGAAGCGGTCGCCTCGGCCGGGATCATCGGCTCCCTGCCGATCATCGTGATGACCCTCGTCGGCCTGACCAGCCCCGCCTACATGGGCCTGATGTTCACCGACTTCCGCGGCCAGATCATGCTGCTGATCGCGGGCATGTGGATGGCGACCGGCATCTTCGTGATGAAGAAGATGATTTCGTTCAAGTTCTGAGGAGGGCGACGTGGACAGTATTCTGCAAGCGATCGTCGAACCCCGGACCCTGCTCAGCATCGTCGTCGGCGTTCTGGTGTTCGCCACCCTGCTGACGCTGACGAGTTCGATCGGCGGCGGCGTCAATCTGGACAAGCGCATGCAGGCGGTCGCCGTGCGGCGCGACGAGCTGAAGCGGCGTTCGCGCCAGGCCATCGCCAGCAATCCGGGCGGGCTGCGCCACACCGACGACGGGTTCAAGAAGCGCGTCGTCGAACGCCTGAACCTGACCAAGCTGCTGGAAGATCCGAAGGTGGCCGAGCAGATGATCCAGGCCGGGTTTCGGGGCCCGCGCCCCCTGACCACCTTCTATTTCTTTCGTTTCGCGACGCCCTTCGTCTTCATGTTCCTGGCCGCCGTCTACGTCTTCGTGGTCAACGATTTCGGCCTGTCGCTGACGTTGCGGTTCGGGGTCGTCGTCGTGGCGACCATGCTGGGCTTCTATGGTCCCAATATCTTCCTGCAGAACCGGATCGCCAAGCGGCGGATTTCGATCATGCAGGCCTTCCCCGATGCGCTGGACCTGATGCTGATCTGCGTCGAATCCGGCATGTCGATCGAGGCCGCCGTCGTCAAGGTCAGCCAGGAGATCGGCACGGCGTCGGTGGAACTGGCCGAGGAGCTGGCCCTTCTGGCGGCCGAGCTCAGCTATCTGCCGGAGCGGCGTCTCGCCTATGACGGCCTGGCCCGACGGACCAACCATCCCGGCGTGCGGTCGGTCGCCACCGCCATGATCCAGGCTGAACAGTACGGCACGCCGCTGGGTTCGGCCCTGCGCACCATGGCCAAGGAAAACCGCGACCTGCGTCTTTCGGCGGCCGAAAAGAAGGCGGCGGGCCTGCCCGCTCAGCTGACCGTGCCGATGATCATCTTCTTTCTGCCGGTGCTGTTCGTCGTCATCCTGGGGCCCGCGATCATCAACATCCAGGACACGATGAAGGCCAATGCGGCCGCGGCCGCCGCTTCATCCGCAGACTAGCCGGCCTCGGCCCTCAGGCGCAGGGCCTCGCCCACGCTCTCGCAGCCGGCGCGCAGAATCTGCCGGTGCTTGTCGTGGAACCCCTCGCCGCGGAAGCCCGAGAAGATGAAGCCGTTGGCGACGATACAGCTGCCGGGCTCCAGCTGATCGATCCTGTAGTAACGGGTGCTCTGGAAGAGCCAGCCGCGCTTCTCGGTCCAGAGCAGCTGCCCACTGGGCTGCCAGTCCCCGATGCGTCCGACGACCTGACGATCCGGCAGGCCGGGGACGGCCTCGGTCAGGGCGAGGGTGCCCCCGAAAGCGATCGTTCCGGACACGCCGGTCTCGATCGGGTTCCAGTCATCCCAGCCCTGGAGGTCGGAGATGACCTCCCAGATGCGTTCCGAAGTGGCTTTAACGCCGACGCGTTTTTCGACCTTGAAGTTCATGGTTTCCGATGTCGCAAGGGACCGGGCCGAGCGCAAGCAGGGCGGTTCGCGCGTGCGCGATTTGCCTCAGGGATCAGCTGTTGCCCTCCGGGCCCGGCTGGGAGGCAGGGGCCATTTCGGCGGCGGGGGCCTCGTCGTCCGCACGCGCCGCCAGGGCCTTCAGCGCCGGGCTGAGCCAGGCCACGGCCACCGCCCCCGCCAGCAGCACGGCATTGCCGACGAAGGGCGCGAACTCTCGGAACTCGTAGAGGGCGACCCCGATGACCGGCGGGCCCAGGAAGCTGAGCCCGGCCAGGGACATCATCAGCCCGGCCACCGCCCCCTGCTCATGCGGCCCGACCGCCAGCGACGACCCCGCGGTGAAGCCCGGGCGGGCGAAGCCGGCGCCCATCGACACGACCGCATAGCCGACCACCACGCCGAAATAACCCGGCGAGGCGATGCTGAGCAGATTGCCGAGCAGGGCCAGGGCGGCCCCCCAGCGCATCAGCTCGCGCGGGCGCAGCTTCAGCAGCGGGATCAGGCCCCACTGCACCATCAGGGTGGCCACGGCCCCGGCGAACATGGCCAGGCCGATGAAGGGCTGGGCCGCCCGGGCGTCGAGGCCGGTCGCGGCCATCTCGTCGATGATGTGGAAGCCGAGCACCGAAATGTTGACCGCCTGGGCCCCCGTCACCAGCAGGCCGTAAAGCAGGAAGTCGCGCACGCGCGGGTCGCGCCACAGACCCTTGCCGGTATCGCCCCGATGACCGCTGGCCGAGGGAACCCGCACGACTTCGCCCGACGGCAGGAAGCGCAGGACGATCACCAGCACGATCGCCCCGAACAGGGCGAAGACGTACATCGGCCCCGCCAGGCCGACGAGCGGCAGGATGAAGAAGGGCGACAGCACCGGCCCGATCACCGTGCCCAGCCCCTGGGCCGAGGCCAGCAGCGACATGGCCTGGGTCCGCTCGGCCGGGCCGGTGCGATCGGCGACATAGGCCTGGGACGCGATCGGGGCGGCCGAGCCGAACACGCCGTAAATGGTCCGCGCCGTGGCCATCAGCACGAAGGCCGTGATCGCCCCCAGCCAGCCCTCGATACCCGAGGTCGCGGCCAGGCCGAACCCCAGCATGGACACCACGAAGCCCGACAGGCCGATCAGGATGACCCGCTTGCGGCCCAGCCGGTCCGACAGCCGCGCCCAGACCGGCGAGGCGAAAGTCCACATCAGGGCCGAGACGGCGAAGGCGGCCGCGACCAGGGTGTCGGACAGCCGGAACGCGCGCCCGATGTTCGGCAGCACCGACTGCAGCCCCATGTTCCCCGCCGCCGCGATCAGGCTGACGACGAACAGGATCATGAAGGCGGGGGACTTCGGCGACATGGGTCCAGACTAGACCGGGGATCGGCCGCGGGTCACCCGGCTTAATCGATGACGGTCAGGGCGGGTTTCAGCCGCCGGCCGTCGTCCAGTCCCAAGCGCGCCTTGACCTCGAACAGGTCGGCCCCGGTGGGTACGATCAGCAGGGCCTTGGGGTTGGCGGCATTGACGGCGACCACCGCGTTCTTGGGGCAGATGTCGAAACAGGCGGTCTCGATGACGGCCAGCTCGGCCTTGCGCCCCTTGCCGCCGCCCGGCAGCAGATATTTGCGCAGCGCCTTCTTCAGCGTCTTATCGCCGTCGGGGCCGAAGCCGCCGTCCAGCTTCTTCTGGCATTTCTTGCAGACCAGCACGACGTCGCGCCACTCCGTCTTCGCTGTCTTGATGGCCATGCGTCCTAGATCGGAGGGTTCGGGGTCGACCGCAAGCGCTTGCGTCATCGCGTCGCCTGATCGCATCATCGCGCCCGTTCCGGAGAGTGTCGATGATGCGTCCCTCCCTGATCGCCGCGACCTTGAGCCTGGCCGCACTCCCCGCCGCGGCCCAGACCGGGCCGGTCAGCGCGACCGAGGTGGCGTCGGCGGCGGAAGCGGTGAAGGCCGAGGTCGTCGCCTGGCGCCGCGACCTGCACCAGCACCCCGAGCTCGGTCTTGCCGAGACCCGCACGGCCGCCTTCGTGGCCGAGCGTCTGCGCGGCATGGGGATCGAGGTGCGCGAGGGCGTGGGTCGGACCGGCGTGGTCGGGGTGCTGCGCGGCACCGGCTCCGGACCGCAGCGGGTGGTGGCCCTGCGCGCCGACATGGACGCCCTGCCGGTGCTGGAGGCGACCGGCCTGCCCTTCGCCTCGACCGCCACCGGCACCTATCAGGGGGCGACCGTGCCCGTGGCCCACGCCTGCGGCCACGACGCCCACGTCGCCATGCTGCTGGGGGCCGCCGAGGTGCTGAGCGGGATGACGGACCGCTTCAGCGGCACCATCGTCTTCCTGTTCCAGCCGGCGGAAGAGGGGGCCCCTCCCGGCGAACCGATCGGTGGGGCGCGGCTGATGATCGAGGCGGGTGCGCTGAAGGATCCGAAGGTCGAGGCCATCTTCGGCCTGCATGTCGTGCCGGGCGCCCCGGGCACGCTCTTCTATCGGCCGCAGGGGTTCATGGCCGCGTCCGACCGGGTCGACATCGTCCTGCACGGCCGCCAGACCCACGGGGCCTGGCCCTGGCGCGGCGTCGACGTCATCGCGGTCGCTGCGAACGTGATCCAGACGATCAACACCCTGACGGCCCGCACGGTTGATCCGACCACGACGCCGACCGTCTTCACCATCGCCACGGTCGACGCCGGCGTCCGCTACAACATCATTCCGGAGGCGGCGACCCTGGCCGGAACGTTGCGGACGTTCGACATCGCCCAGCGCGACGCTCTGGTGGCCCGGGCCGAGGCGGCCGTGGATCACGTCGCCGAAGCCTATGGGGCCACGGCCGACTTCGCGGTGCGCCAGAACGCGGCCCTGGTGTTCAACGACGCAAACCTGTCAGCCTGGCTGGCCCCGGTCCTGACCGAGGCGGCGGGCGAGGGCAACGTCAATCCGGCCGCCCCGCCGACCACCGTGGCCGAGGACTTCTCCTATTTCCAGGGCGAGGTGCCGGGCGTCTTCTACCACCTGGGGGCCACCCCCGACGGCATCGATCCGGCCACCGCCGCGCCCAACCATTCGCCCCAGTTCGACGTCAACGAGGCCGTCCTGCCGGTCGGGGTCCGCGCCCATGTGCTGACCGCCCTGCGCTTCCTGGAGCGGGAGTAGAGCCCTTCCCCATCCTTCAAGGGGGAAGGGCTTCCACGTCAGGCTCTTGCCAGCACCGTCTCGATGACGCGCCGATAGGCGGCCGTCAGGGCGATCAGCTCGGCAACCGGCACCCGCTCGTCGACCTGGTGCATGGTCTGCCCCACCAGACCCAGTTCCAGCACCGGGCACATCGCGCGGATGAAGCGCGCGTCAGAAGTGCCGCCCGTGGTGGAGGCCTCGGGCCGCACGCCGGTCGCGGCCTCGACCGCGTCCTGCACCGCCAGGACGAAGGGGCCGACAGGGGTCAGGAAGGCCTCGCCCGAACACATATGCTCCAGCGTGATCTGCAGGCCGGTCTCGGCCTGGACCCGACCCGCCTCGCGGTTCAGCCAGTCGATCAGGCCGTCGCCGGTCTGGGCCGGGTTGAAGCGGATGTTCAGCCGCGCCCTCGCCTCTGCCGGGATGACGTTGGTGGCCGGATTGCCGATGTCGATGGTCGTGATCTCTAGGTTCGACGGCTGGAAGGCCTCATAGCCTTCATCCAAGACATGCGCGTCCAGCGCCGCCAGCAACCGCACCAGCACCGGGGCCGGGTTGGCGGCGCGGGCGGGATAGGCGACGTGGCCCTGTTTGCCGTGCACCGTGATCCAGCTGTTCAGCGAACCCCGCCGGCCGATCTTGATCATGTCGCCCAGCTGCATCTGCGACGAGGGCTCGCCGACCACGCAGGCGTCGATGACCTCGCCCTCGGCTCTCAGGGCCTCGACCACCTTCTTGGTGCCGTGCAGGGCCGGGCCCTCTTCGTCCCCGGTGATGAGGAAGGACAGGGAGCCCGCAGGGTCGCCTTCCGCGAGGATCTGGGACACCGCCGCGACCCAGGCGGCAATGCCCCCCTTCATGTCCACCGCGCCGCGACCGTACAGGACTCCGTCCTTCACCTCGGCCTCGAACGGGCCCGCCGACCAGGCCGCCGCCTCGCCGGTCGGAACCACATCCGTATGTCCGGCGAAACAGAGGTTGGGCGAGGCGGTCCCGCGCCGGGCGTAGAGGTTCTCGATCCGCGCATCGACGCCGACCCCCGTCGGTCCCTCGAACGCCATCCGCCGGCAGGTGAAGCCGAGGTCGGTCAGGACCCGCTCCAGCGTGTCCATCGCCCCGGCGTCGGCCGGGGTCACCGAGGGTCGGCGCAGCAGGTCGCGCGTCAGTTCGACAGGATCGATCACAGGAGTTGATGCGGCGCTCATACGGTCATGCTTTAGGGGGACGCGACCACGTCGAAAAGGGGACCGTCCTGCCGAAGATCGACCTCGACGCCGCACCCACGGGGCACGGCACCACCTATCCGGACGAACACGCAGGACCCTGCCTGCCGCGACGGCGCTGGCGGCTGGGCGACGCGGCGGGGCTGAGTCAGTTCGGGGTCAATCTTCTGCGCCTTCCGGCCGGGGCCTGGTCCAGTCAGCGCCACTGGCACGCGACGGAGGACGAGTTCGTCACCGTCCTGTCCGGCGAGGTCGTGCTGGTCGAGGACGACGGCGAGACCCTGCTGCGCGCCGGGGACTGCGCCGGTTTCAAGGCCGGCGTGCCGAATGGACACAAGATCGAGAACCGATCGGGTTCAGAAGCCGTTCTGCTGGAAGTGGGCACGCGCTCGAAGACCACCGACGCCTGCGACTATCCCGACATCGACATGGTCCTGCCCGCCGGGTCGGAACAATATTTTCACCGAGACGGAACGCCCTACCCCAAACATGACCGACGCACCTGAGGCTCCCGAGCCGATCACCGGGCCGAATGCCAAGGCGGCGCTCGAGGCCCACGGTACCAATCCGTGGAAGATCAACGACTTCCGCCTGATCTGGCTAGGCCGGCTGGCGGCCGTTCTGGCGATCCAGATCCAGTCCTCGGCCCTGCTGTGGCAGGTCTATGAGATCGCGCGCCGGGACCATCCGATCGCCGAGGCCAGCCTGTATCTGGGCCTCGTCGGCCTGGCCCAGTTCATCCCCCTGCTGGCCCTGACCCTGCCGGCGGGCGAGATGGCGGACCGGCGCGACCGCAAGCGCACCGTCTCCCTGGCCATCGTCGCCGAGGGCACCTGCGCCGCCGCCTTCCTGGCCATGGCGCTCCACGGCAATCCGCCGCTGTGGGGCCTGCTGGCGGTGGCCGTCGGATTCGGGGCGTCGCGGGCCTTCCTGGCCCCGGCCAGCCAGGCCTTCCTGCCCATGGTGGTCGGCCGCCCCGCCCTGCCCCGCGCCATCGCCGCCCAGTCGATCGCCTTCCAGACCGGGGCCATCGCCGGGCCGGCCCTGGGCGGCGTCATCGTCGGCTTCTCCGTGCCCCTGGCCTATGGCGTGTCGCTGGGGCTGTTCGCCCTGGGGCTGGTCTGTTTCCTGATCATCCGCACGAGCGGCAAGCCCGCCCCGATCGAGGGGGGCGTCGGCCGGTGGCAGTCGGTCAAGGATGGGCTGAAATACGTCTGGGACACCAAGATCGTGCTGGGGGCCATCTCGCTGGACCTGATCGTGGTCCTGTTCGCCGGCGTGGCCCTGCTGACGCCGATCTTCGCGCGCGACATCCTGCAGGTCGGTCCGGAAGGGTTCGGCCTGCTGCGCGCGGCCTTCGGGGGCGGGGCCTTCACCATGGCCCTGGTGCTGGCCCGCTATCCGATCCCCGGCAAGGGGGGCCTGCTGATGTTCGCCTCGGTGGCCGTGTTCGGGATCTGCACCATCGTCTTCGGCCTGTCGAAGATCGTCTGGATCAGCGCGGCGGCCCTGTTCGTCGGCGGCATGGCCGACATGATCAGCGTCAACATCCGCCAGACCCTGATCCAGCTGTCGACGCCCGACCACATGCGCGGCCGGGTGTCGTCGGTATCCATGCTGTTCATCGGCGCCTCCAACGAGCTGGGCGAGGCCTATTCCGGCGTCATGGTGCGTTTCCTGGGACCCATCGGGGCGGCGGTGTTCGGCGGCGTCGGGGCCCTGGCGGCGACGGGCCTGTGGGCCAAGCTGTTCCCGGGGCTGAGGAAGGCCGACAAGCTAGTGTGAGGCTGGTGGCTGGTGGCTGGTGGCTGGTGACTGCAGGGTCAAAGGCCGTGGCTCATACGGCAAAGGCGGTGACCGCATCGACCACTAGCCACCCGCCACAGCCACCCTCTTCCCTACCCCCACGTCCGGAAATGCTTCGACAGCTTCAGCCCCTGCCGCTGGTAGTGGCTGCCGCCCTCGCCATACAGCCGCGTCGGCCGTTCGGTCAGGGGCTCATAGACCAGCCGGGCGACGATCTGGCCGTGCTCCAGCAGGAAGGGGGTGTCGTGGGTGCGGACCTCCAGCACGCCCTTGGATCCGGCCCCGTGCGCCTCGTCGGTGCCGAAGCCGGGATCGAAGAAGCCGGCGTAGTGGACCCGGAACTCGCCCACGCTGGGGTCGATCGGCGTCATCTCGGCGGCCTGGTCGACCGGGATCTCGACCGCCTCGTTGGAGGCCAGGATGTAGAACTCGCCCGGGTCCAGCAGCAGCTCGCCGCGGCGCAGGGCCAGGGGCTCCCAGAAATCCTTCGGGTCGTGGCCGTCGATCTTGTCGAGGTCGACCACCCCGGCGTGCCGGCGGCCGCGGAAGCCCACGATGTCGCCCCCCTGCAGATCGACGCCGACGCTGCGGGTCTCCAGCTTCGGCGGTTCCCCCGCCTTCAGCCGCAGCTGGTTCAGCCGGGTGCCCGGCCGGACCAGGATGGAGAAGGTCTGGGGCGCGATCTCCAGATACAGCGGCCCTTCATAGCCTTCGTCCACGTCGTCGAAGGATCCGCCCCGGTCGGTGAGCAGCCGCACGAACACGTCGACCCGCCCGGTCGAGGACTTGGGGTTGGCGCGGGCGATCAGGCCCGGCGGCAGGCTCAAACGCTCCTGCAGCAGGGCGATGTAGACGCAGCCCTTCTCCAGCACATAGCCGCCGGACAGGTCGATCGAATGCATCGACACGTCCTCGATCCGGTCGGCGACCAGACGGCGGCCGGGCAGGAAGGAGGCCCGGACCCGCCAGGCCCGCTCGGACAGGCGCAGGTCCAGGCTGGCCGGCTGGACCTGATCGACGTCGAACGGGGTGGCCGAGGCGATCGCGCCGCCGGCGATCAGGGTCTCGATGGACTGGCAGGGCAGGATGCCGGGGGTCGGGAAGGCAAGGTTCGGGAAGGTTGGGGTCATGCTCCACGCCATACACATGGAAGCTGCCGGACGCACGTCCGGCCGGGACCGCTATCGCGCACGACTCGATCGCGCGCTGCTTGAGCGCGCTTGAAACCACCTCTCTGCCGCGCGACCATAGGCCATGCATGACAGTCGCCCCTACGAAGCCGAGACCGAAGGCGTGATCGTTCGCGTCCGCCCCGCCTATCTGGCCGGCCAGTCCGATCCCGACGAGGGGCGCTGGGTCTGGGCCTATCAGGTCGAGATCGAGAACCGGGGCTCGCAGGCCGTTCAGCTGATGGCGCGCCGCTGGATCATCACCGACGGCACGGGCCATGTGGAGACGGTCGGCGGTCCCGGCGTCGTCGGCGAACAGCCGTTGATCGCGCCGGGCGACAGCTATTCCTACGCCTCGGGCTGCCCCCTGCCGACTCCGTCGGGCCTGATGGCCGGGGCCTATACCATGACCGACGCCGCCGGCCGCTCGTTCGAGGCCACCATCCCGACCTTCAGCCTCGACGTGCCCGAGGGACGGGTGCTGAACTGAGGCCCAGGCGACGACGCGGGATATTGTCAGACATTTGCGAACCGGCCAAGGTCTGACCCCGGGCGCCGTCGCGCCGATGGAGCCGTTCATGCGCCCTCTCCCGAACCGCGTCGGTCCGAGCCTGCGCCGGCGCTTCGTGGCGCTGGCGGCGGGGCTGGCCCTGCTGACGCCGGGCGTCGCGGCCGCCCAGACGGACCCGCTGGCCCCGACCGGCCGCTGGAGCGCCAACACCCGGGGGGCGGCCCCCGTGCCGCCGATGGGCTGGAACAGTTGGAACGCCTTCTACAGCGACATCGACGAAGAGAAGATCATGGCCTCCGCGACGATCCTGGTCGACACCGGCCTGGCCGCCCGGGGCTATCGCCACGTCAATATCGACGACGGCTGGTGGCTGAAACGGCGACAGTCGGACGGCCGGATGGTCATCCGCACCGACAATTTTCCGTCGGCCATCGTGGGCCCAGGCGATCAGACCAGCTTCCGCCCATTGACGGACCGACTGCACGCCATGGGGCTGCGGGCGGGCATCTATTCCGACATCGGGCGCAACTCGTGCGGCCAGGTCTATACCCCCAATTTCGCCAACCAGCCCGAGGGCACGGTCGCGGAGCGGGAGGTGGGCCTGCATGGCCATGTCGACCAGGACATCCGGCTGTATTTCGCGGAATGGGGCTTCGACCTGATCAAGGTGGACGGCTGCGGCATCCGCGGGCTGGCGGCCGACACCGACCATGTCCGCCAGGATCACTACCGCGAATTTCCGCCGCTGATCGACATGAACGCCCTGGGCCGCACCGACATCGCCGCCGTGCAGGCGTTGTACGAAGAGGTCGGACAGGCGCTGCACGACCACAATCCCGACGGGGACTATCTGTTCTCGGTCTGCCTGTGGGGCTCGTCGAACGTGCGGGCCTGGGGCAAGAACCTGGGCAACCTCTCGCGCACCAGCGACGACATCACGCCGCAGTGGACGCGGATGCTGACCAATCTGGACACGGTGTCGACCCGCGCCCTCTATGCCGGGCCGGGATCCTGGAACGACCCGGACATGCTGTTCGTGGGCTCGGGCGATTTCGACGCCGCCCACATGACCGAGGCGCGCTCGCATTTCGCGCTGTGGGCCATCCTGAACGCCCCCCTGATCATCGGCTACGACCTCCGCAAGGCGACCCCCGAGCAGATCGCCCTGTTCGGAAACCCCGGCCTCGTCGCCCTCAACCAGGATCCCGCCGGGCATCAGGCGGTCCCGGCCTATCAGTCCAGCGAGTTGCAGATCTTCGTCAAGACCCTGGCGGACGGCGACAAGGGCGTGGCGATCTTCAATCGCGGCCTGGCCGCCATCGAGACGCAGCTCAGCGCCCGACATCTGAAGTTCCGCGACGATGCCGAGGTGAGCCTGACGGATCTCTGGACCGGCGAGCGGCAGACCTTCACAGGGGAGACGGCCTTCCGCCTCGAACCGCGCCAGACGCTGGTGTTCCGCGCGTCCGGGGCCCGCGCCCTGCCCGACGGCCTCTATGTGTCGGAGGTGCCCGGCGATGTGAACCCGGCCGAGGACGGCGTCACGACCCCGCAGCACGATCCCGCCATTCATCGCGGCGTCATCGGCTGGCAGGGAACCCGCGGGTCGGGCGAGCATCCCCAGTACGGCGGGTTCGGCGGCGCCCAGGCGGACCGCTCCCCCTTCGGAGAGCCGCTGCGCATCGCCGGGACGCGGTTCGACAGCGGCATCGGCGCCCTGGCCAACTCCCGGCTCGAGGTCCGCAACCACGGCTATGCGCGTTTGACCGCCCGCGTGGGGATCGACGACAGCGCGGTGTCGCGGGAGCGGCCCGTCACCTTCCTGATCTATGGCGACGGGAGGCTTCTGGCGCGCTCGGAGCCGCAGGCGTTCGGCGCCGCGCCTCAGGCGCTGGACGTCGACATCCGCGACGTGGCGATCCTGGAGATGGTGGTGCGCGCCGAGGGAGAGGCTGTCGCCGCGCTTCCCGTGGTGTGGGGGGACGCCGCCCTGCTGCGCTGAAGCGCGGGGTTTGGGGCTGCGTCAACCCGGATAACCGCAGCCCCGCCCCGATCCCGGGGCGAGCCCCCGGGGCGGATGCCTCCCCGCCTGCGCGGGGATGACAAGCGACGAGCGCCTCGCTCTCGCAGCGAGAGACCGCGTCGCGAAAGATGGCGCCCGAAATCACGCGCTCAAGCAGCGAGCGACCGCGTCGCGAGCGTTAGCGCGTTTCTTCGCTTAGATGTAACGCCGCAGGCTGCGGGCCAGTTCTTCCTTGCCGCCACGTTTCATCTGCGGCTGGTAGGCGACGCGGGCGTGTTCCTGGCAATAGACGCCCTCCGAGGCGCGGCGGCCGCAGAAGCTGAACTCGGTCGAGGACGGGTCGCCGATCGGCCATTTGCACATGTGAGCCCCCAGGGTCATTACTGTCGCCGTGCCGGCCATCTCGGCCACGGCCGGCAGGCTGGGCGTGGTCACGACGGGCCGCGGCGCGGGCTGGACGGCCTCGATGCGGCGCGGGGCGGACGGCTGGGCCGGGGGCGTGGTGCGCGTGCGCGCGGGCCGGAAGGTGGAGGTGCGGGCCGGCTGGGAAGGGGTCGCGCGACCCGACAGGCCGAGGCGGTGCACCTTGCCGATGACGGCGTTGCGGGTGACGCCGCCACCCAGCTGTTTGGCGATCTGCGAGGCCGATTGGCCTTCCAGCCACAGCTTCTTCAGCGCGCCGACACGATCTTCGGTCCAGCCTGCAGTCATGACACCCTCCGGGTCGAGCGATTCAAGATGTGGCGCCTAAATCCCCGATCGGGTCTCCCGAGCCACAACTAATCGTAAACTAGCCCTTAAGGGACGCAAGATGTGCGACTCACTCCGTCCACAGAAACCACATCTTGAATCGACGTTCGGCGAGGCGGCGGAGAGTCCGCCTCGCCTCGGCGGTCCTATTGCGCGGAAATCCGGATCAGCTGACCGTCTTCCTCGTCGGTGATGGCCCAGACCGCGCCGTCCGCGCCCACCGCCACGTCGCGGATCCGCTTGCCGAAGTCGGTGATCAGCGCCTCTTCTCCCACGACCCGGCCGTCCTCGAGCACCAGTCGGTTGATCGACTTGCTGCCGAGGCCCGCGACCAGCAGGTTGCCGTCCCAGCCCGGGAACATCGCCCCGGCGTAGAAGGCCTGACCGCCGGGCGCGATCACCGGGTCCCAGTAGTAGTCCGGCTGTTCCAGCCCTTCGCGCGCGGTGATCCCCTCATTGATCGGCCCGCCCTGGTATTCGACGCCATAGGCGATGATCGGCCAGCCGTAGTTCTTGCCGGCCTCGGTCAGGTTCAGCTCGTCCCCGCCCTTGGTGCCGTGTTCGATGGTCCAGATCGCGCCCGTGCCCGGCTGGACCGCGATGCCCTGGACGTTGCGGTGCCCGAGCGACCAGATCTCCGGCAGGGCCCCGGCCTGGCCGACGAAGGGATTGTCCTCGGGCACCGATCCGTCCGCATTGATGCGGATGACCTTGCCCATGTGCGAGCCCAACTGCTGGGCTTGCGGCCGCATCGGCTTGTCCGAGCGCTCGCCCAGGGTCACGAACAGCTTGCCGTCCTGCGAGAAGGCCAGGGACGAGCCGAAATGCTTGTCGCCGTCATAGGTCGGCAGGGCGCGGAAGATGACCCGCACCTCGGTCACCGAAGTCCCGTCGTCGGACAGGCGGCCGCGCGCGACCGAGGTGGCATTGCCGCCGTCCCGAGGCGCCGCATAGCTCCAGAAGATCGTCCGGTCGCTCGCGAAGGTCGGCGACAGGACCACGTCCAGCAGGCCCCCCTGACCGCGCGCGTCGACGGCCGGCAGGCCGCTGATCGGCGCGCCGATCTGGCCCTCGGCGCTGATGATCCGCAGACGGCCCGGCCGCTCGGTCACCAGCCAGCGGCCGTCCGGCAGCAGGGCCAAGCCCCAGGGATGCACCAGGTTCGAGGCGACCACCGCCGTCGACAGCGCCTGTTCGGTGCGGACGCCCGGCGCGCGGGTCTGGCCCTCGAAGGCCGGCGTCTGGCCAACGCCGTTGGCGGGCCGCGACTCGATGGGCGCGCCCTCAGCCTCCGTCTGGGCCGTCTGGGCCGTCTGGCCGTTGGCTCCACAGGCGGCGGCGAGCACGAGCAGCGAGGATGAGGCAACAAGAAGAAGCGGACGCATGGAAGTCTCCGGACGGTTACGAAAATCGATATCGTTTGGAACGGTATGGCAACGCTGCAGTTCCGGTTCCGGATTGAGGCGCGGCGGCCCGTCGCAGCAACTTGCCGGTCACGCCGTCGTCGATGCGACTTGAACCCGAGCGCCCACGACGATATAGGCACGCCTCCCGCGATCCCGCTTGTGGATGCGCGCTGTGCTGGGCTGGGTAGCTCAGATGGTTAGAGCGGTGGATTCATAACCCACAGGTCGGCGGTTCGATCCCGCCTCCAGCCACCAGCACAGACATCGGCAGCCGCGCCAGCGGCGAGCGTCGGGGCGCGGTCTCGCGGCAGCGGAAGACCCGACCCGCCCGGGTCTGGGGCCGCTCGCGCAACCCGATGGCAAGACCCGCGTTAACGGCCAAGGTTCAACGCCAATCGAGGGTTTCCCATGACCATCCGCTTCCCGTCCGTGCTCGCTGTGTCGGCGATCGCCGCCCTGTCCATCGGCACCCTCGCCTGCACCGAGGCCGAACAGGACCGCACGGCGGTCGAGGCCGACGCGGCCGGCGACAATGTCGAGGCCGCCACGTCGGAAGCGGGTCAGGAGATCCAGGAGGGCGCCGCCGCCGCTGGCGAAGTCATCGAATCCGGTGCCATGAAGGCGGCCCAGGCCGTCGAGACCGGGGCCGGCAACGTCGCCGACCGCCTCGAGGCCGAACAGGCGGAAGCCGCCGCCGAAGGCCGTCCCGGGGCCGTGGATCCGGTGACCGACGAACGACAGTAGGTGGAGCGAGCGCGCTAGGGCGCGCCCTCGGCCAGGACCGCGTCGATCAGGGCGCGGGCCTCGGCGCTCGACCAGTCGGCCTCGCCCGAGAAGGCGGCGCGGATCTGCCCCTGACGGTCCAGCAGGATCGTCTGGGGCATCTTGCCCTTGCCGGGAAACTCGAACGGCAGCTGGAATTTCGGGTCGCCGTAAAAAGGCAGCGGCTCGTGCACGTCGATGAAGCTCTTCGCGTCGGCCACGGCGTCGTCACCCACATCGACGCTGATGGGCAGGACCATCATATCCCCCTCGGGGTAGGCGGCGGCGAGGGCGGCCAGCGTCGGCATCTCGGTCCGGCATGGCGCGCACCACATGGCCCAAAGATTGACCAGGACCACCTTGCCCCGAAAGTCGGCGAACCGGACATCGGCTCCGTCGCGGGTCTTGAACACATAGTCCGGCGCGGGCATCAGGGCCGCGGGGGTCTCCAGAGCCGCCAGCGATCCCGTGGCGAACCGCGCCAGATCGCTCTTTTCGGCCACGGCCGACGCGGACGCTTTGAAAGGTCCGGCCTTCATCGCGTATAGGGTGCCGATCGTCCCGCCCGCGAGGACGCCCGCGACCGCCCCGGCGATCAAAACGACTTTCAACGAGCCGCCCATGCCTCAATCCCCAGTGCCGACGCCCGAACCGGGCGGGGCGGCGACGTCCCCATCGGGCCAGACCCTATGGGGTGGACGCTTTTCCGCCAAGCCCGCCGACATCATGCAGGCCATCAACGTCTCGATCGGGGTCGATCGCCGCCTGTGGGCGCAGGACCTGGCGGGCTCCCGGGCCCATTGCCGCATGCTGATCGACCGCGGCATCGTCACGCCGGACGACGGCCGGGCCATCCTGTCCGGCCTCGACACCATCCAGGCCGAGATCGAGGCCGGCACCTTTCCCTTCCGCGACGAATACGAAGACATCCACCTGAACGTGGAGGCCCGTCTGTCGGAACTGATCGGCGAGCCGTCGGGGCGGCTGCACACGGCGCGCAGCCGCAACGACCAGGTCGCCCTGGACTTCCGCCTGTGGGTCCGCGACGCCTGCGACCGGTCGGTGGCGCAGCTTCAGGCCCTGCAGCGCGCCCTGCTGGCCCGCGCCGAACAGCATGCCGGCGACCTGATGCCGGGCTTCACCCATCTGCAAACGGCCCAGCCCGTGACCCTGGGCCACCACCTGATGGCCTATGTCGAGATGTTCGGCCGCGACGCCTCGCGGTTCGCCGACGCCCGGGCGCGGATGAACGAAAGCCCGCTCGGAGCCGCGGCCCTCGCCGGCTCGCCCTTCCCCATCGATCGCCACGCCACCGCAGCGGCCCTGGGTTTCGACCGGCCCATGGGCAACAGCCTGGACGCCGTGTCCGACCGGGATTTCGCCCTGGAAACCCTGGCCGCCGCCTCGATCACGGCCGGCCACCTGTCGCGCTTCGCCGAGGAGATCGTGGTCTGGATGACGCCGATGTTCGGTTTCGCCAGCCTGCCCGACGACCTGACCACCGGCTCCTCGATCATGCCGCAGAAGCGCAACCCCGACGCGGCCGAACTGGTGCGGGCCAAGACCGGGCGGATCCTGGGGTCGTTCGTGGCCCTGTCGACGGTGATGAAGGGCCTGCCCCTGGCCTATTCCAAGGACATGCAGGAGGATAAGCCGCCGGTGTTCGAGGCTCTGGACGCCCTGGACCTGGCCCTGACGGCCATGACCGCCATGGTCTCGGCCCTGCAGCCGAACACCGCCCGCATGGCCGAGGCGGCCGGCTGGGGCTTTTCCACCGCCACCGACCTGGCCGACTGGCTGGTGCGCGAGGCCGACCTGCCGTTCCGCCAGGCCCACCATGTGACGGGCGCGGCGGTCAAGCGGGCGGAATCCCTGGGCGTGGGTCTGGCGCAACTGCCGCTAAAAGAACTTCAGGCCCTGCATCCCTCCGTGACGGAAGCGGTTTACAAGGTGCTGACCCCCGAGGCCTCCTGCGCCAGTCGCCAGAGTTTCGGGGGCACCGCGCCGGAACAGGTCCGCGCGCGCATCGCCGATTGGAAAGAGCGTCTCGCATGAACAAGCTGATTGTCGCGGGCGCCCTGGCCCTGACCGCCCTCGCCGCCGCCGGCTGCGGCCGGATGGCCGACCTGGAAAGCCCCGCTCCGCGCGAGACCGAGCGCGCCCCGCGCGACGCCCGCGCCCCCGCCCTGCCCGATCCGGCGACGGTCAACCGCCCGTCCAGCCAGGTTCCGATCGACGGCGGCCCGACGAACCCGTTCGGTTCGGCCGCGGCGACGCGCGATCCGCAGTAGGTCTTCACGCGCCTTGGATCATTTTGAACCGCGTGACGGCGCGCTCTGGGCCGAAGGCGTCAGCCTGTCGGCCCTGGCCGCCGAGGTCGGCACCCCTGCCTACGTCTATTCCACCGCGACCCTGACGCGCCATTACAGCGTGCTGCGCGACGCCGTGGCGGCCCATTCGGCCGCCTTCGGCGACGCCCTGATCGCCTTCGCGGTCAAGGCCAACTCGAACCTGTCAGTCCTGGCGACCCTGGCCCGCCTGGGCTGCGGCGCGGACACCGTGTCGGAAGGCGAGATTCGCCGGGCGCGGGCGGCGGGCGTGCCGGCCGGGAAGATCATCTTCTCCGGCGTCGGCAAGACCGACGCCGAACTGGCCTTCGCCCTCGACGCCGGCGTGCGCCAGATCAATGTCGAGAGCCCGGCCGAGCTGGACCGGTTGATCGCGGTCGCGGCGGGCAAGGGGGCCTGCCCCGACATCGCCATCCGCGTGAACCCCAAGATCGGGGCCGGCGGCCACGCCAAGATCACCACCGGGGGCGAGGGCGACAAGTTCGGCGTGCCGTCCGACGAGGCCATGGCCCTGTACGCCCGGGCCGCCGCCAGCCCGCATCTGAACCCCGTGGGCCTGGCCTGCCACATCGGCAGCCAGATCACCGACCTGGCCCCGCTGGAGGCCGCCTTCCGCCTGCTGCGGCAGATGACCGAGACCCTGCGCGGCCAGGGCCTGTCCGTGACCCGGCTGGATCTCGGCGGCGGTCTCGGCGTGCCCTATGCGGGGGGAGCCCACTCCGTCTCACCCGCCGACTATGCCGCCATGGCCGCCCGGGTTCTGGACGGCCTCGACGTCGAGGCGGCGTTCGAACCGGGCCGGCTGCTGGCCGCCAATGCCGGGGTGCTGCTGAGCCGGGTCATCCAGATCACCGAGCGGGCCGATGGCCGGCGCTTCGTGGTGCTGGACGCCGCCATGAACGACCTGCTGCGTCCCGCCCTCTACGACGCCTTCCACGAGGTGAAGGCCGTGACCCCCCGTCCCGGGGCCAAGATCGCCTGCGACATCGTCGGTCCGGTCTGCGAGACCGGCGACACCTTCGCCCGCGACCGGGCGCTGCCGCCGCTTCAGGCCGGAGACCTGGTCGTCTTCACCGGGGCCGGGGCCTATGGGGCGGTGATGGCCAGCGAGTACAACTCGCGACCTCTGGTCCCCGAGATCCTGGTCGACGGCGACCGCTGGGCCCTGGTTCGGACCCGACCCACCTATGAAGCGATGCTGGCGCGCGAGACCATGGCGCGCTGGCTCTAGGCGTCAACCGCGACCGATCGGCGTGAGAAGGAAGAAAAGCGGCCGGCCGGGTTGATCCGGCACCGTCGCCGTGCGTTCACCGGCGCATGAAGAAACCCAACAAGCCCGCGCTGCTCAACATCCGCAACGCCAAGCTCAGCGACGTGGACGGCATCTCCTTGCTGGTCGCCAAGGTCTACAAGGACATGCCGGCCCTGACCCCCGGCATGCTGCGGGGCCAGATCGCCGCCTATCCGGATGGTCAGTTCGTGGTGGAGTACGACGGCGAGCTGATCGGCTATGCCGCCGGCTTCCGCATCGACGAGGCGACGGCGATGTCGCCCCACACCTGGACCCAGATCACGGGCGGCGGCTATGCGGCGCGCCACGACCCGACCGGGGACTGGTTCTACGGCATGGAGGTCTGCGTCGATCCCGACCGCCGCCGCCTGCGCATCGGCCAGCGCCTGTACGACGCCCGCCGCGACCTGTGCGAGGCCCAGAACCTGCGGGGCATCGTCTTCGGCGGTCGCATGCCGGGCCTGGGCCGACGCAAGGCCGCCTATCCGGATCCGCGCGAATATCTGGACGCCGTCACCACCCGCAAGCTCAACGACCCCGTCATCGGCTTCCACATGCGGTCCGGTTTCGAACCCATCGGCGTGCTGGAGAACTATCTGAGCTCCGATACCGCCTCGATGGGTCACGCCGCCCACATGGTCTGGCGCAATCCCTATTACGCCGAGACCCACGGCCGGGGCGCGGCCTTCGCCGTCAAGGAGACGGTGCGGGTGGCCACGGTCCAGCTGCAGGCCCGCAAGGTCGCAAGCTTCGAGGAGTTCATTTCGAACGTCGAATATTTCGTCGACGTGACCTCGGACTACCGGTCCGACTTCGTGGTCTTCCCCGAGCTGTTCACCCTGCAGCTGCTGTCGCTGGAGTCCAAGAAACTGTCGCCGGTCGAGTCGATCGAGGCCCTGACCCGCTATACGCCGCGCTTCGTCGAGGCCCTGTCGAAGATGGCGGTCGAGTACAACATCAACATCATCGGGGGCTCGCACCCCACGCGCACCGAGGACGGCGACATCCAGAACGTCGGCTATGTCTTCCTGCGCGACGGCTCGGTCCACGAGCAGGAGAAGATCCACCCGACGCCGAACGAGCGCCACTGGTGGAACATCAAGGGCGGCGACCGCGTCCACGCCATCCCGACCGACTGCGGCCCGATCGGCGTGCTGATCTGCTACGACTCCGAGTTCCCGGAACTGGCGCGGCGGCTGGTCGACGAGGGGGCGCGGCTGCTGTTCGTGCCGTTCTGCACCGACAACCGACAGGGCTATCTGCGGGTCCGCTACTGCTCCCAGGCGCGGGCCATCGAGAACCAGTGCTACGTCATCCTGTCGGGCAATGTCGGCAACCTGCCGAACGTCGAGAACATGGACATCCAGTATGCCCAGTCCTGCATCCTGACCCCCTGCGACTTTCCCTTCGCCCGCGACGGGGTGGCGGCCGAGGCCAGCGAGAACGTCGAGACGGTGACCGTGGCCGACCTGGACCTGTCCGACCTGGCCTGGGCCAAGGTCCAGGGCACGGTCCGCAACCTGCGCGACCGCCGCTTCGACCTGTACAAGACCGTCTGGGCCGACGGGGGCTGAGGTCAGGCCAGGAAGCGCGTCACGGCGGCCAGGAAACGGGTAGGCTGGTCGATCATGACCATGTGCTCCGCCCCCTCGATCCGCTCGAACCGGGCGGGGCGGGACAGGTTGCGATAGCCGGCCTGGAACAGGCCATCCAGCCGGGCGCGGGGCGACGCATCATCGGCGCTCCAGCCATAGACCACGGTCACGGGGGCCGCGATGTCGGGCAGGCGGTTGCGCAGGTCGGTGGTCATGACCTCGTACAGGCCCTGGGCCAGGACCGTCCGGTCGCCGCCCTGCCAGCCGACCGAGTTGAAGATCCCGTCCGCCGCCCCGCCCAGCTGGGCGCCCAGGGCCGTTCCCTGGCGACGCAGGGCCTCGTCGCCCAGGAACAGCAGGGCCTGATAGGCGATCTGGGCGATCGGCTCGACGTCGCCCACGGTCGCGCCCGGGCTGATCAGGGAGGGGAAGAAGGGCGTGGCGTCCACCACCATGACCCGGCCCACGGCCGCGCCCCGGCGATCCCGCCCGGCGTCGGCGGCGACCCGCAGCGCCACCAGCCCGCCCATCGAATGGCCGATCAGGGCCGGGCGGTCCAGCCGGTTCTGGGCGATGTAGCGGCGCAGTTCCGCGGCGACGGGCGCGACCAGGGCCCCGCTGGTGTTGGCCCCCGCGGGCACGTCGCCGAAGCCCCGCACGGAGACGATATGGACCCGGTGACTGTCGTCCAGCCGGTCCGCCGTCCGCTGCCAGACCTCCCCCGTCGAGGCCAGGCCGGGGATGAGGATCACGTCCGGCCCCGCGCCCCGCACGCTGACGACGATCCGGTCCGAGGCGAACGCGGCGGTCGGCCGGTCCTGGGCGGCGGCTAGGCCGGGCAGGAGCAGAAGGGCGAGGGCGAACAGCAGGGTGCGGGTCATGACGCCTCCCTGAACGCGCATCGGGGCCTTTCGTTGGCCGGGTCGCCCTCTTGATCTTTCACGGCATCAGGCGCGAACTGCCGTCAAAGCAACAGCGTTCGGGGGAACGACGACAATGGAATGGTTCACACTCAGCAGCATCGCCCTGGCGGCAGCGCTCGGTCTGGAGACGGCCTCGGCACAGGAGGCGCCCGCGCCCGACCCGGCACCGACAGACGCCGCAGCCCCGGCCGGGCCGGACTGGCGGGTCGTGTCACGGGCCACCGACCGGGCCAATCTGATCGACGTCAACAGCCTCGCCCCCGGCGCCGACGGGGTGACCCTGAAAGCCGCCCGGGTGCGGACCACCTCCCGCGCAGGCGACTACAGCCATACGGTGAACCTGTTCGCCGTGCGCTGTCAGGCGAATGAACTGCATCTGGTCGAGGAGAGCGACATCGCGGCCGACGGCACGACGGCGGACACCTACCCCGCCGACGAGCCCTGGCTGCCGGTGGAGCCCGGGAGTTTCGACGAGGGCATCAAGATGATCGCTTGCGAGGAGGGGAGCCTGGCCGGGCCCGGCTATCCCTCCATCCGCGCCTTCATCGACGCGGGTCGGCCCTAGAACAGGAAGGCGGCGACCGGCCCGGCCGCCGCCCTTTGGTCGATCAGGCCGCGGCCTTCGCCCCGGCGAAGTTGCCGTAGAAGGTCTCGCCCCGGGCCGCCATGTCGCGCAGCAGCTGCGGCACCTGGAACCGGTCGCCGTAGCGTTCGGCATAGACGTCCGCCTGTTCGACGAAGGCCTTCAGCCCGATCTGGTCGATCATGGTGATCGGCCCACCCGTCCAGGGCGCGAAGCCCCAGGCCAGGATGGCGCCCACATCGGCCTCGCGCGGATCGTCGATCACGCCCTCTTCCCAGCAGCGCGCGACCTCGACGGCCTGGCGGTACAGCAGGCGGCGCTTCTGGTCTTCGATCAGCTCGGGGGTCGAGTCGTTGATGGTGACGGCCGCCAGGTCCGACAGGCCGGCCCACAGGGTCTTGGGCTTGGTATCGTAGTCGTAGAAGCCCTTGCCGTTCTTGCGGCCATAGCGGCCCAGGTCCTCGACCATCTTGCGGACGATCTCGGCCCCGGCCAGGGGCACATAGGCGTCGCCCAGGTCCTCGGCCGTCTGTTTGGCGATCTTGACCGACAGGTCCAGGGCCACGTCGTCGTGCATCTCCAGCGGACCGCGCGGCATGCCGGTCATCCGGCCCAGGTTGTCGATCAGGGCGGGGGCGTAACCCTCCTGCAGCATGGCCAGGCCCTCGGCCACATAGGTCGAGAAACAGCGCGAGGTGTAAAAGCCGCGGCCGTCGTTGACGACGATCGGGGTCTTCTTGATCTTGATGATATAGTCCAGCGCCTTGGCGATCGCCGCCGGGCCGGTCTTCTCGCCGAGGATGATCTCGACCAGCATCATCTTGTCGACGGGCGAGAAGAAGTGGATGCCGATGAAGTCCTCAGGCCGCACGCTGGCCTCGGACAGGCCGGTGATCGGCAGGGTCGAGGTGTTGGAGCCGAACACCGCGCCGGGCTCCAGCTGGGCCTCGGCGCGCCGGGTGACGTCGGCCTTGATCTCGCGGTTCTCGAACACCGCCTCGATCACCAGGTCCGAGCCCTTGATCTGGTCGTAGTCGGTGGTGGCGACGACCGAGGCCAGCAGGGCGTCGTACTTGTCCTGGGTCAGCTGACCGCGCGACAGGCGTTTCTTCAGCAGTTCCTCGACATGGGCCTTGCCCTTGTCGGCGGCGTCCTGGTCGCGGTCGATCAGGATGGTCTGGATGCCGGCCAGGGCCTGCACATAGGCGATGCCCGCCCCCATCATGCCGGCCCCGATGACGGTGACCTTCTGGGGATCGGACTGCGGAATGCCGACCGGGCGCACGGCGCCCTTGTCCAGCTCCTGCTTAGACAGGAACAGGCTGCGGATCATGCCCTGGGCCTCGGGCGTCATCAGGGTCTTGATGAAATAGCGGGTCTCGATCCGCAGGGCCGCGTCCATCGGCACCTGGGTGCCCTCATAGACGGCCTTCATCAGGTTCAGCACGGCCGGATAGTTGCCGTAGGACTGTTTGCGGATCATGGCATTGCCGACCAGGAAATTCTGAATGCCGGCCGGGTGGTAGGGGCCGCCGCCGGGCAGTTTGAAGGATTTGTCGTCCCACGGCTGGACGGCCTTGCCGCCGCCCTTGATCCAGGCCTTGGCCGCCTCGACCTCGGTGCCCGCGGGCACGACCTCATGCACCACGCCCGCGCCCTTGGCGTCGTTGGGACGCCACGACGAGCCGGCGCTCATCGCCGTCATGGCCGCCTGGACGCCGATCAGGCGCGTCAGGCGCTGGGTGCCGCCGCCGCCGGGAAACAGGCCGACCTTGATCTCGGGCAGGCCCAGCTGGATCTTGGGGCTGTCGCCGACGACGCGGTAGTGACAGGCCAGGGTGACCTCCAGCCCGCCGCCCAGGGCCAGGCCGTTAATGGCGGCCGCCACCGGCTTGCCGCAGGTCTCCAGCGCGCGCAGCGCCCCGTTCATCTTCCAGCCGGCGTCGTACGCCGCCTGCAGGTCGCCCGAGCCTGACAGCAGGCCGGACGCCATGTCGCCCAGGTCCGCCCCGGCGCAGAAGCCCGAGGCCTTGCCCGAGGTGATGACCGCACCCTTGATGGCGTCGTCGGTCTTGATGCGTTCGACCAGCTGCGGCAGCTCATCCATGACCTGGCCGGTCAGGGTGTTCATCGACCGGCCGGGCACGTCGAAGGTGATCAGGGCGATGCCGTCGGCGTCGACGTCGATCTTGAAGTTTTCCATGGTCGTGATCCTCAGACGCGTTCGATGACGGTGGCGGTGCCCATGCCGCCGCCGATGCACAGGGTGATCAGGGCGGTCTCCTTGCCGGAGCGCTCCAGCTCGTCCAGGGCGATGCCGGTGATCATGGCTCCGGTGGCCCCCAGGGGATGGCCCATGGAGATGCCGCCGCCGTTGACGTTCATCTTGTCGTGCGGGATGTCCAGCGCCTGCATGTAGCGCAGCACGACGGCGGCGAAGGCCTCGTTCAGCTCCCAGACGTCGATGTCGGCGACGGTCATGCCGAGCTTGCCCAGCAGCTTCTTGGTCACGAACTCGGGGCCCGTCAGCATGATCGAGGGCTCCGACCCGATCGAGGCGGCTCCCTTGATGCGGGCGCGGGGGGTCAGCCCCAGGGCCTTGCCGGCCTCCAGCGTGCCGATCAGCACCCCGGCCGAGCCGTCGACGATGCCCGACGAGTTGCCGGGCGTGTGGACGTGATTGACCCGCGCGACCTCGGGGTAGCGCTGGCTGATCACGGAATCGAAGGCCATCTCGCCCATCATGGCGAAGGACGGGTTCAGCCCGCCCAGGGTCTGCATGTCCGTGTTCGGGCGGATGGTCTCATCGCGGTCCAGCTGGACCAGGCCGAGCTGGTTTTTCACGGGGATCACGGACTTGGAAAAGTTCCCGGCGGCCCAGGCGGCGGCGGCGCGCTTGTGGCTTTCCATCGAATAGGCGTCGACGTCATCGCGGCTGAAGCCGTATTTCGAGGCGATCATGTCGGCCGACACGCCCTGGGGCACGAAATAGGTCGGGAAGGCGCTGGACGGATCGACCGGCCAGGCCCCGCCGTCCGAACCCATGGGCACGCGGCTCATGGCCTCGACGCCGCCGCCGACGGCGAAATCGGCCTCGCCGGACTTCACCTTGGCGGCCGCCATGTTCACGGCTTCCAGGCCCGAGGCGCAGAAGCGGTTGATCTGCACGCCGGCGACGCTCTGGTCCCAGCCGGCGGCCAGGACGGCGGTGCGGGCGACGTCCGCGCCCAGTTCGCCGATCGGGGTGACGCAGCCCAAGATCACGTCGTCGACCTTGGAGGTGTCCAGATTGTTGCGGTCGCGCAGGGCTTCCAGCACCTGGGTCGCCAGGCTCAGCCCGGTGATCTCGTGCAGCGATCCGTCCTTCTTGCCCTTGCCGCGCGGGGTTCGTACCGCGTCATAGATATAGGCTTCGGTCATCGGGTGGGTCTCCAAAGAGGACGGTTTCGACGCTGCCGCGTCTAAAGCCTACGTTTACGTCAACGTCAAGTAAGAAGGCCGTCGGCGTCGTGACAGACCGCCTCGATATTGAACCCGTCGGGATCGATCACGAAGGCGGCATAGTAGGTCGGTCCGTAGTGCGGACGCAGACCCGGCGCGCCGTTGTCCGTGCCGCCCGCAGCGAGCGCGGCGGCGTGGAAGGCATCGACGGCGGCGCGCGTCTCCGCCCGGAAGGCGATATGGTTGCCGCGGCCCGGGGCCTGGTCCCTGGCGATGACGAAGTCCGGCGTGTCGATCCCGAACAGGACCACCGTATCCGCGCCCGTGGCGCCGGGATCGCTCGCGTCCAGGACCCGATAGCCCAGCGGGGCGAGGGCCGCTTCATAGAAGGCCCGCGAGCGCGCGACGTCGCTGACGTCGACCCCAATGTGATCCAGCACGACCGCCTCCCGTTGCTTATCGTCCAACGCGCGAAGTATCGGGTGAGCGCAGACGGACGAAGGCCGGCGAGGATGTCCCTCGCCGGCCTCGCGTTCCGGTCGATCGTTCGGCGTGGCCTAGGCGGCGACGGCCTGCATGGCTTCGGCGTTGACCGTCGCGTCGGCGATCGTCGTCAGGTCCTCGTCGGTCTGGGACTCTTCCTGCAGGGTCTCGTCCAGCAGGGCGGCGGCGTCCTCCAGGCCGAGCACCAGGGCCCAGCGCTTCAGCGTGCCGTAGCGGGTGATCTCATAGTGTTCGACGGCCTGGGCGGCGGCCAGCAGGCCGGCGTCGAGCGCCGGCGTGTCCTTGTACTCTTCCATAATCTCCTCGCCCTCGGCCAGGATGCCCTCGATGGCGTCGCAGGTCTTGCCGCGGGCCGGCTTTCCGATGATCTCGAACACCTGCTGCAGGCGCTCGATCTGGCCCTCGGTCTGCCCCTTGTGCTTCTCGAAGGCGGCCTTGAGGTCGGGCGACTGGGCCGCGCGCTGCATCTTGGGCAGGGACTTCAGGATCTTGCGCTCGGCATAGTAGATGTCCTTGAGCGTGTCGTGGAACAGCGTGTCGAGGGTCTTGTCGGCCATGGGGGAACTCCTGTGTGGCAAGCCCCTAGAAGCCGTCGACCGAACGTCGGTTCCTATGTCGCCAAGGCGACCTAAACCAGGGACATCTAGGCGTAGAGCCCGTCCAACCGGGGTTTCAACATGCGGTAGCAATCGCAGGCGGCCGCCTCCAGGGCGGGCCGATCGAGGATCCGGATGATCCCGCGATTGTAGGCGATCAGCTTGCGGCGCTTCAGCTGGGACGCGGCCTCACTGACCGTCGAGCGGCGCGCCCCGATCAGCCGGGCCAGTTCCTCCTGGCGGAAGGTCATCATGTCCCGCGGCGACAGGTCGTCGGCCGTCAGAAACCACCGCGCGATCCGGTCGGGCACGGGGTGGGCCGCGTTGCAGGCCGCCGCCTGAGCCGCCTGCGCCTGATAGAGGTCGGTCAGGGCCAGCAGACGCGCCATCACCGTGGGCCGCTCGGCCGCCAGCGCACGAAGAGCCTGGGCGCTGGCCACATAGGCCTCGCCCGAGGCGCGGCAGACGATCTCCCACCCGCAGTGCAGGTTGGCCATGACAGGAGCCAGCCCCGTCAGGCCCTCATTGCCGATCACCGCGGTCTCGATGGCCGTGCCGTCCGCGAACCGGATCAGATTGGCGAACTGGGCGTCGATCGGAAAATGCACCTGTTCGACGGCCGCCCCCTGATCGACCACGATCTGATCCACGGTCAGGGAAACGCGCCTCAACAAGCGCCGAAGCACCTGAATATCCTCGGAAACGAGCGCGTTGAGGAAACGATTTTCGAAAGGGTCCGACATGGTACGGCAACGCTGAAAGCCGAGCTTCGATCCCTATGTCCCGCGCCGGGCACAAAAGGGGAACATACATGGTATCCTGTCGCACGACCGGGAGCTGACTGTGCCGACCTATTTCTGTTTCATCGAGCGCGACATCATCGGCACGCCGCATATGGAGCCGCTGGACGCCGACAGCGAGGATCAGGCGCGGGCCCAGGCCAAGGCGCTGCTGTCGACCCACGCCAGCGGCATCGCGGCCCATATCCTGCTCGACGACAAGCGCATCGCCACGATCCGCCGGCTGAGGCCCTAGCGCAGATCGGGCGGGGTCGCCTCTTCGGTCAGGATCCGGATCGCCTCCTCGATCGAGACCACCGTCTGGGCCTGGGAGCCCAGCCGCCGGATGGCCACCTCGCCCTGCTCGGCCTCGCTGCGACCGACCACGGCGATGACCGGCACCTTGCCAACCGAATGTTCGCGCACCTTGTAGCCGACCTTCTCGTTGCGCAGGTCGGTCTCGACCCGCAGGCCGGCCGCCTTGAACCTGGCCGCCACCTCTTGCGCATAGTCGTCGGCGTCCGAGGTGATGGTCGCCACCACCGCCTGGACCGGCGCCAGCCATAGGGGGAAGGCCCCGGCGTAGTTCTCGATCATGATGCCGATGAACCGCTCGAAACTGCCCAGGATGGCCCGGTGCAGCATGACCGGCCGGTGCTTCTGACCGTCCTCGCCGATGTATTCCGCGTTCAGCCGTTCGGGCAGGACATAGTCCAGCTGAAGGGTGCCGCAGGTCCATTCCCGCCCGATGGCGTCCTTGACCACGAAATCCAGCTTCGGCGCATAGAAGGCCCCGTCGCCCTCGGCGATGACCGGATCGACCCCGGCCAGGCGCGCGGCCTCGCCCAGCATGCCCTCGGCCTTGTCCCAGAACTCATCAGACCCGGCGCGCACGTCCGGGCGCGTGGCCAGGTTGATGTAGGCGGTCTGCATGCCGAGGTCGGCATGGACGATCCGGGTCAGCTCGATGAACCGGCGCGTCTCCTCGACGATCTGGTCCTCGCGGCAGAAGATGTGGGCGTCGTCCTGGGTGAAGCCGCGCACCCGCATCAGGCCGTGCAGGGCACCCGACGGCTCGTAGCGGTGACAGGCCCCGAACTCGGCCATGCGCAGCGGCAGCTCGCGGTACGACCGCTGGCCGATGCCGAAGATCTGGACGTGGCCGGGGCAGTTCATCGGCTTGAGGCTGAGAGTCTCGCCCTCCACCGTCTCGCAGACGAACATGTTGGGCCGGTATTTCTCCCAGTGGCCCGAGGCCTCCCAGAATTTGCGGTCCAGCACCTGGGGCGTCTTGACCTCGACATAGCCGGCGGCGTCCAGGCGGCGGCGCATATAGGCCTCGATGACCTGCCACAGGAACCAGCCCTTGGGGTGCCAGAAGACCATGCCCCGGCCCTCTTCCTGCATGTGGAAGAGCTCCATCTGGCGGCCCAGCTTGCGGTGATCCCGCTTCTCGGCCTCCTCGATGCGCAGCAGATAGGCGTCGAGGTCCTCCTTGGTCGCCCAGGCGGTGCCGTAGATGCGCTGCAGCTGTTCGCGGTTGGAGTCGCCGCGCCAGTAGGCCCCGGCCAGCTTGGTCAGCTTGAACGCCTTGCCGGTGTGGCGGGTCGAGGGGAAATGCGGCCCCCGGCAAAGGTCGATCCAGTCGCCCTGGCGGTACAAGGTGATGGTCTCGGCCTCGGGCAGGTCGCGGATCAGCTCGGCCTTGAACTTCTCGCCCCGCGCCTCGAAGAACAGGATGGCCTCGTCGCGGTCCCAGACCTCGCGTTCAAATTTCGCGTCGCGATCGACGATCTTGCCCATCTCCTTCTCGATGGCGGCGAAGTCGTCGGTGGAGAAGGGCGTCTCGCGATAGAAGTCGTAGTAGAATCCGTCCTCGATGGCCGGGCCGATGGTCACCTGGGTGCCCGGGAACAGCTTCTGCACCGCCTCGGCCAGCACGTGGGCCGTGTCGTGGCGGATGGTGTAGAGGGCCGCCGGGTCGTCGCGCATGATCAGGCGGAAGGACCCGCTGGCCTCCAGCACCCGGTTCAGGTCGCGCTGCTCGCCGTTCAACTCGGCCAGGACGGCCTTCTTGGCCAGGGAGGGAGAGATGGCGTGGGCCACGTCGCGGGCGGTCGAACCGGCCGGGTAGTCACGCACGGCACCGTCGGGGAAGGTCAGTTGGATCATGGGGTCTCGGTCTCGAGGGGCGGAACCGGGTCATAGCCCGAACCGCCGAAGGGGTGGCATTTACAGAGCCGGCGCAGGGTCAGCCACCCCCCCTTGCGCAGACCGTGCCGGATCAGGGCGTCGCGCCCATAGTCCGAACAGGTCGGCAGGAACCGGCACGACTGGCCGAACAAGGGGCTGAGGGTGACCTTGTAGCCGCGATGGGCCGCGCGAACGCCGCGTTCGTACAGGGTGCCGGGCTGGGCCATGCGGGCTTATCCCCCGGGTCGCGGTCAGGAGCAACTGGCCGATGGAGGGCCGGACCTAGGCGGCGCCGGCCACGGGATGGCGCGCCGCCTCGGCCTTGGCGATCGCCTCCAGGGTCGCCTCGATCGCCACCATGGTGGAGGCGTGCCGGGCCGGATAGTCGGCCACCTGTTTGAGGGCCCGCAAGCCCTCGAACCGCCCGGTCGGCCCCTCACCGCCCGACTTCAGCATGGCCAGCATGGCCTCGCGGGCGGCCTGCACCTCCGCCATGGACGCGCCCAGGACCGCCTCGCCGACCACGCCCGCCGCCGCCTGGCCCAGGGCGCAGGCCTTCACGTCCTGGGCGAAGGCGACGACCCGGCCATCCGCGTCCAGATTCACATCGACCGTGGCGCGCGACCCGCACAGCTTGGCCACGCGCTCTCCGGTGCCCTGGGGATCGGCCAGCCGCCCGGCGTGGGGAAGATTGGCGGCCAGGGTCAGGATCCGCGCGCTGTAAAGGTCGTCGATCATGCCGCCAAGATAGGGACCCACCGGGGTTCGGAGAAGCCGCCCGGCGACCGGACCCCAGGAACCGTGGCTTTGCCGCAGCGTTCAGGCGGCGATGGCCGTCGTCACTCCCCGACGCCTAAGCCGCTTAAGCCCCCAAGGATTTTTCTCATGCGCATGACCCTGATCGCCGCCGTTTCCGCCCTGGCCCTGACCGGCGCCGCCACCGCCGTCGCCGCCGCGCCCGTCGCGATCACCCAGGCCGTCGAATACACCGACGCGCAGCTTCAGGCCTTCGCCACCGCCATGACGGCCGTGCGCGCCGCCGGCCCGGCGGACGGTGCCACCCCGACTCCCGAGCAGCAGGCCGCCATGGCCGCCGCCGTCGATTCCTCGGGCATGGACATCGCCGCCTTCAACGCCCTCGGCACGGCGGTCTCCACCGACGAAGTGCTGCAGGCCCGGCTGGCCGTTCTGGCCGCCCCCGAGTCGGCCGCCGGATCGGTCGCCGCCTCCGTGACCGATGAAGAGGCCGCTCAGTTCGCCGCCGCCATGGTCCAGGTCCGCGCCGCCGGGCCGACCGACGGCACGACGCCCACGACCGAGCAGCAAGCCGCCATGGCCGCGGCCGTGACGGCCTCGGGTCTCGAGCTGGAGCGCTTCAACGCGATCGCCCAGGCGGTCTCGACCGACGAGCGTCTGCAGGCGCGCATGGAACTGGCCGACGCCCAGACCCAATAAGGTCTAGCCGCCCTGCAGGGACGACCAGGTTCGGGCCGAGGCCGGGGCCGTCGTCTCTGCGGGCGGAGCCACCACCTGGCTGCGGAGCCATTGCAGGTTGCGCTCGGCGGAGGCGGGGGGAAGTTCCCGGCGGATGATCTGCTCCGCCTCCCCCGCCCGCCCCTGCAGCCCCAGCACCATGGCCAGGTTCAGCCGCATCTTCTGCGTGGCGGCGGGCTGAGCGACGGCGCGCCGCAACAGGGTCTCGGCCCCGCGCGCATCCCCTGTCGTCACCAGGGCCATGGCGGCGTTGGTGAGGATTTCCGGGTTGTCGGGCGACACGGTCAGGGCCTGGTTCCAGGCCTGACGCGCATCGGCCGTGCGGCTGACCTGCTGATAGGCCACCCCCAGCAACGACAGCGGTCGCCAATCGCCCGGAGCCAGGGCGCGCGCCTGTTCCAGCGGCGCGATGCCGTAGAAGGCCTGGCCCCGCGCGATCTGGGTCCGGCCGATCTCCATCATCGCCTCGATGTTGGTCGGCTGCGTGACGAGGACCTGTTGGGCGATCGTCGCCGCCTGATCGAACTGACCCATCTGGCGCAGCGCCTCGGCCAGGCGGACGCCGGCCTCGACGTCGGCGGGGTTCACCTCCATTTCGCGCGACCAGAAGACCGACCGGGCCAGGGGATCGAGACGACCGTAGGCCGCCCGTTCCTCGGCCGAGGCGGCCTGTCGGGCGGCGGGCGCCGCGGCCGGGGTGGCGACCTGGGCCCAGGCGGACCCCGCCATGGCCCCGGCGAGCGACAGGCCGGTCAGGAAGATCAGGGAACGGTTGCGCGACATGGGCCATCCGGCGAAAGGTCTTCGACGCCGAAGGGTCCGCCTTTCGCGTCAATCATTGGTTAATCCCGAATTTCAGGCCGCCCATGTCCATCGTAGCGCCCGACCCGATCGTCCCCGGCGATGCCGCCGAGGCTGCCCAGGCGGTTCCCCTGCGCTTCGTGGCGCCCGATCAGCCCGTCCCCCCGACAGCCCGGACCTGGGCCGAACGCCTGGGCTTCGACGGCCAGCCGGGCCAGATCCTGATCGTGCCGGGCCCCGAGGGCGGGATCGATCACGTCTTGGTCGGAACCGGTCCGAGCTTCGATCCGATGAGCGCGCGGGCCCTGTCCACCCGGCTTCCCGCGGGCCTGTATCGTCTGGATGCGGACCCTGCAGAAGCGCACGCTGCGGGCCTCGCCTTCCTGCTGGGCCGCTACCGGTTCGATCGCTACAAGCCCAGCCCCGATAAGGGCGAGGTACGGCTCGTGGCCCCCGAAGGCTTCGACGCCGCCGAGGCCGGGCGGATCGCCGCCGCCTGCGCCCTGTGCCGCGAGATGGTCGACACGCCCGCCGCCGACATGGGGCCGCTGCAGATGGAGACCATCGCCCGCGAGATCGCCGAGGCCCACGGTGCCACGATCGCGGTGGTGACCGGCAATGACCTGCTGGAAGCCAACTATCCCGCCATCCACGCCGTCGGCCGGGCCGCCGCCCCGCACCGCGCGCCACGGATCATCGAGCTCGGCTGGAACCTGGATCGCACCGACCGGCCGCTGGTCGCCCTGGTCGGCAAGGGGGTCGCCTTCGACACCGGCGGGCTGGACATCAAGCCGTCGGCCGGCATGCGCAACATGAAGAAGGACATGGGCGGGGCGGCGCACGTCCTGGCCCTGGCCCGGCTGGTCATGCAGGCCGACCTCGACGTGCGACTGGTGGTGCTGGTCGCCGCCGTGGAGAACGCCATCTCGGCCGATGCCTTCCGGCCCGGCGACGTGCTGTCCAGCCGCAAGGGCCTGACCATCGAGATCGGCAATACGGATGCCGAGGGCCGGCTGATCCTGGCCGACGCCCTGACGCGGGCGAGCGAGCATGCGCCGGATCTGACGCTGGATTTCGCCACCCTGACCGGGGCCGCGCGCGTGGCCCTGGGGCCGGACCTGCCGCCGCTCTACACCGATGACGAGGCCCTGGCCGACGACCTGCTGCGGGCGGCCAGAGCCGTTCGGGATCCTTTGTGGCGCATGCCGCTGTGGCCGGGCTACCTCGCCGCGATCGACAGCGATCTCGCCGACGTCCGCAACGACTCCGCCGCCTGGGCGCAGGGGGGATCGATCACCGCCGCCCTGTTCCTGCAGAAATTCGCCCCAACCACCGGGGCCTGGGGCCATCTGGACGTCTTCGCCTGGAACAGCCGCAACCGCCCGGGCTGGCCCGAGGGCGGCGAGGCCCAGGGCCTGCGCGCCGCCTATGCCATGCTGAAGGCGCGTTACGCCGGCTGAGCCGGCCGGGCCGGTCGCTCGTTGAAGGCCGCCAATCCTGCGACCAGACGCCCGACGCAGGATTGCGATACGATCTGCGCCATTAACGAGACTTTCGCCTTCGTTTGCCACAAGGATGGTCCAACCCTCAGAGCCCGCCTTGTTCAACCCCTCGCCCGCCCTCGATCCCCGCACCACCCTGGCCCGGCCCGATCTGGCGGTTCAGGCGCTGGAGGGGCTTGTCCGGGCCCGGGCCTTCAGAGCGGCCGAGCCCCTGCGCGGGCGCGCACCGGTCGCTGACATTCACGCCGAGGCGTCACAAAGCTCGGAGCGGATCGACCAGCTGCTGTTCGGAGAGGTGTTCGACGGGCTGGAGCGCCGCGGCGACCGCGTCTGGGGCCAGGCGCGACGCGACGGCACCGTCGGCTGGGTGGACGCGGAGGCCCTCGCTCCGGCCGTGGCCTTGCCGACGCACCGCGTCGCCGCCGTGGACGCCGACCTGCCGCTGAACGCCCTGGTGCGCGCCGGCGATGACGTCGGACCGGATCTGGTCGAGATCGGCCTGTTCGGAGACGATCCCGTCACGGTCGCGGAGCGGCTTCTGGGCGTGCCCCACGCGCTCGGCGCGCGATCCTCGCGGGCGACCGACTGTTCCGGACTGGTGCAGCAGGCCCTGCTGGCCTGCGGCCTGCCCGGCCCGCGCCGCGCGCACGAACAGGCTGCCCTGGGCACCGACGTCGCGCGGGCACAGGCGCGCCGGGGCGACCTCGCCATCTGGCTGGACGTGCGACCCGGTCAGAGCTGGACCGGCCATTCGGCCTTCGTCCTGGACGCCGACCGCGTCCTTCACGCCACCGGCCATCATGGCGCGGTCGTGATCGAAGCCTTCGCCGAGGCCGACGCCCGCTGCCGGGCGGATGGGTTTCAGCCGGTGATCTTCCGCCGCATCCGGCCCTGAAACGAAAACGGGCGACCCGAAGGCCGCCCGTCCGCGTTCGATGTTCCTTGGACCGATCAGGCGGCCGGCACAGCCGGAGCGGCTGCCGCGGCCGGAGCCGCCGGCACCGCGGGCGCCGGCGTGGCACCGGCAGCCGGTGCGGCGGCGCCGTCAACCGCTTCGGCACCTTCGGCGGCCGGTGCCGCACCTTCAGCGGGGACGGCCGCCGGAGCGGCGCCGCCAGGCTGACGGGTCGGATCGGGCGCGGGGATCGGAGCGGCGGCGGAACCCTGGCTGCGCAGATAGGCGATCAGATTGACCCGCGCCTCGGTGTCCCGCAGGCCGGCGAAGGACATCTTCGTGCCCGGCACGTAACGCGCCGGAGCCGTGATGAACTTGTCCAGCGCGTCGAGCGA